>DASRBV010000212.1:0-4916 GCA_035653455.1 Pseudacidobacterium sp. | reverse complement strand
GGGGGCGCGATGCTTTCGCTTCCCGCCATGCTGCACCATGAATACCTGAGCCTTCCGTTCAATCTGGCCGTGGGCGCGATTGCCGGAATGTATGGAAAGTTTGTTGAGAAGGAAGAAGTCTGGTCATTCTCGCCGTTTGTGGACCTCAGCATCTATCGCTGGGTACGGCGCAACCTGCGTAAGCCGCGCTTTGACCGTCAGGTATTGTTGCTGGCGCTGATCGTTGGATTGGAAATCTCCCGCGGCTGGCTCGCAACCATGTATCCCGACCGTCTTTTTGCACTGGTTGGGCCTTCATGGATGATACGGGTCGCGGTGTGGGCGTGTTCAGCCATGGTGGTGGGTATCCCGCTTAAGATATGGAACGCCATTCGTATCGAGCAGAAACTCGAAGAGCAGAAACGGTTGCTGCTGGAAGCACGGCTGGACGCATTGCAGCGCCAGATTAATCCCCACTTTCTCTTTAATACCCTGAACTCGATTGCTTCGCTGGTGCGATTTCGCCCGGAGCAAGCGCGTGAATTGATTGTGAAGCTGGCAAACATCCTGCGCGCGCTGCTCAGAGAGCATGATTCTTATATCCTGCTGCGCGACGAACTCAGCTTCACCGATGATTACCTCGGCATTGAAGTAGTGCGTTTTGGAGCGGACAAGCTGAAGGTAGTGAAGGAAATTGATCCCGACACGCTCGACCTGCCTGTGCCCAGCATGATTCTGCAGCCATTGATCGAAAACAGCATCAAGCATGGACTCGAGCCGCGCATCAGCGGGGGAACCATCACCATTCGCAGCAAGCTCGATGGAGGAAAACTGCTGATCGAAGTAGAGGACGATGGAGTTGGCATCGCGCCTGGGCGTTTCCACTCCAGCGGAGTCCTGCGTCAGGGAACAGGTATTGGCATGAACAATGTGCGGGAGCGGCTCGAAGTGCTTTTCGGGGACGTGGCCAGGTTCGACGTCACCAGCCGTCCAGGGCGCGGAACGCTGGTCACGATGGAAATGCCTGCGGCAAATTACGAAGAAGGCGAAACCGGGCCGGCGGCAATGCCAGCGCGCTCCAATACGCGTTCGTAAAAGTCCTCGTACATCGGGATGATTTTTGTAGAGCAGAAGCGCTTTTGCGCAGTCTGGCGCGCAGCTGTGGCCATGGTGTCCAGCTTTTCCGGGCTGGAGAGCAGCTCGATTGCGGCCTCTGCCATCGCTTCGACATGGCCCACCGGAAAGAGTCTGCCGTTTACACCATCCTCGATGAGTTCGGGCACTCCTCCTACTTTTGTAGCAATCGCAGGAACACGGCAGGCCATGGCTTCCAGTGCTGCCAGGCCGAAGGACTCAAGCTCGCTGGGCATCAGCATGAGATCGGCAAGAGGGAGAAGTTCATTCACGCTCTCCTGCTTACCCAGAAAATGCACGCGGTCCTGGATTCCCTTGCGCAAGGCCAGCCATTCAGCGGCGGAGCGGTCTGGTCCATCGCCCACCAGCAGAAGATGCGCAGGCACATGCTTGTGTATGCGGGAAAAGACTTCGATTGCGTCGGTGACCCGCTTGACCGGACGGAAATTGGACAGATGGATCAGAAGTTTCTCGCCAGGGGCCGCATAGCGCGCCCGCTCTTCCTGCCGGATTTCCCCGGGTAATGGCACATAGACATCGCAGTTCACGAAATTGGGGATGACCTCAATTTCATTTTTTGTCTTGAACTCCTTGATCGTACGGTCTTTTAGATATTGCGAAATGGAAGTGATCCCATCGCTTTCTTCGATGGAAAACTGCGTGATCGGCAGATAAGAGCGGTCCAGGCCGACAAGCGTAATGTCTGTGCCATGCAGCGTCGTCACAAAGGGCAGGTGGCGTCCGCGGGTGGCAAGCATCTGCCGCGCCAGCAAAGCACTGACTGAATGCGGAATCGCATAGTGCACATGAAGCAGATCAAGGCCGTAATACTCTGCCACTTCGGCCATGCGCGAGGCCAGCGCGAGGTCATACGGCGGATACTCAAACAGCGGATAATTCGAGACCGGCACCTCGTGGTAGCAGATGCCTTCTTCGCGCCCGGTCAACCGGAAAGGCTGTGAATAGGTAATGAAATGCACCTGGTGGCCAGCGCGGGCAAGCTCAATGCCAAGTTCCGTGGCGACTACGCCGCTGCCGCCGTACGTGGGATAGCAGGTGATTCCAATTTTCATGCGATTACCGGATTGGACGGTAGAGCTTTCGTATTGGATTCAAAACACTCACGTCTTTTCACAATGCTGCGCTTGTGCGGAGTATCCACACGGCTTCAGGGACTCAGTTGCCCAAAATGAACGAGCTCCACTTGGGCCGCAGGAACCGTTTCAAGCAGCGCCGTCCGTTCCACTTCACGGGATTCAAGGAGCCGCGTCCGCTGCTTCTTCAGGTCGGCATCATTGTATCCCGGATGGCAGACCAGCTCCCAGGTTCCTTCCGGCAACGCCGCCAGAAGGTTTTGGACCGTCTGTGTATCGAGTGTCCCGGTCGCCAGCACGCCGATGGCGCCGTCCGTTGTTACAAGCCCTGCGCGGTTGACCTGCTGCGCAAAAGCACGGCTTTGCGAACGCAGCAGCCGTACCTGCATCTTGCGCACATGGCCCGCATTGGCAGTCGCGTTCAAGGCCCAATCCGGTTCAAATGGGTTGCGAATGGCTTTCACGCCGCATTGCTGTGCAGCGCGGAGCAAAGGCAGCAGCACGCGTGGAAAGGTGTGTGTGTGTTTGTGCGTGTCCAGATGTGTAACGGGAACGCCTGCCTGCTGCAATTTGCGTATCTGCGCCACGGCCTCGGCTTCGATGTCTGCTTCAGCGATGCGCCCGAGCAGCAGGTCGGTGACGAATGCGCCGAGCTTCGGGCGAAATTCAGCGCCGTCTACAAGCGAAGGGACCTGCGATGGAGGTAACAAAGGGGTGCCATCCACCAATACGATGTGGCAGCCGACGCCAAGCGAGGGTTGATTTCTGGTTTCTCCTACAGCCTGAAAGAATGGGGCCGCTTCCGCAGTGGCCATCAGCGTGGCCGAGGACAACGCGCGTGCCGAGTGTAACTCGGTAACGGCCCGGTTAATTCCCGAAGTAAGACCAAAGTCATCTGCGTTGACGATCAGGCGGCGCACAAGCCCCAGTTTATCAGCGCATTGGAGCAGCTTTTACGCCGGGTTCCTGATAGAATAAAAAAGCCTTGATGTCTGGCCCCAGGAAAGGAAGGGGTTATCTTCCCTGGGCGGTTAGCTCAGTTGGTCAGAGCGCCTGCCTTACAAGCAGGAGGTCGCAGGTTCGAGCCCTGCACTGCCCACCATCTAAGTAAGCATATAAAGAATAAGCACGGACGTTTAAGAATCTTGTGCATTGGTCAGTGCGTTCCTTTTCCTGTTCTTGCTGTGCTTTTTTGCGACTTTCTTCGCACGCAGTTCCGTTGTTCGCCGATGAATAAATAATAGAGAGCGCACCGATGCAAAACACCTGGCAAGACATTCTGATCCTGGGCCTGCTGGTGCTGCTCTTCGGCATGATTCACCGCAAGCGGACGTCTCCCCGTCTGCTGTTCTGGATAGCCGGCTGGATATTTGTGCTGTTCCATTTTGCTGCACTGGAACCCCATCCCAGCACCTATCTCTGGCAATGCGTGCAGGGCGCAATCAGTACAGCCGGACTGGTCCTGTCCGGGGCCTGTTTTCTTCTGGCATCTACAGTCACGCGCCTGTCAAAGCGGCATCTCTTCTTAATCGGGGCCATTTCCAGCATCCCTGCGCTTATTTACATCTTCCTGGTTTCTTTTGATTACCTTCGGGTTGCGCCCCTGGTTCTTCTGGTCAATACCAGCGAATGTGCTGTAATTTGGGCAGGTTCGCGCTTTGCCAGGAAAAGAAAGAAGGTCCTCTGGGCCAACAACTTGATTGCCATCGCCTGCGGCACGTGGCTGCTGATTCTGATAGACCACGGACGGCCCGAACTCGGATTAAATGCCGTCCTCACGCAGATATTTCTCATGAATGCCGTCCTTTTCCGGGAAGATTTCCGGCGTGTTTCCGTCGGCGTCATCACGGCCTCAGTGGGACTTGTAGCATGGGCAATGGTTTTTCCGGCAGGCTTATTTACAGACCATTTCTTTCCGCATCTCGTGATTTCCCCAAATCTCTGGAACGTGCCGAAGTACTTCGTCGAGTTCGGCATGATTCTTACTTTGCTGGAGGAACAGATTGTAGATGCTGAAACGCAGCGCGAACAGTATCAATTGCTGTTCGACAGCAATCCGCACCCGATGTTTATTTATGATCCAGGGTCTTCCAGGGTCCTGCGCGTCAATGACGCGGCCCTTGCGCAATACGGATATTCCCGCGAAGAATTTCTTTCCCTCAATGCACTTGATCTGATTGAGATGGCAGACCGCTCTGAAGCACAAAAGGTCATGTCCAGCCGGCCGGGAGAGGCAGTGAGGACAACCGGTCCGTGGAAGAACCGGAGAAAAGATGGCAGCAGGTTTTACGCAGACATTTCCTCTCACTTCATAGAATTTGCCGGGCGCAAAGCGCGGTTCTGCATGATTATTGATGTAACGGAAAAGCAGCGCCTTTATGAACAACTGGAGCACCGGGCAAACCATGATTCGCTGACAAACCTGCCGAACCGCTTCCACCTGGAACAGCGGCTCCGGCACACCCTGGAAAGCGCTGCACGCCACAATCAGAAAGCCGCCATTTTGTGTATTGATCTTGACAGGTTCAAACAAATCAATGACACCTACGGCCACGCGGTGGGCGATATCTGCCTTCAGGAAGTAGCAGGCCGTCTGAAGAAACGGCTGCGTGAATCAGACACGGTGGCCCGTACCGGGGGCGAAGAATTTACTGTGGTTCTGGGGGACCTCCATTCTGACGAAGATGCAGAAAAGGTGGCCACAGATCT
>DASRBV010000211.1:0-7597 GCA_035653455.1 Pseudacidobacterium sp. | reverse complement strand
CCGGCCAGATCAATAAAAGTGAAGACCGGACGGCCAAATTTTTCCGCCATTCTCATGGCGCGAAGCGCCTTGCGGTACCCTTCCGGCTCGGGCGAGCCGAATTTACGCTGAACGCGCTCCTTCACCGTGCGCCCTTTCAGGTTGCCGATGACCATGACTTCTTCCCCATCAAAGCGCGCCATTCCGCAGCACATCGCCGGATCGTCGCCAAAGGCACGGTCGCCATGGATCTCGCTGAAGTCAGTGAAGATGCTTTTGATAAAGTCCATTGGATACGGGCGTTGGGGATGACGCGCCAGCTCCGTTTTCAACCACGCCGCAGGAATGGCCTCGGCCGCCACCTGCACTTCTTCTACTTTGTCTGCCTGCTGTGTCATAGACGCTGCAAGTCTTACTGTCTGATTGTACATGGCAGAGGATGTAAACCATGGCGCCACGATTTTTGAACCAGAGCATGGTTACTTTATCAGGCCCAATCCACAGGCGGCTTCATCTGGTAATCCACTCGAAGTGGGCAGCACCCGGGCCGAGGCATTCTGAATCTACCAGTTTTCTGCAAGCACTAGGTTGGCATGGAACGAATCTACTTGAGCATAGGCAAGGTAATGCCCATCGGGCGAAACAGAGAGACTTGGAGTGCCGCTGTAAAGAGGGCGTTCGATTTCAAAAATGGGAGTGATGTGATGCGTTGTGAAATCGTAAAAATTTACCGGGTACCGTGTGTTTTTGTTGTTCCCTGAAACGTAGTAAATACCATCAGGCGAGAGCGCCCAGTAGCGGTAACTTCTGACGTTTGCCAGCGCAGGAATGACCGACTCTTTGCCTGTCCGGAGATCCAGAATCCAGAATCCCGGACTCTCAAGTAGCGTATATACCAATTCATCCTTTCCTGGGACTTCCAGTCCGTCCATGCCTCCATTGCGCGTCAGTTGGGTCCATAGCGACCCGTCCAAAGAGATTTTCCATATCTGGAGTTGTCCGGTCCTTCGCGATGCAACGTAAAGAGACCGTCCATCGCTGGCCCATTTCGGGACCATTGTGTCAGAACTATCATGTGTAACCTGCCGGATGGTTCCTGTACTTACATCCACTACAAAAATATTCGAGACCCCGTCTCCGCGAAGATCAAATGCGATTTCTTTTCCATCGGGAGACCACTGCGGACTGCCAGCCTGTGGCCCGCCAAAGTGGGTCAACTGGCGCATGTTTTCTCCATCAGCATCGGCCATCCAGAGTTCCCAGAATCCCGAACGGTCGGAAATGAATGCGATATGCCTTCCGTCGGATGAATATTGCAAGCTGTCCTGATGCAGCGTGGACTGGATCCATACCGTTCCTTTTCTCTCTGGAAGAGGCGCTTTCAGATCGAACCTCCAAATGTTGGTATTGGTGGTCCATTCGGTATAGATCAGGCGGTCCCCGGTAGGGTCAATCGCGGGGCGCAGTGAATTCAGCCCTGATGCTGCAAATGAGGCGACCTGGCCAGTTGCCATATCAATTCGCCACAGACGATGACTCCCTCCGCGGTTAGACGAAAAGATGATCTGGCGGCCATCCGCAGTCCAGGCTGCTCCATTCATGTCGGCATTATCGAAGGTCATGCGGCGGGGTTGGCCGCCTTCGAGCGGCACAAGAAAAAGATCTCCTAAACCATACGATGTGGCCTTGCGAATAAATGCGACAGTTTTTCCATCCGGCGACACCGCAGGTGAGCCGTCTCCTATTTCTGTTACCGGGGGTGAAGTTAATAGTCTGCGCGTACCATCCTGTATGTTGAGAACGAATAAGCAATCTTTTCCACCATTTCCGTTTTTGTCAGCAATGACCAGGTGATTGCCGTCCTTGGTCCATGCGGGACCAGCATCGGGCATGGAACTGGAAGCGGTCGCAGTACCTGGAATCCCCACCCAGGAATCCCCTGCCACACGTGTTGCTCCGCCCTGAAGCGGCACAATCACGAATTCGCCGCCATCCTGTTTCACTCGATAGTAGGCGATCGCTGATCCGTCCGGCGACCATGCGGGATTGATATCAATACCCTTATCATGGGTAAGCTGGCTGGTTTGCCCATTTCGAATTTGTTTAATAAAGATTTCTCGCCCGCCTTCGCTTGATTGGCTAAAGGCCACAGATGTTCCATCCGGAGAAAAAGCTGCGTCGTCCTGTAATCCCGGATCAGACGTGAAGGGGACAACTGTCGCTTCTGACGACGACTTCGCTTCCTGCACCACCGGCCAGCGGAAGATAGCAAATGCTGTGAATGCCAGCAGCACCATGATTCCGGCAATCCATCCAAAACGAGGAAACAGCGGCCGATGCGGTTTGGAATCAGAATCGAGAGGGAGAGTAGGTTGTGAAATTTCACGGAAAGTTACGCTAACCGCATATCCGCCGCGGGGGACCTCGATGAGAATGCGGTCAATCCTTCCTTCTTCCGCATAATATTGCGCCAGCTTTTGTCTCAATCGGGCTACTTGTACACGCACAACAGAATCTACCTGAGGATCAAAATCGGTGGACCGCTCAAACACTTCAAAGCCGAGCTGATATTCGCTGATGGTTTTTGCAGGACAGACAAGGAATTCTTCCACGAGATATTGGAGCAGCCGGCTCAGGCGCTGGGAGGAATGGAATTCCGGGGATGTCAGAATCCGTTCAAGTTGGGCCCGTATTTCTTCCGCGCGCGACATGGGGGCAGCCGTTCAGCAAAGTTCCTTTTATCTACGAGTCAAGTCGCGCCCCTATGTTACAACGTAAGTAATTTAAATTTCTATAAAATTTTGCCTCTTCGGAGAGAAGTTACGCATGCTGTGTAACATGATGTAACTTCTCTTTTTTCCCCTTCTCCATAGTATTTGAGGCACTTATGTCCCCCGATCTTATTTGGCTCTCCGCGGGTATCATCCTTCGCGGAAATGGCTAAAAACACATACTTTATAAGCCACTTAAACTGTGCCGATGCAGGGACCCTGCCTTGGAGGAGATATGAGACTGACTTGGGAAAGTTGCCCCTCTTACCTTCAGTTTGTCGGAAAGCTGGCCATACATGCACTTTTCGTCTGGATGCTGTGTCCCGCGGCCCACGCACAGACATCCGATAGCGGCGCACATGATATGTCCGGAGTCACCGATGTCACGGGAGGAATGAAATACCTTCTCCAAAATGACGATATGGTATTGCTGCAGGTCAAACAGGACTACCAAACGACTACTACATCGGTTGTGAGTTATGATACCAACAACTCCCATCTTGGCAACTCGCAAACTACAACGATTGGTGTATCTACTTCTTCCGGGACCGCGTTCGATCCAAGGACTACATTTGCGGCGTCAGAAGCAGCAGGGAGGATGTATAACACCAACACGGATACCATCGCCGTACTTCATGCGATTGATGACTACAATCCTGCCTGGCAGATTACCCTCTTCGATCCGCAAACCAGATCTGCGAACACAACACGGTTGAACACCAGTTTTCGCCCATACGGCACGATCTTCACACAGATTGTTATGGGCGATTTCAATGGCGATGGACTTGCTGATCCACTGGTCTTTTATCTCTGCCTTTTCAACAACTCGACCCAATGGGGAATGAAGGTGCTGACCGCTGCCGACCCAAAGACAACGGGTTCGCTCACGGAGGGCCCTGAATTTTACGGCAACTCTGAGCCGCTGCCGCTCGCAGCAGGCAGCCGCGTTATCGCGGTTGGCGATTTTAATGGCGACGGACGAGACGAGATCGCAATGTTGTTGGCTGATCATCAAAACATCGCTTTCTATCAGGTGGATCCGAAAACTCTCCAGATCAGTCCAGTGCCCGACCCCAGCAACAACAACCAGCCTCTGACCGTAAAGCTGACCGGACTGAATGGGGCTGCGGTCACCATGCTCTCTAATCGGGTAACGCTCGTTGCCGGACGTTTCCGTCAGTGCGGGGCGACTGGCAATCCTTGCTCTCCCAACGGTATCAACAATGCCGATCTGGTTGTCTTTGGGCAGATCTATTCGATTTCAGGCGTCCACACAGGCGGCTGCTCGAATGACGTGCCTTGCGGATATAGCGTAATCCCCATCCAGATCACGCCAAATTACAACAATAATGGGGCCCCCAGCGGGACCTTCACCGCCCAGGTTGTGCCACAGTCAAGTCCCTCGCCAGAGACCCCGTTCTTCCGGTTTCCTGATTACCATGGGGCCAGCGGCGCACTTGCGCAGGCTGCGCCCCTTGTCAATTGGCCACAACAAACAAACGAACAACTGGTCCTCGGCATTCGGACTAATGATGGCGCAAGTTACATTGAGATCGGCACTTTCGTAAATGATGGCACCCTGGACCAGTTCGACTGGGAATCGGAGACAGAGCGAGAGTTTGACGCCGCATATACTCAGCTACAAAACCTGTGGGTTGGGAACTTTGATAACCAGGATTCGGGTGCGCACAGTTCAAAGTTACAGATTGAGACCTATGAAGTGGTGGCTTATGACTTTGGTCTTTTTCTGACTCCTCACATCAACATTTTTGATGTTAACGCGCCCATGCCATTCCATGTACCTGTAGACCACAGGACAAACTGGCTCAAACAGGTAAGCGGATATGATTCCGGAGTGCCGCTGGGACCAGGGATGGATTTTACGAGCATTACCAATGATCCGCCAGGGCAGAATTTTCTCGTTCCTGCTGATATTCAGGGTCGCTCTCTGCGTCTGGGATCGCCCACGATCGTCAGGGTAACATCGCAGATCCAGCCTGATGTTGTCCTGGCCATGCCGCCTATGCATGCTGACTGGATCAAGCCTTATGGTGTTAATCCGCCCTATGCTCCATCTTTTCAGAATTGCACTGACTCGAATGATCCATGCCTGGTGAATGTTTCCGTGCTTCCCAGTGTGGAACCTTCTTATGGAAAACCTTTCGCCACTCTCTTTAATTTCGATAGTGGCACAAAGAGTTCTGCGGTCCAATCCAGCACCACAAGCTGGGGCGTTTCCGTGAAGGTGTCCGAAGGAGCAAGTTTTTCATTTAATGATGGTCTGGAGAACGCGAGTGGCAGCTTTACAAACACAACGAAAACTGCTCATGATGAAACCGTAAAAAAAGCCTACGATACCTATTCCGGGTGGTCCAATAGCCTGAATGTAACGACCGGCTTCAGCGATTATCTTCGTTGGACACAAAAAGATGTGAACGTCTACTACTACCCGGTGCTGGGATGCGGTTCCAATAATGCAGATTGTCCTGACAATCGTACCTACGTGGAATTTTCTGTTCCTGATCATGTCCAGTACTGGCTGGGTGACAGTGCTAAACAGGAGTGGTATCAGCCAGTCCATGAACCAGGTAATCTGCTCTCTTATCCGTGGAGCAAATCGCAACTGGAAAAACGGTTCACGGATTCCCTCGATTCACTGAGCTCGATTAATCCGCCCTGGGCCAGCTTCGGTACTTCGGAATCGAGCTTTAACACCACATGGAGCAAATCCAGCGTTCAAAGCCAGACCAGTGGCTCAACCAGTTCCTTTTCCGATGAAATTTCCATGAGCTATTCCGAAGGCATGGGAGTAGGAGGCATAGATTCTGCCGATATAAATTTCAATACGGACATTAACGCCCATACTTCGCTTGATACTTTGAACGAATCTACGCTTTCTTTGAGTTCTTCCAGCGGAGTTACTCTGAACATACCTGGTTTTGAAGATACGAGCGGTTGTTGCAGCTATGGATTCAGCCAGTACATCTTTGGTCTCGAGAACAAAAACTATACTCCAGGTGAGAATGCATGTGGCGCTGCTAAGCAGGGAGTGGCGAAGAGTTGTATCCCTGTGACTGATCCCGATCAAGGGCAACAGGTTGCTGTTGCCACCATCGGGCCGCTGTTCACTGCGTATGTCGCCGACCCGTATGAGCCTGCAAATGGCAACAATGCTGCATGGTGGCAGAATGTTTATACGAAACCGGATGTTGCTCTCAATCACCCTGAGCGCTGGAAATGGAACAAAGCTACACGAACGGTCAGCCTGAATCAGCCAGATTTTTCCGGCAATACATCTCCGGTGCAGCAGCAGTTTTATCACATGAAGGGTTTCTTCATCAGCAAAGCCCCCCTTACGCTTAACTCAGGGCCAAATCTTGCCATGGCCGGCGCCAGTGATGATCTGACCCTGACCACTCGCGTCTACAACTACAGTCTGGTAGATACAACTGCTCCTGTCCACGTGCGCTTCTACGGCCAGCTTTATTGCAGTTCCAGCGACAACAACCACGAGAACCAGGAAGCGAGCTGTAGGGACTGGAAGACCGGACAGGAATGCAATGCAGGCAATTTGTGCGGAGACAGTTTTCAGATTGGACAGGACCAGATTATTCCATTCATTGCCGGCTTCAATGACAACGGCAACAGCGACATGCCCAACTGGCAGACCACGAGCGTAGATTTTCAGCCTGTTAAATTTCCGGCCACCAAAAACGGCAATGTTCATATGGTCTTCTGGGTTGTGGTCTGGATGCAGGACAACAGCGGAAACCTTGTTGCTGAGATGCAGGACCACGGGCTGACAACTATTCCCGATCCAGGCGTTACGCAAATTACACAGGTGCATGTCGAAAACTACAGTAACAACGTTGGCATGTACCCGGTGCATGCTCCTTTCTTTATTACTCCGGCAGGCATGTTATCAGGAGCAATACAGGGCGGAGGGGCACTGCAAAGCATTGCCATTACTGCTGACCCTCATGTGCAACTGGAACAGAACACGAAAATCGAGGCCAGCCTGCAAGCAACAGGCGCACCGGTAAAATCCGTCAACATTGCTTATTACGACGGAGACCCCGCCCACAATGGAACATTGCTGGACACACAGAAGATCGTATATATGGATCCTGGGAGGAACTATTATCACTGGACCTCTTTTGCTCCAGACACATGCGGCATCCATACTCTTTATGCAAAGGCGTGGACTGCCAACTCGCCAGCAGTCCAGGCCAGCACGATCACCAGCGTCACTCTGGATGCAGTCGGTTTTACGCAGACTCTGATCACTGCGACGCAAGGAGCAAAGATCAGCGACACTTCGCTTCGCAATACCCTGCTCTCCCTGCTGAATTCAGCATTGCAGTTCTTTGAGCAGGGCAATGCTCAGGCGGGAGACAACGCTCTTGGCCTTTATTTGCAACAGGTCTCGTCTACAAATGGAATCACCCCGGCAAGTGCCAGCCGTCTCAGCGGGCAGGCCAGTGTGCTGCTGGGTTGTGGCCCCAGCGGATTCTCACTATCGGCCCTGCCGTCTTCGTTCACAGTTACAGCAGGACTGCCGGCCTCCTATCCATTAGCAATCACGCCCATCGGCGGATTCAATGGTGCGGTCGCGCTGAGTTGTGTTGGTCTGCCGGCTGGGGCGGAGTGTTCCTTTACTTCGCCACAGGTGACTCTGGATGGAACCACACAATCGCGGGTCACGCTCACGATTACCACAATTTCCCGCTCTGCTTCTGCGGCAGGAATAATGACTGGCCCCCCACTTTCAGGGCGGGGAAAATGGACCTGGTTTCTGATGCTGTTTATCTCCGCATTGGCGATTGCGGAGCTCCACCGCGGACGTG
>DASRBV010000210.1:0-2232 GCA_035653455.1 Pseudacidobacterium sp. | reverse complement strand
GGAGGGCCGCACTGGTCTATCAACTCGACTGGTGCGGAAATGTATGCAGCCAGGGGGAGTGGATTTATCTGGAAAAACACAACGGCAGATGGGTGCAGCGGTCGGGTCAGGCAGCGGTAGTTTCGGGCGCCAGGCCGTTTTAGGCCACCATCAGTGCTTTTCCCGCTCGCCTACGTCGTGCATGCGGCTGGCTTCAAAGCTGACGATCTTCCACTGCCCGAACCTGCGGTTGTAGACGCGGGTATAGCGGTACTGTCCGCTGATGTTGCTTGATCCGTTTGTTCCCGTCACATAGGCGCGCGAGGTCACAACCGCAGTGTCCCCATAGATGCGTACTTTCAGGTCATTCAGATCGAGCGTGGTGATGTGCAGCGTCCCGGCGCGGCGGAGGGCGAGCGCTTCAGCTTTCGTTTCGATGGTGCCATTCGCGCTGATGCCGATGTAGTCTTCGGCAAGCAGGCGGTCCATTAATCCTACATCGTTGTTTAGCTGTGCCTGGCGCCACTGCATTTCCAGGGCTTCGATCTCTTTGTGCAGCTCGTGCCCGCCCCGGTGCGGCAGAGAAGCAAATGCCGGCCGTGCCACAGCCAGTCCCGAAAGCGCCAGAAGAAACAGCAAAAAACCTGCGCCATTCATTGCTGAAAGCGGGGTACGGACGCGGAAGTGTCTGCGCATGTGCGTATCGGATGTTAGTCCGGTTCTGCGCCGCGAGTCAAAAAGAAAGCCCAGACAGGCCATTTCTGGCCCTGAATGCGGAATCCGGCGGACTGGATGGAAACCGGCCAACATATTTTCTTGGACGCAGAGCGCGCAGCTTCTGTGGTGCTCCTAAAGGTTCAGATCATAGCAACCAGATTTTCCACCGACCGCTCCAGCATCATCTGGTACAGCCCGCCGATGGCATATTGCTGAAAGTGCGGAGTCGCCCGGTGCGCCTCCAGTGCAGCTTCGTCTTTATATTGCTCATAAATGAGCACCGTGCAGGCGTCCCCATCTACCCAGTGAGGGACGTAGGTGACGCAGCCAGGCTCCTGGCGTGAGGCCGGAGCAAGTTCTCTCAGAATTTCGGCGATCTTCTCGCGGTCTTTCTCGGCAAAACGCATTCGAACTGTAAAACTGACCATATCTATGCCTGAAAGTACGATAAAACCTGTGTGGAGGGAAGGGGCCATTTTCTCGAAGCAGCAACAGCAGACTCATAAGCCGCCTGCGCCATCCGGGCAATCATGCCTTCGCGCGTTGCATCGCCGGCCGTCGAACCGGTAATAAAAACAGCAATGGCGAGTTTTCGTCCGCCCGGCAATGAAATCAATCCAATATCGTTTGTGGCATGGGCCAGGCCGTTGTCCGCATCGGATGTGCCTGCTTTATGTGCCACAACCGCACCCTCGGGTAGACATTCATGATTACGAGCGTATTTCTTTCAGCGCAGTTGCGAACTCCGGCAACAGCATCGTCTGGTCGCGGTCAGGACCAGTGGAGATCATCCCCGTCTTTGCGCCGGATTCTTTTTCAAGGAAGTGCAGATACTCTTGCGCCAGCTTTGGCAGCTTTTCGAATTCCGTGATGCCTTCAGTCGAAGATGCCCAGCCCTTCAGTTTCGTGTAAACCGGCTCGATGGCCTCAAGGCCGCGGACATCGGCAGGCATGGTGTCCACCAACTTGCCATTGATTTTGTATCCGGTGCATACCGGGATTTCTTCGAGAGCATCGAGCACGTCGAGCTTGGTGACCACCAGCCACTCGGTCCCATTGATCTGGTTCGAGTAGCGCAGCAGCGGAAGGTCAAGCCATCCACAGCGCCGGGGACGCCCTGTCACCGCGCCAAACTCCTGTCCACGCGCACGAAGCGTTTCACCCGCCCCATCAAAGATTTCTGTCGGGAACGGTCCCTCGCCTACGCGTGTTACATAGGCTTTGGTGACGCCAATGACAGTGCCAATCTTGGTCGGCCCGACACCCGTTCCGGTGACTGCTCCCCCCGCGGTGGCCGACGAGGACGTGACGAAGGGATACGTTCCGTGGTCAATGTCGAGCATCGTGCCTTGCGCGCCTTCAAACATCACGCTGCCGCCTTCAGCAATGGTCTTGTTCAGCAGCGCCGCCGTGTCGGTCACAAAAGGAGCAATCTGCTCGGCGGCCCTTGCGTACTCGTCGTACATCTTTGCCGGATCGAGCGGCTTGGCGCCGAAGAGCGCGTTGGCGATGGTGTTCTTTTCGTGGCAGGCGTTC
>DASRBV010000209.1:0-9015 GCA_035653455.1 Pseudacidobacterium sp. | reverse complement strand
CGTTCTCTTTGGTGACTACAACCCTGCAGGACGCCTGACACAGACCTGGGTCGCCTCCATGGACCAGCTTCCGCCCATGATGGACTACGACATCCGCCACGGACGTACTTACATGTATCTGAAGACCAGGCCGCTCTATGCTTTCGGATACGGCCTTAGCTATACAACCTTCAAATACAGCAACCTGCGCCTGAGTTCTCCTGTGCTGAAGAAAGCCGGCCCCATAACTGTAACTGTGGATGTGACAAATACAGGCAGACGCGCCGGAGATGAAGTCGTCCAGCTTTATGTGACCCATCTTGGCTCTAAGGTAGAGCGTCCAATTGAGGAGCTGAAAGGCTTCCAGCGAATCTCCATACAGCCTGGGGAGACAAAGACCATCAGTCTGCCACTGAAAGCACAGGACCTTGCTTACTGGGATGAAAAACAACACCGTTTTATTGTGGAAGACGATACGGTCCAGATTAGAGTTGGAGCATCCTCCAATGACATCAGACTGGAAAAGGCGCTCCCGGTAAAGGCGGAATGAAGCTGAAGGCCTGTTGTGGCTGACCGTACTTCTGAACAGACCCGCACTGCTGCTCCTACCGTTTCGAAGCAAATGCAGGCAGGCGTTTGCTGACTTTTTCCCACAGAAGCGACCGTACTTCATCCACCTGAAAGAGCCGGTAGCATACGGCCAGCATCAATAAAGCAGCTACTACTGCAACTACACCCTGCACCAGATAAGAAAACTCCGCAATGTGAAAAACAGGCCAGAAGAAGACAACGCATCCCACAGCCATCACACCCAAAAGCTGATACACGGGAGCGCGGTCCACCCGCGCATGGTCTCCAAAAAGCCTTGTATTCAAATGCAACAGATAGAAAAGTTGGATTGTCTCAGTGACAAGCCAGGTAAAAGTGAATCCGTTCAATCTTAACCAGATCATCATGGGAACGGCCACCAGCAGTTGCACGGAGTAAGCGATGACCGTCATATATGAAATCTCGCGCACTTTGTTGCTGGAAAACTGGAACTGATATTTGTGCTCCTTAATGCTCTGGATAGAAACGGTGCACCCCAGCAATATGCAGAGTGCAGGCTGGTAAAGATTCCCTTTGTGCAGCCATACCTGAAGCAGAAGTGGGGTCGCCAGCATGGAGCCGAAGGTGATAGGAGCAATCAACAGCAGAATGACCCGCTCAGAAAATTCATACAGTTTGTGCAGCTTGCGCCAGTTTTGCTGGCCAAATGTGATCGTAATTTCCGGACCAATCGAATTTGTCAGAAGGTTCAGGATTCTTCTGGTCATCGAATAGATTGTCCGTGTCACGCTGAAAACTACTACTGAAGCAGGCCCCAGCAGGCGCTGCATAAGGATGGTCGGCATTTGATAAGCCAGAATGTTGGAAGAATATAGCAAAGCATAATGACCGCAGGGTTTCAGGATGGCCCCCAGAGATCCTTTTTTCCAGTAACGCAACGTGGGGCGGATATCAGGAGCAAGGCAGGCAACATCTATCCACAAATAGATCGAACTTGTGAGGCTGAGCACAAGCTGTGCCCCGGCTATGGCTGGAAACGAAGCATGTTTTAACACCAGAGCCACTTGCGCAAACAGCACCAGCGCCTGATACAGATTGGCCAGGTTCTGTCCACGATGCGGAATGCCGATGACCATATAACTGTTGACAAAGAACCCGCCAATCATTCCGGCTACAATCTGACAGCCCAGGATGTAAAGCGTCCATTGGGCCTCCCGTTGCGGAATCGTCAGATGCAACCAGGAGTTGATCGGAATGACAAAGATGACCAGCAGCATGGCGCTGAATAATGCGAGCGCCCCGAATAAAATCCTCAACCCTGCCGACTGGATTTCCCGAGCTTCCTGCAACTCTCCACGGTTATAGTGGATCGTCATCTGCATGCTGGTATAGGTTTGCAGGCCGTAATTAAAGGTAACAAGATAAGAAATTGCCGCGCTCAACGCCAGCCACTGCCCATAGAGGCTTACGCCAAAACTATGCAGAAAGGCGGGCGGCAAAAGCAGTTGAGTGAGGACAGTGATCGCCTGTCCCACGTTGTTGGCTGCAAAAAGCTTTCCAATGCGGCGTAGACTCATGGGGCGTGCCCATCAGGGACACTTTACTCCATTTCGAAGGGCAAAAGACCAGTTACATTTTGTAGCGGCCCAGATCCTCGTCGTTGAGGTTTTCCAGCCAGCGACGCAACTCCTCCTGCGTCGCCTGATCTGCGGGATTAGGAATGACTTTTGCCACACGCAGCACTTCTTCATTTACATAGATGGGGCAGTCTGCGCGCAGAGCAAGGGCCAACGCATCGGACGGACGGCAATCTATCGTGATGGTCTCGCCGTCCTGCTCCAGCCAAAGCACAGCATAGAAGGTGTCGTCCTTCAGTTCTGTAACCACCACGCGCTGCAATGATGCGTTCAAGCCCTGAACAACGTTCTTCAGCAGGTCGTGCGTCATCGGTCGCGGCGTGGTCGCCTTTTCGACTTCCAACGCAATGGCGTTGGCTTCATAGAGGCCAACCCAGATTGGGAGCACTGTATCGCCCTGTACATCTTTCAGGATGACGATGGGAGCATTGGTAGACGGATCCACCATCAGGCCGCGGATTTTCATCTCGATTTCCATCTGGATGTTCCTCCTTGTTACGCGACCGCCTCTCCCACCAGACTGTTCGGAAAGCTTTTTGTCACCCGTACAGGCAGATAGCTGCCCGCCGCAGGAAGAATAGGCTGGCTCGATGTAAAGTTCAACGTCTTGTTCTGTGACGTGCGCCCGACTACCTGTCCGCGGGCCTGGTTGTAGCCTTCAACCATAACTTCAAGAACCTGCCCTATATGCTTGCTATAGTTAGCGCGCTGGATCTCGCGCTGCCGGTCCAGCAAAATCTGCAACCGCTGCGATTTCACTTCGTCCGGAATCGAATCCGGCATGGAAAGTGCCGGAGTATTAGGACGCGGCGAATACTTGAAGGCAAACACGCCGTCGTACTGCACTTCATGCAGAAGCGTAATGGTTTGCTCAAAGTCCTCCGGAGTTTCTCCAGGAAAACCGACGATGATGTCTGTCGTCATACTGATCTGGCGCTTTGCTGCCTTGATCCATGAGATGCGCTCCAGATACCACTCGCGCGTGTACTCCCGCTGCATCAGTTTCAGCACATGTGAAGAACCGCTTTGCACGGGCAGATGCACGTGGTCGCAGAGCGTGGGCACGGCGTCAATCGCCTCAACAATGTCGCGGGTAAAGTCGCGGGGATGCGAGGTTGTAAAGCGCACACGGCGAATACCAGGGACCTGGCCCACAGCCGCCAGCAATTCGGCGAACGACTTCTTCCCTTCCGGGTCGCGGTAAGAATTTACATTCTGCCCAAGTAGCTGGACCTCGGTATACCCGGCATCAGCCATGCGCCGGGCCTCGGCGAGAACGGAGTTTGAAGTCCGGCTGCGCTCTTTTCCGCGCGTAAATGGAACGACGCAGTAGGCGCAGAACTTATCGCAGCCCTCGATGATGGTGATATATCCCCGGTGCGGGTTTGAACGGACGGTAAATTCTGTCTCAAACGTCTCGTCAGTCTGGCGATCGTCAAGCCCGGTAATTTTTTTGTCGCCGAGTTCCAGACGGACCAACATTTCCGGCAATTTGCGATATGACGCAGATCCGGCCACCAGCGAAACATGGGGCGCGCGCTCAAAAATGTGCTCGCCTTCCTGCTGGGCCACACATCCCAGGACACCAAAGCGCTTGCCCTGGTCGGTCAGCTTTTTGAAATCATTCAGACGGTGAAAGACCTTCTGCTCCGCTTTATCGCGGATAGAGCAGGTGTTGTAGAGGATGAGGTCGGCATCCTCTTCTGTTTCCACCTGCCGGTAACCCTGCTGTACCAGCGTGCCAATGACCTTTTCTGAGTCATGCACATTCATCTGGCAGCCAAAGGTTTCCAGGTAGAAGGTTTTGGGGCGCGCGCTGACCGGTGTTTTCTGCGGCGCGTCCAGAATTTGCAAATCCGCCATAATTATCTTGATTATATCGCCCTATGCCGCTCAAACTTTCCGTCGCCCTCATTTCATGGAACGCAGACTTTGCCCGCGAACACAAGCGGCTGCTGGAAAGCGCAAATGTCCGCGTGGCCCTTGTCATCAGCCGCGGTTCCGGCATGATCGGAAAGATTAGCAAGGCTGCTCCATCGGCCATCGTGGTTGACCTGGATGCCAAACCGGCTTACGGGCGCGAAGCCGCCATTGTTCTGCGCAACAGCCCTTCTACACGGCACATTCCACTCGTCTTTGCAGGAGGGTCAGAAGAGAAAGTATCTCTGGTCCGGGCCGAAATTCCGGATGCGGTCTATTGCTCATGGAAAACCACCCGCTCCGGAATTGAAAGAGCTTTGGTCCAGCAGCCAGCCCGCCCTGTTCGCCCAAGGCGGCGCGGCGAAACCGTAGTTCATGGCTCCGTACTGGCACGTAAATTCGACATCAAGCCGGACATGCCGGTCGCCATTCTTGGTGACGTCATCGGATTGGCTGAAAGATTGTCCGTCGTATACGAAGAGCGCATTTCAGCACAGACCCTGCTTGTACTTTTCGTCGTTCGTACGGCATACGAGCTGGACGCTGCTTTTGAGTGCGCAGCCGCGCAGATGCCGGGATCAGCCAGCTTCTGGATCGTTTATCCCAAACAGAGCGGGGCCTTGCGCACGGACTTCAATCAGAAAGACATTCTTGCGCTGGCACATGATAATGGCTTTTCCGGGTATAAGACCTGCGCAGTAGATGAGGACTGGTCCGCACAAAAACTTACCTGGCGGAAATAACTACGTCCTTGCCACAGATGACCGCATCTATTCAATATTCCACCATCGGGAGACATTCTTTCATGCAACTACCGTCCCTTGAGGAAATCCACGCCGCTACTCAGCCCGTCCGAACAGTTATGCCTCCTACCCCGCAATACACCTGGCCGCTGCTGAATGCGCGCGCGGGAGCAGAAGTATGGGTCAAGCATGAGAACCACTCTCCTGTCGGTGCCTTTAAACTGCGCGGGGCCATGGTCTACATAGATTGGCTCAGGAAAGACCATCCATCCGTCAAAGGAGTCATCGCTGCTACCCGCGGCAACCATGGACAGGGGGTTGCATTGGCCGCGGCCCGCGCAGGGCTTACGGCGACGATCGTTGTACCGCACGGAAACAGCACCTCGAAAAACCGCGCGATGCAGGCGCTCGGAGCAAAACTCATTGAGCATGGCGATGATTTTCAGGCATCGCTGGAATATGCAACGTCCCTCGCAAAGACAGATGGGCTGCACCTGGTGCCATCATTCCATCCATTACTGGTACATGGCACAGCAACTTACGCTTACGAGATGCTAAGCAATACTCCAGAGCTTGACACGATTTACGTGCCAATTGGCCTCGGCTCGTCTATCTGCGGGGTCGTTGCCGTTCGCAACGCGTTCAGGCCCAGGACGAAGATCGTCGGCATAGTTGACGCACAAGCCCCCGCATATGCTCTTTCTTTTCGTGAAAAAAGGCCCATCTCACATGCGGCAAACTCCCGTCTTGCCGATGGACTTTCCTGCCGCGTGCCGGTTCCTGAAGCATTGGAAGTGATCCTTGCCCATGTTGACCGCATCGTGGAAGTCTCAGAGCCGGAAATTGGAGCAGCTATGCAGGCCATTTATGAAGACACGCACAATATTGCAGAAGGCGCTGCCGCTGCGGCGCTGGCAGGACTACTGAAAGAACGCGAATCCATTGCCGGAAAGCGGGTTGGCTTTGTTCTTACGGGCGGCAACGTGGACCGCAACATCTTTCTGGAAGCACTCCAAACGGCATGAATACCAAGACCCTCACCCCGCTTGCACACGGAGCACTCAACCGCTGCTTTGGCTGCGGACCAGAAAACCGGTCCGGCCTGCGGCTCAGGTTCTATGTGGATGCGGACCAGCAGATTGTCTGCCACGTGCGGCTGGCGCAGCGTTTTGAAGGCCCTCCCGGACATGCCCATGGAGGCATCATCGCTACGCTTCTTGATGAGGCCATGAGCAAAGCCAATCGCGTCCATGGAACCACAGCGATGACACACCAGATAGAAGTTGAATATCTGCGCCCTGTTCCACTGAAACAACCGCTTACATTGACTGCGCGGCGCAGCTCACATCAGGGCCGCAGGAATTTTTGTGAAGCGGAAATTCAGGATGCATCTGGCACGATCCTTGCTCGCAGCAAGGCCTTATTTATTGTTGTGGACCACAACAAGCTGGCACAACTTCGTGCATGAACGTGGTCTATCAAAACTGCTAAACTAATAAGTTCAGAACAATTTTCTCCGCACGCCATATACCTCCTCGCGTTGCGGTATGAGGGAAACCATGACAGAGCAGTACGCAAATAACGGCACTTCCACCACCAGTCTTCGCCTCAAGGTCGGCCTCGCCGAGATGTTGAAAGGCGGCGTCATTATGGACGTGATGAACGTCGAGCAGGCCCGCATCGCAGAAGAAGCCGGGGCCGTCTCCGTCATGGCGCTCGAACGCGTCCCTGCCATGATTCGCGCCGAAGGCGGCGTGGCCCGCATGGCCAATCCAAAGCTCATTAAGGAGATCATGGCCGCCGTCTCCATTCCGGTCATGGCGAAGGCCCGCATCGGGCATTTTGCAGAAGCCCAGGTATTGCAGGAGATTGGCGTAGACTTCATTGACGAGTCCGAAGTGCTGACGCCTGCCGACGAAGCGAACCACATTGATAAGCACGCATTCACCACGCCGTTCGTCTGCGGCGCGCGCGACCTTGGCGAGGCACTTCGCCGCATTGCGGAAGGCGCTGCCATGATCCGTACCAAGGGAGAGGCAGGAACCGGCGACGTCGTCCACGCCGTCAAGCACATGCGCCAGATCACCAGCGATATCCGCTCGCTCACCGTGCTCCGTGACGATGAGCTGTACGTCGCCGCCAAGGAACTGCGTGCTCCCTACGAACTGGTCCGTATGGTGGCAAAAAACGGCAAGTTGCCTGTTCCCAACTTCTCCGCCGGAGGCATTGCCACTCCTGCAGACGCTGCCCTGATGATGCAGCTTGGGGCAGAGTCGGTCTTTGTCGGCTCGGGAATTTTCATGAAAGAACGCGCCACTCCGCTCGATGTTGAGAACAATCCGGAAGAGCGCGCTGAGGCCGTTTCCCGCGCAAGGGCGATTGTCATCGCAACCACACACTACAACGACCCGAAGATTGTCGCCGAGGCCTCCGAGCAGGTGACTGGAACCATGAAAGGTCTTGCGGTAGCAGCCATTGAACAGGAGCAATTGCTGCAAACCAGAGGTTGGTAGCAGGGCGACTGAGGAGACACCATGAATATGCATTTTGATTTACAGGTTCCTGACGACGTCGGCACTGTTCTTCAGGCACAGTACTCCGATCTTTCTCGGGCAGCACTGGAAGCATTGGCTCTGGAGGGCTACAGGGCGGGCAGTCTTACTGAAAGTCAGGTGCGCCGTTTACTCGGGTTCAGTACAAGAATGCAGGTCCATGCCTTTCTGAAGGAACATGGGGTGCATCTGAACTACTCGATGAAGGACCTTGAACAAGATATTACCGCAGCTTATGAGCAGAAGCGTTCTGCATGATTGTTGTCGCAGATACTTCACCCATCAATTATTTGATCGAGATTGGGCATGTTAACGTGTTGCCACAACTTTACTCACGCGTACTTGTTCCCCAGAGAGTTGTAGAAGAGCTGAGAGAGGTGCAAGCCCCTGAGAAGGTTCGTACCTGGATGGACAATCTTCCTGAATGGTTTGAAGTTGTTACATGTCCGTCGCATATCAATCTCTCAATAGCCCATCTTGATCCCGGTGAACAGGAAGCAATTACACTGTCGCGCGAAATGCACGCAGATTATTTGCTGGTAGATGATATGGCGGCGAGAACGGCCGCCACACAGCTTCATGTTCAGGTCATAGGTACTTTGGGTATTCTGACGAGAGCTTCGTATCACAACCTCTTAGATCTCCCTACTGCTTTGGCGGCCCTTCAGGAAACGAGTTTTTTTGCTGCTCCCGAACTGATCCAGCAGCTACTTCTGGAAGATGCGCGGAGGAAGAAAGGGTGACTCCAGGATCGGGAAATGCCTCTCAACTCCGCATCGGAGTTCTTGCCATCCAGGGCGACTACGCTGCTCACGCCCAGGCCCTGCGCGAGGCCGGAGCAGAAGCCGTCCTTGTTCGCAAACCTGAAGAGCTGGCCAACATTGACGGTCTTGTAATCCCCGGCGGCGAATCTACGACATTCCTGAAATTTCTGGCCCGCGATGGCTTCCTTGATGCTCTGCAAGCCTTCGTGCGCCAGAAGCCCACCTTCGGCACATGCGCCGGATGCATTCTGCTTGCCAAAGAAGTTCGCAATCCATCGCAGGAGAGCCTGGCCGTTCTCGATGCCACTGTAGAGCGCAACGCTTATGGGCGGCAGATTGACAGCAGCATTCAGATAGCTGAAACCAAAATCCCCGGCGGCCCATTGGAGATGGTCTATATCCGAGCGCCACGCATAGTGAAGACCGGGCCGGGAGTCGAAGTGCTTGCAGACCGCGATGGCTTCCCCGTTCTCGTCCGCGAAAAAAACATCCTCGCCGCGACCTTTCATCCTGAGCTTTCTTCAGACCGCCGCGTCCATCGGATCTTTCTTGATCTCGTGCGGGAACAGCAAAAGCAACAGGTCTGAGCGACAATGAAACTATGCACGTGGCCCACGGTTTCCATTTAGCAGCTCTTACCGAAGGCCGCGTGTGGTGGATGCCTCCGGACGGCTCTCTGCACGGCCCCGCCGCCGACCATCTGATGTGGTTCAACCTGGCCGCGTTGGGAGCGCTGTTTCTGTTGGCGCAGGTTTTGCTTGTCCTGGTTTTTCTTCGCCGTGCAAAGAGAAAAACATGTTCTTCGGCTCCGCTTTCCACTCAGGATGACAAGTGGGGAATGTGGAGATACGAACTCCTTCCCCTCATCGCC
>DASRBV010000208.1:0-4210 GCA_035653455.1 Pseudacidobacterium sp. | reverse complement strand
GATCGCAATGCACGAATCGAGATTTCCTGAATAGTCAGCATAAAATACGCTTCCGCCATAAATGCCGCGCCGCGTCGGTTCCAGTTCTTCGATGATCTCCATCGCGCGCACTTTTGGCGCTCCGCTCAATGTTCCAGCGGGGAAACAGGCGCGAAACGCATCCACGGCATGGAGTTCCGGACGCAGCCTGCCTTCAATTCCGCTGACAATGTGCATGACATGCGAATAGCGCTCCACCACCATCAGCTCTTTTACTCGGACTGAACCATATTCACTGACACGGCCCACGTCATTGCGGCCAAGGTCTACAAGCATTACATGCTCGGCGCGTTCTTTTTCGTCGTGCAGCATTTCATCTGCAATCCGTCGGTCGTCTTCTTCCGTTTCACCACGCGGCTTTGTACCTGCAATCGGGCGGTACTGTATCTTTCCCTGAGTGACCCTCACCAGAAGCTCTGGTGAGGAGCCCGCAATCTGCGTATCGCCCGGCTTCTTCAGCCCTGTGCGCAGAAAATACAGATATGGCGATGGATTCACGATGCGCAGCGCGCGATAGACCGAGAAGGGATCTACGCCTGTTTCCACATCAAAGCGCTGTGAAAGCACCACCTGAAAGATGTCTCCTGCAGCGATGTATTCTTTGGCCTTCTCCACGGCCTTCAGGAAATTTCGCTTTCGCGTGCGCGGTTCCAGTTTCAGCTTGCCGCCGTTTTTTTTCTGTCGCAGGCGCGGCAATGGTATGGCCAGGCGCTTCTCCAACCGGCCCAGGCGCCTGAGCGCATCCGTGTACGCCTGCTCAGGCTTCTGCTGAGAAACATCCGCCGTGGCAATCAGCAGCATCTCCTTGCGGACATGATCAAAGGCCAGCACCTCATGAAAGAACATCAGGCAGGCATCCGGCAGTCCGAGATCGTCCTTTGCTTTTTCAGGAAGGCGCTCAATCTGGCGCACTACATCGTAAGCAAAGAACCCGACTGCACCAGCAGTAAACGGCGGCAGCCCTGCGATGCGCGCTGGTCTATGGCTGGTGAGCAGTTCCTTCGTCAGCGCAAAAATGTCGCCCTCAAGGCGGCGTGTCTTCCCGTTCTCGGTGATCTCGATTTCCCGTCCACGCGACACTATTCTGCGAAATGGACGAATGCCGATAAAGGTATAGCGGCCAATCTTTTCACCCTGCTCGACAGATTCAAGCAGAAAACACTCTGGTTCATCGGCAGCAAGGCGCAGAAAAGCCGTGACCGGCGTCTCAAGATCGGCAGTCAGCGTGCGATAGAGCGGCACAAGCGTATGCGTTTGTGCCAGCTTCAGAAATTCGGCGCGGCTGGGAAGCGATGTATCTTGCTGTGACATGTGCTTCCAGTATATGAGGAAGACAAACGGGCAGGACGGACAGGACAGTAAAAGATGTTGATCATAAACCGCAGTTTAGGGGGGAGCAGGTCAGGAAAACGGCGTAGCATAATCAGTTGGAGGTTGTAATTTTTGCAATGCGATGGTCCGTTCTCTGCCTGATGGTTTGCGCACCGGCATTTGCGCAGCAACTTCAGCTAGATCCTTTGTCCAAACCCTCACAGCCCGCCAATATGTCAGGCGCGCTCAGTGACCCGACGCTTTCACCTGGCGTCGCCTTTCTCTTCCAGCTTGAGGCAAAGTTTGCGCAGGACACCGCCAAAGGCGGCGGCAAGGCCTTCGCCTCCTGGTTTTCCGATGATGGCGTCGCCCTCGCCAACGGCAAGGCCCCCGTGCGCGGACGCGCCGCCATCGCCGCCCAGGCCACATGGGACCCGAAAGATTATCAGCTCACCTGGACACCACAGGGCGGCCAGATGTCCCCTTCCGGCGACATGGGCTTTACCTGGGGACATTACGAAGGCCGCGCCAAAGACCACAGCGGCAACACCGTCTCCACATCAGGCCGCTACATGACCATCTGGAAAAAGCAGCCTGACGGTTCCTGGAAAGTTGCGCTGGACTCCAGCAGCGACGAACCGCCTGCTGCTGGAGATTGCTGTAAGCTTCCGTGATGGTTCGTTCTCGACTACCGCGCTTCCAAAACCGAATACACCCGCACCGGCCCCAGCAACCCTGAGGGCAGCAGCGGTGAATTCGCCTTATACGGCTTTATATCGGTGAACGTATATTTGGTTGTCGCATTGGGCTGCTGGTCGCCAATCAGGCGATTCACCCATGCGTTTGTCACTTTTACCTGAATCTGGTTTGCTCCCGGCTTCAGCGCATGCGTCGCGTCTACGCGGAACGGCCCGTGCCAGACGATGCCCAGATCCTTACCATTCACCGAAACATCAGCCAGGTTCTTCACATCCCCCAGGTCTATCCAGATGGATGCGCCCTTTTTGAACCAACTTGCCGGCGCCTGAATAGTCTTCGTGTAAGTTCCGGTGCCGGAGAAATACTTCACACCCGGATCAGTATTGTCACTCCACGACGACAGTGTATTCAGCGTGATAGAAGGTGGAGCACCACGGTCCGGCTGGAAGCTGACCGTCCACGGACCTTCCACGGTTGTCAGTTGTGTCTCGACCGGATCAGCCAGCGTGCGCGAATTCGCGACCGTCTTTTTATGGAAGACCACAAACACCGTACCCCACGGTTCCAGTTGCAACGGGACCGTCGTGCGTCCGTCCGCAATTTTGTAAGAGACCGGCTGAGATTTGCCTGTCTCTGCATACCAGAGTTCAGGCGCATATCCTGTCACACGGAAGGTGGCCTCAATCTTCTGCGGCCGGTCGGTCTGATTGTCCACAAAATAGATATCGCCATCACTCAGCCTGCGATGCGCAAAGCGGATGGCATTTTCACCTTCGGCACCCGTCGAGTCGAAATCAGGCGCGAGATTGAGCGCATGAAAAGCATCGGCCATGCGCGCACCGGCATAGACAATGCCTTTGCCCACATGATGTACTCCAGTACCATCGCCGAAGAGTTCATCCGCCAGCCTGTGAAACTCCGCCTGATCATCAGCCAGACTTGGATCATCCACCGGCTTCGGTCCAGCAACAACAGCGCCGTCTTCTACCAGCCTATGAATCGCCCGCAGCACCGGCAAAGACATATGCCGGCTGTAAGGGTCCAGTCCCAGCACGCGATAATTCATACCGCTCTTTGTCGTAATGCGGCCATCAGAAACGCCCAGCTCGTGAATCAATCCATCGGCGTTGATGTAGTCGAATCCATAGCCTGCGGGAATGTCTGGCCATTTGTTGGCAAAGATCGCCGTCAGGTTTGAATCCTCACCGTAGAAGTACACCAGGTCCGCGCCGAAGTGCCCCTGCTGGAGCATATAGCTGCTGCGTGCAAGGTAATCCACCCACGGGCCGGCTTCTTCCGCCCACGTCTCATTGCGGTTGAACCACTGCCCGAAAGGCCCCAGTGTCAGCCCGGGAGCTTTCCCCACCAGAGGCTGGTGCGCCGACTCATGAATCACGAAACGGTTGATTCCATTCAGAAGCTCCTGATCAGCCACTGGCTTCAGCGTCGCCGGAGACCACGCCCACGCCGCAGCCGCGGCCGTCAGCGACTCCGCAGCAGCGATGTTCTGCCCATAGATGTGCGCTACAGACGCTGATTCGCGGTCGTCTGCATCATAGCCATACTGCTCTTTGTAGACACCCGGTACCTGCGTCCACATGGCACTCATCGGAATGTCATTGAGCTTCTTCACTTCCATGCCATCGGCAACAAAAGCGCGTCCGCTCTCGTGCGACTCTCCGTAATGGCCCATGCCGCGCTCTTTAAGGGAAGCCTGTACCTGCCCGTAGTGCTCATCGGCAATCAGGTCAGCGATGGTCTTGCGGAAGTCCCACAAAAAGCGATCACTCGCTTCAGAGCTTTCGACAATGTGCCCAGCGAGCACAGGCAACCACGGTCTCGGATCGTATCCGCGCCGCTTTTTGAACTGTTCAAGCATGTCATCAGTCCAGTTCTGTGATCCTGCCTCCCAGCTATCGGTAATCACGTATTCGATGCCGCGCTTGCCCATCATGTCCGCACCGACCGTGTCCTTGTAGCTATCCAGATAGTGGTCCATGTAGTTCTTCACATAAACATAGTTCAGCTTGTCCACTTCCAGTCCGGTTGCCTCCGCCGTGGCCGGATGATTGGTGATGCCAAGCAGCGAATATCCAATGCGCAGAATGGCCCACCTGCCGGGCGGAGGCGTCCAGTCGAGCGTGCCATCCGGCTTCATCTT
>DASRBV010000207.1:0-9477 GCA_035653455.1 Pseudacidobacterium sp. | reverse complement strand
GGTTTTTGCCTTCGCCTTCCTTTGAAATTTTGATAAAAATCAGCTTTTATCAAAATGCGTTATCCTGAATTTCCCCATGAACACAACTGCTTTTCTGCCCCGGATTTGGGTCCTTCCAGGTATTCTTGCAGCCTGCCTCTGCGTGGCTGGTTCGGCACAGACTCCATTCCTTGAAAAAGTCCCGACTTCGCCTTCGCTGACCCCGCTGACTATGATCATCGGCGGAAGAGTGCTGCATTCTGGCGCAAACGAGTATGTATACCAGTGGCCGGGGACTTATTTTGAGACAGCATTTCGGGGGCCTGAACTCTATCTTCGTGTGAGAACGAACCACGAAATTCTTCACGTCGTGGTGGATGGGCATCCCGCTCTGGTATTGAGTAAGCCACAACCTGGCGTGTACAGGCTTTCAGGGCTGAAAAACAGGCGCCACGACGTCAGAGTACTGGTTGTTACAGAGAGCCAGGACGCGCCAAACGTCTTCGGCGGCTTCGGAATTTCTGCAGGTGAACGTGCGCTGCAACTGCGAACACCACATCGTCAGATTGAGTTCATTGGCGATTCGCATACAGTTGGCTATGGAAACACCTCTCCAAAACGGGACTGCACCAATGATGAAGTCTGGGCCACAACCGACAATTCACAGAACTTCGGTCCGCTTACTGCCAATCACTACCACGCTGACTATCAGATCAACGCCATCTCCGGTCGCGGAATCGTCCGCAACTATAACGGCTTTGCCGCAGATACACTACCCGTCGCATACCCCTATGTGCTCTTCGATAAAAAACAGCAATACAGCGACGTTGAATGGAAGCCGCAGATCATTGTGATTGCGTTAGGCACTAACGATTTTTCTACGCCACTGAATCCCGGCGAAAAGTGGAAGACCAGAGATGAGCTCCACTCCGATTACGAGACAACATATCTGCACTTTCTTCAGTTCCTTCGCGCGCGAGACCCTGGTGCCTACATCATTGTCTGGGCCACCGACATGGCCAATGGCGAGATCGAGTCAGAAGCCCAAAAAGTGGTACAGCAGATGAAGGCGCAAGGCGAGACAAAAATCGCATTCCTTCCAATGGACCACCTCCAGTTCAGCGGATGCCACTGGCACCCTTCCGTTGCAGACGACAAGACGATCCGAGACAAACTTGTGCAATTTATTGACGCGCACAAGCTCTGGAAAGAGGAGTAGTACAGAATTCGTCCCGGAGTAAAGCGTTATTTTATGAGAAAACGGATTGGGCATGCCCTCATTTATCTTGTATTGTTCCTGCTTACTGTGTGGGCTGTGCTGGCGCTTTCTTTCGACGTGCGCATTGCATGGCTTCGCTGGCCTGCAATCGGCCTCTATCTCGCTACCGTCATCTGGGCCATCTTCCGGTGCTGCCGTTTCTGGCGCCGTGTCTTGTCAGTGGTTGCATGTTTTCTGATCGTTCTCGGATGGTGGCTTTCGCTCCGGCCCTCCAACGGCGGCAATTGGCAGCCGGACGTCTCACGCCTTGCTTATGCTCAGATCAATGGTAAGCACATCACCATCTACAACACACGCGATTGTGACTATCGCGCCGAATTCGATTACACCTGCCAGTGGCCGACACGGGAAATAGACCTGGCCCAAATACGCGGCATTGATTTGTTTCTCGATTACTGGGGATCACCCTGGATAGCCCACACTATCCTGAGCTTCGACCTGGGAAACGGCCAGCACATCGCCTTTTCAATTGAGGCGCGCAAGCACGTCGGGCAACATTATTCTGCCATTCGCGGATTCTTCCGCCAGTACACTCTGATCTCTGTCGTGGGCGATGAGCGCGATGTCGTACGCCTGCGCACCAATTACCGTCAGGGTGAAGATCTGTATCTGTACCACACCACTGCAACTCCGGTCTTCGCGCAGTCGCTCTTTCTCGACTATCTTCACTTTACAAATTATCTGCATGACCACCCTAAGTGGTACAACGCTGTAACACACAATTGCACAACGGAAATCTTTGCTTTACAGACCATGAAGAGTCAGCCCCGGAACTGGACCATTCTTCTCAACGGCAAAGGAGATGAGGCACAATACCGCGAGGGTAAGATTGCCGGAGATGGCCTGCCATTTGCTGCATTAAAGCAGCGGGCCTATATCAATCCTGCGGCAAAAGCGGCGGACAATGACCCGAATTTTTCACAGAAAATTCGTCAGGGCCGGCCCGGGTTCGGCAGTAACTTATAACACGCCAGCAAGGAACGGTGCCACAGTATGAAATGCAATGCCGCAAAATTTCGCAATCGTTCCGGCAATGTTTCCGATTGTGGCCAACTCACTCTGTGCTGCGCCTGATGCCTTGACCAGCAGATTCAGCTTCTCAAGCCCTGACTCCAGCTTGCTCTTCGCTTCCGGGGCCTTCACGTCCTTACTCATAGGTTGTACAACGCTTTCAACAATCGTGCTTTTCATCGCATCGGGTATGCTGGACTTCTGAATCTCAGCTTTCAGTTCTTCAATCAGTTTGATTAACTGCTGCTGGTCGGCAGCATTTCCAATCGTGGCATTGGCAGAAGCGCCTGCGCCGACGGCTATGCCTGTGCCAGAGATTCCGCCGCCCACATAGGTCCCGCTGGTTCCGCTGTTGTCTGTCATAAATTGGCTCCCGTTTCTGCGCGGACTGCGGTAGATGCAAGACTGTGCTCGCCTACTGCGATTCCAGCGCCCTGAATGCTCCCATTCACATTAACCGAGTGATCATTGATATGAATGGTGACGTTGTAGACTGCGCCGGTGGGAACGGACATCACCGGCATCTGCTGCCTGGTCTTTGGATTGACGATGTTCAATTGCACCTGGTCCGGATGCCTCGGATCTGCCACAGCAATCACAGAAGACGGCAATGGGTTTCCGCCAGAGTTGTTGATGCCTCCAACAAACTGCAAACATGGGGCCAGAAACTCACTCCATCGCTGTGTCTGCACCATCACCATCACCTTCACGGTGGATTGCAACCCCTGGATCATCAATACAAGCACATGGATCGTGACGTTAAATGGAGGCATGCCAATCGCGTCAAATTCCCTGCCTAAAGCCGTGCCGGTCTGCAGAGGAATCTGCCGCAGTGGCGTGAAGTTGAACACATATTGCACCTGTAAAGACTGCGCCAGTCCCCACGCCACATCTGGCGACTCAAGGTTTTGCATTCCCATCATGGCTACCTGAGCAGTTGTTTGATCCAGCTCTTCCACTACCACAATGGCAGGCGTAAACTGGCCCAGCTGCGAACCAGGGGGAAGCAGCAGAAACATGCTCAACGGCTGCGGAATGCCGCGCATCTGCGCCATCATAGCGGAGTACTGCATTATGGGGTTCGGAGGAACAACAACAAACCCATCCGGCAGCGCTGCCGTAAAATTCACTCCGCGGATGACTTCTCCACCCAAAGTGCGAGAAGTATAGCTCAGGCCCGCGCATGCACACAGAAATTATTTTTAGCTGTCCGGGTCTTCTCATCCACACAGAGAAGATCAGCCCACTATTCTGAACGGAGCGCGCAGCGCGTAGGGGAAGGGCCTGCTCTTACTGCGATTGCAAGGAAATCCGACAGACCCGCAACGAAATATCATTAGCCGAGACGAAAAGCAGGTTTTTTTGTTGTTACACCAGCTTTGCTCCGGCAATTGCTTCCAGCACCTTCAGCGGAGAACTCTCCGGTGCAACCAGCACCTCAGGCCGCACCAGGAATGTCTGTTCCAACGCATATCGACCTGCCAGCACAGCGTGCGGAACGGTGTCCGTATAGACCATCCAGCTTGATCCCGGCGGGAAGTTGAACTTGTATTTCGGACACTCTGACTGAAAGCGCGGGTTCTCTTTCAGAAAATTGTGGAAGCGCATCATGAAGTCGTCATATGGGGAGCGCTTGATAGACGGAATTACTGCCCCAAGCCCAATGCCGCGGCCCAGTGATTTTGCAACACGTGCAAAGGGGCCATCTGCATGCGGAGCAATCTGCTGTGGTGCAAAATGTTTCACCATCTCCGCAAACGGATCACTCACCACCCAGTCGCGTGTCCGCGATGGATGAATGTTGTTAAAGAAGCGCAGGATGCGTGCGCCATATGTCGGTCGAGTAGGAAATGCATCTGTGTGCAGAAGATCGTTGCGGCGCCGTAACGGAAGATCGCGGCCCTCTTCTTCCTGCGGACGGAAGCTGGCGTAATCAAGTTGCCAGTTGGCCTTATACGGCGCAAGGAACTGCGTCAGGAATTCCGCCACGCTCTGCGAATACTGCCGCATGATGGTCTGCAACCGCACCACCGCCTGTGCGTCGGCGGTCTCGGTGTCCACGCCGCTCAGTTTATCTTTGTTTGGCTTATAGGCGATGTTCTTGTGCAGCAAACTGTCGGTTTGTTGTTGCCCCAGCAGAAATTCAATATCATTCTGCGAAAGCTGAATCGGCGTCTGCGGAAAATACAGAATGTCTCCAGCCTCAAGCTGGACGCACCATTGGCGTATCTGTTTCGGCGTGCGCGATGCCAGCGTCTCTGTCGAAATCGTTATTACAGGCATAAAAACTCTGAGTTACTCCTCTGCCATTCCGGCCCGGACTTGAGCGTTCACGCAGTGCGAAACTTCCGTCGCAGCCACAAACCGAGGAACACAACCAGGCTTATGGCAAGCACGCCCGCTCCTGCCGGAAGCGCAAAAAATTTATAGCTGTTGGCAAAGTCCACATGATGCCCCGCTACGTTATAAAAAAGAATGCCAAAGATGGCCAGAAAGCAGGTTGCAAAAAAGGCTGCTATTCCCAGTGCAACAGCCATCAACAGACTGGCAACAAAGCCGAACTCGGAAATCCTGCCGCTGTGTAAATGTGTAGCAGATCCCATAACCAGCTAGAATACAAGTTTATGGCAGAAATCGCCCAAATAGAGCTGCTGCCCGCCCAGAAAGTGGCGCAGGAAACGCATATTCTTCAGGCCCCGAATGGCGTCTGTTACGCGCAGTTTGGCGATACCCACCTGCCCGCGCAGGAACTGGAACGCATCGTGCAGGCTGTTCCTTCCGGTGTTGCTGCCGCCCTCAAACGTCGTGCTTATTACTTTGTTCCTCTTACCATTAGTGAAGAGGATACGACCCTGGTCGCCCCGGCATATACCATTGACTTCAGCGACCGTGCCATCTGTCATCGCAACGTGCGCTTCGGCAATTCCGAGTGCATTTTTATTTCTACCCGCCTCATGCAGGACCGTTTTGCACTGGCCTTTGAGTTCTTCATCAACGTTGGACGCCACTTTGTGGACGAAGCCGGAGTGCCGGAGAGCTTTTCAGCCCTTGCCTGGTCTCAGGTGCAGGCTGATGTCCGGGGTGAAACCAGCCATGATGCCTGGGAGCACCGCCGCCGCGCTACTACGCCCGGTCAGGTAGATGAGAAGGCAAAGAACCAGTTCTTCGAGGCAGCTTTTGCCGATGCCATCTCGATCTACATGCTCTCGTTGACTGTGGATTTCGACTATATGGATCTGCGGGAACGCGAGTATCCGCTCCTTGCCGCTCCTGCTTTGGCGGAACGCCTGCGGCACGTGGTCGAGTTGTTTCCCTCGAACCCTGGTTATGAATTTGAGATCCGCTACCGGCGACGGAGCTAAGGCATTCATGCTGCTTATAGATAAAAAGCCATAGCGGAAGAATGCTTCCCCGCTATGGCTTTTTTCTTTCTGAATCAGTGAATCTCAAATGCTCCGTGCAGCGGGGTTTCTGCCGATGACGGGCCGGCAAGAATTTTGTAAGTCCCAGGCAGCAGGCTCCATCCATCTTTCTGCTCGTCAAAAATCGAGAGCATGAGCGGATCTACCGTAACAGTGACTGTTTTCGATTCACCCGGCTTCAGGTCAACGCGCTGCCAGCCTACGAGCCGTTTGAATGGTTCCCCGGCGGCCTCGGGTAGCATTGCGTATACTTCTGCGATTTCCGTGCCTTCGCGTTGGCCAGTATTCTTTACGCTGAAAGTGACAATCTTCTGTGCGCTGTCTGTCTTCAACCCAGAATAAGAATACGTTGTGTACGACAGCCCGTATCCAAAGGGAAAGAGCGGTTCTTTGTGCTCTGCTTCGTACCACTTATAACCGACCTTTACTCCTTCGTCATAATGCACGCTATATTTCGATTGCGCGTGTGCTGGACCGTTCACGGCGCCGGTCCCCTGCCCGGCATCTTCCCGCGACAATGGCGGAATCTCAGGATGCGGAAGGTCCTGCTCGCTCTTAGGGAAGGTCATGGCGAGCTTTGCGCTGGGATTCACTTCTCCTAACAAGACGTTCGCAAGGGCACGATGTCCGCTGCTGCCTGCGTACCATGCTTCCACGATGCCGCTGACTTTGTTGATCCACGGCATCGTGACAGCGGTCCCGGTTTCGAGTACCACAATCGTGTGGGGATTGGCTGCTGCCACACGTTCGATTAAGGCATCCTGATTGTCGGGAAGGGAAAGGTTCGGCAGGTCCATTCCTTCTGATTCCCACTGATAGGCAAACACAATCGCCACATCAGAGTCCTTCGCCAACGCCGCTGCTGCATCCAGGTCTTCACCAGAGTTGTATTCAACCTTCGCATTCGGCAGCTTTGCGCGCAGTGCTTTCAGCGGAGACGTTGGAAACCAGATATGCGCCTGCCACGTTGTTGCTTTGTGTCCCGGAGGAGCAATGGCATTCCCTCCGGGTGGGTCCACCTGTGCCGAACCTCCACCTGAGATCATCCCCACATCGGCGTGTCCGCCAATCACAGCCAAGCTGTGCAGCTTTGCCGGATTGAGTGGCAGAATATCATGTTCATTCTTCAGCAAAACAATGCTCTGTTCTTCCAGGCGCTGCGCGATTTCCAGGCCTCCTTCGGCATCCACGACGCTCTTCTGCACCGGATCATCCACAATGCCTGAAGCGAATTCGGCCCAGAGCACTCGGCGCGCATGGTCATCAACTTCAGACATGGGTACGCGTCCTGCTTCGACGGCTTCTTTCAGCTTCGGCCCAAAGTAATCGGCCATGGGCTGCTCCTGGTCCAGACCCGCAGCCGAGGCCTTCTCCGTGCTGTGCGTGCCACCCCAGTCGGAAAGTACGAAGCCTTTGAAGTCCCAGTCGTGCTTCAGAACGTCCGTCAGCAGATACTTGTTTTCGCAGGAATAATCACCATTCACGCGGTTGTAGGAGCACATTGCCGCGGCGGCATTGGAAATTTTCAGTCCAATCTGAAATGCAAGAAGATCGCTTTCGCGCATGGCGCGTTTTGAGACGATGACATTGACGATATTGCGGCCGGTCTCCTGGTCGTTCATTGCGTAATGCTTGATGTCGCCGACCACATGCTCGCCTTGTTCGCACTTCATCAGGTTGCCGACCATGGTTCCAGCCAGCAGCGGGTCTTCGCCCATGTACTCAAAGGTGCGTCCGTTACGCGGCTCTCGGGTCAGATTCACGCCCCCGCCGAGCGTCATATTGTAGCCTTGCGCGCGCAGTTCGCGGCCGATCAAGGCACCATACTCGCACGCAGCCTGCGGGTTCCAGCTTGATGCCGCGCCAAGGTTCGAGGGCAGAGCAGTGGAATAGCGGCCATTCTCGCCACTGGAACGTACGCCATAGGCCGCATCTGAAATGTAGAGCGGAGGAATTCCCAGTCGCGGCACACCTACTACGTAACCCGCGCCGCCATTTGACAGGTGCGTCAGCGGCATTTGCCAGTTCCCGGTATGCGCCATTCCGTTGCCATGCAGCAGGTCAATCTTCTCGTCGAGCGTCATCTGCTTCAGCACAAGGTCGGCACGCTTTTCAGGCGAGAGGCTGGTATTCATCCAGGGTCGGTCCTGTGGATTGTTCTGGGCAAGGGCAATGGAACAGGCCGCAAGCAGCGCAAGTGACAGACATTTCCTCAAAGTGTGAATCAACATCAAAAAGTTCTTCCTCTCAGAGGTATTTTCGTGGAGATGCTAAAGTCCTGGAAAGATGTTCGTCAAGCTCAAACGTTTTATTTAAATAAGATATCCAAGCAGTGCAGGTCTTATTTTTAAAGCAAACGTTTGTTTAATAAGTATAAAACTGGTCATGATCATCAAGTGAATTTTTATTTCAGGGTATTTGCAGAGGGACATACCGTCCTTTCGTCCGAACAGGCTTGCATTGATCTCAAAAAAGCGTCCTGGCAGACAGGATCAACACCGGGTACCACCTCCTGGTTTTCCTATTAACTCATTGAAAACATTTGGTCATTCAGGCTTGCTGAAGCCTATACATGATTTCTTCTTGACAAATCTTCTTTCAAGAGGGTTAAATTCTCTGCGGATAAAATAAATCGCTTTAGTAAATCGAAAAATTAATCTTTTAAAAGGAGGAAACATGAAATCCCTGGTTTTTCGGGAGGCCGCATGTCGCAGGATTTTCATGCGGATGACAGTCATATTATTTACTTTGTTCTCGCTGACTGCGTCTGCTCAAACCTCAGCGACCGCAACCATCGTTGGGACCATTACTGACCCAACCGGATCGGCTGTACCAAACGCCACGATTACCGTAACGGATACCGCAACAGGCATTACGCACAGTGCCACTTCCAATGGAACGGGCGAGTACGTTCTGCCCGCTTTACAGATTGGCACCTATGCCATCAAAGTGGAGGCCGCTGGCTTCAACGTGCAGACGAAGACTGGTGTCGTGCTCAACGTAGGAGACCGTGCGCGCGTAAACTTTACCCTGCAAGTTGGTGCGGCACAGGAAACGGTTACTGTTTCCGCATCAGGCATCAAGCTACAGACCGACTCCGGAGAAGTGAGCAATGTCATCTCCGGCAAACAGATTACGCAATTGGAATCGAATGGCCGTAGCCTCTATTCGCTCATGAATCTGACCACGGGGGCGTCGAGCCTTCAGATGGACTTCCAGGTTCCTACGCCCATGGGCGGCGACTCCAGCGTCAGCTTCAACGGACAGCGCAACAGCCACAACCTCTTTCTGCTGGACGGCGGCGAGACGGACGACCGTGGCGGCGGTGGCAGCGCCATCGTTATGCCATCAGAAGATGCGCTTGCCGAGTTTCGCCAGCTCACGTCAAACTACAGCGCCCAGTATGGTCTATCTTCTGCTGCAACCATCAGCACCGTGATTAAATCGGGCACCAGAAACTTTCATGCTTCAGGATGGTGGTTCGGACGCAATGACGCCTTTAACGCACGCAATTACTTTAATCCACAGTACAGCGCCGATGGTACACATAATAAAGTCGCTAAGCTGCGGTTTAATCTGTGGGGATTCAATGTGGGCGGTCCTGTGGCGCTGCATGGCGGTGGGAACCCGAAGACATTCTTTTTCTACAACATGGAATGGCGCAGCCTGATCCAGGGCAACAACTTCAATGTTGGTGTCCCTTTTACCAGCACCTATGGCGGGGACCTTTCGCAGGCCATCAATACAGGAATCGTAACGAGCGTGCGTGCACCTTTTGATTGCCAG
>DASRBV010000206.1:0-4837 GCA_035653455.1 Pseudacidobacterium sp. | reverse complement strand
TCACACGGTTTGGGAACTGGTTTCAAGACTCTCTGAAATGGCCTCCTCTACTGCCGATTGTGGGAAGAAGATCATAAAAATCGTTCCCGGCTGGCGTCCGGGGTGGTTATCATTCATGACGCGGCTGCGAATGCGAATTTCACCGCGATGCTTCTGGATGACTTCAGCGCTCACCCAAAGCCCCAGTCCGGTACCCGTGGCTTCTTTAGTAGTAAAGAAGGGTTCAAAGATGCGCGTCCTGACATCATCCGGCATGCCGCATCCGGTATCGGCAACCGAGATGCGCACTCCCCTGATAGAAGGATCACGCCATGAATGAGATCGCCGGACACTCAGTGTCAGGGTGCCCGGTCCCGGCATCATGGCGTCAAGCGCATTGCTGATGAGGTTGGCGAAAAGCTGACGCATCTCGCCTGCAAAGCAAAATACCTCCACATCCGAATCGTAAAATTTGCGCACCTTTATCTGGAGCGAGTTCACACGCCCCTGATGCAGCGTCAGGACAGAATCGAGCAGTTCACTGATGTTCGCCGTAATGGGCAAGGTGGATTGCCGGTAGAAACGCAGTGTCTGCTGTGCGATTTCTGAGACGCGCGCAAGCTCGTGTTGCGCCAGCTCGACGTACTTCTCCACTTCCGATGGAAGCTTTTCCTGAAGTCGAATCAGATAGAGCAGGTTTGTGACAGCTTCCAGTGGATTGTTGATTTCATGCGCAATCGAGGCGGCAAGCCGTCCAGCCGCGGCAAGTTTTTCTGTTTTCCGTAGTGCTTCTTCTGAGCTACGGCGTTGCGTGGTGTCCACCATCACAGTGCCAACCCATCGAACAGCATTCGTTCCCGTCTGCACCGGATAGATGTTCGCCAGCCATGAGCGGACACGTCCGGGCTGGCCCTCCACCTCACCGACGAGTTCCAGGTCCTGCACCGGTCTGCCAGTGCTAAACACCTGTTCTATTGCGCGCTGTAATGGCACAGCCGCCGATTCAGGAAAGACCTCATTGACAGCACGTCCCAGATGGCGGCTGATGGTGCTGCGGTTCATGTCGGCAAGGAACTGATTGACACGCACAAAGCGGAACTTGCGGTCAAAAAACGCGAAACCGATGGGCGCATTTGCCAGCATCGAATCCAGAAGCGCCAGCGTGTCATTCAGTCCGGAACGCTGCTCCTCAATCGAGGCGACCATCATATTGAAAGCGGTCGTCAGGTCGGCCGCTTCATTTTCCGAGGTAACTGGCAGCGGAAAATTGGAGACGTCCTCCGGGTCGCGCACAATCTGGCGCGTGGCGCGCATCAGCACATTCAACGGCCTGGTCACAGTACGTGCCATCAACGTGGCCAGAATTGTGCAGCCCAGGGTTGCAAGAATGGCGGAAATCAACGTGACCCGCAGCAACGAGTGCAATTGCAAGCGGTCGGCTTCTTCATTGGGAGAAATCCACACCAACGCCTGCACCTGGCCACGCACTATCACAGGAGCAACAATCTCCCGCACGTTCCTTTTCAGCGAAAAGATGGTTGGCTTGTCGAGGTCCCGGAGATAATTGCGTTCCGTTGCAGTAAGGTTGAGCTTGCCATTCATCGAAATGTCCGCACCGGCAATGGCCACGCCTTGGATGTCCGTAATCTGCACGCTGCCAATGCTCGGATACCGAAGCATGGCGCTGACCATCTTCTGCAAGGATTCCGTTTTGCCTTCTTCAATTGCGCTGGCTGCTTGTGTGGCAAATTGGGACCCTTGGTATTCCAGACGGCGGTCAATCCGCTGCTGTAGCTCTTTTCGCTGTTCGCGTACCAGAAATGCAGTGAAGAGCGCCAGCGCCAGCAGTTCGAATAGCACGAGACTGGCGATTAATTGGCCCCGAATTGTCCGTGGTTTGAGCAAAATGCTTCCGTCCTACAAAAATGCGCGCACGCACGGAATCTCCGCGCAGAAAAGACCATCTAACAGCTTACGCCTTCAGAGCGGCAGAAAATTTCTCTTTAAGGTCGGCTGCAATCTGCCTGCCATGAAAACGGCCATTCTCTATAAAAATCTCATTCGTCCGCTCTCCGGCAATAATCACGCCAGCAAGATAAATCCCGGGCACATTGCTTTCCAGACTTTGCGGATCGCATTCCGGGCAGCGGTGTTTGCTTTCCAGGCGAATCCCCAGCGCTGTAAGAAAATCGAAATCCGGATGGTACCCTGTCATGGCAAATACGAAGTCGTTCTCCAGCACGACTTCGCCCTGCGGTGTTTTCAGGGTCACTGAATCCTCTTCAATGCGCTCCACCTCGCTCTCAAAATATGCAGTAATCTCTCCATTTTTGATGCGATTTTCGATATCGGGAAGAATCCAGTACTTTACGTGCCTGTGCATTCCGGTGCCGCGATGCACCAGCGTCACTCTCGCCCCGTGCCGCCACAGGTCCAGTGCTGCAATCGCTGCCGAGTTCTTGCCGCCAATTACAAGCACATCCAGATCGTAATAAGGATGTGGATCTTCATAATAGTGGTGGACTTTCGGCAGGTCCTCGCCGGGAATTCCCAAATAATTCGGCAGGTCATAGTATCCGGTCGCCACTACCAGCTTTCGCGTATGGTGGATAAATTTCCGCCCGAACTGGTCGGTTACATGGACACGAAAGTCCCCATCCGAACCGGAAACGGAGTCTACATTCTGGTACTGGCGCACATCAAGCTGATAATGTTCGGCAACTTTCCGGTAGTATTCCAGGGCCTCATTGCGGGTGGGCTTCTGGTTCACGCTTGGAAAGGGGATGTCGCCAATCTCCAGCAGCTCCGGAGTGGTAAAGAACGTCATGTTCGAGGGGTAGTGATAAATGGAATTGCACAAGCAGCCTTTATCTACCAGGGCACTGCGCAGGCCCACGCGCTGCGCCTCAATGGCGCAGGCCATGCCTGTCGGCCCGGCCCCAATCACCAGAACATCGAAGATATCAGGCAAAGTGCGATTATCCATGCCTTTAGATTAGACGATAGCACCCTGAAAGTTCTTCCCGGCAGGCATCAAACGCGGAAAGCAAAACCGGCATCTCATTTAAAAATTTCCCGGAGAACTCAGGATTGAAGGCCGTATGACCCTACTCCTCGTGCAGATGTCCGTCATCCTCGCCGTTACGCTGGTTTGCGGATGGCTGGCCCGCAGACTCGGACAAGCGCGCGTCATCGGCGAAATGATCGGTGGGATTCTACTCGGTCCTTCCGTCCTGGGCCGCATCTCGCCCCATGCTTCGACAGCGCTCTTCCCTGCCGGTTCTCTGCATTTCCTGGAAATACTTTCGACCGTCGGCCTGGTCCTGTATCTCTTTCTCATCGGAATGGAGTTGGATTACGACCAGTTGGTCCGTCAGCGCAGAACGGCGCTGTTTGCCAGCGGCACCAGCATCATTATTCCATTTATTACAGCCGCGGTCCTCGCACATTCGCTGCGTATCCGGTTTGCTCCGCACGGAATCGGCAGCGTTCCCTTTGTACTCTTTTTAGGGATCGCCATGAGCATCACCGCGTTTCCGGTACTGGCGCGCATTCTGGAAGAACGGCGCCTGCAAGGCACTTCTCTCGGTACCACGGCGATTCTTTGCGCGGCCGTAGATGACGTGGTGGCATGGTCATTGCTGGCGCTCGCGCTTGCACTCATTGGCGCCGATGGAGGCTCGGCTTCATTACCCATTCGCCTGGCCTGTCTGGCAGGATATCTGCTGTTCATGCTTGGAATTGTCCGGCCACTGGCCACGCGCGCTGTCCACATGCGCAAAAAGCCCGGGCTTTCACTGGAGCTGCTGGGCGTTTTTATCATCGGCGCACTGGCTTCCGCCGCAGTTACCGAATGGATCGGCGTGCATCCTCTCTTCGGAGCATTTCTCGCTGGTGTCTGCTTTCCACGCATTGAGCACTGGCAACATGCCATCCGCGCCCGTCTCGATATGGTCACTTCTGTCCTGCTCCTGCCGCTGTTCTTTGCATTAACAGGCCTGCGCACACGCCTGGACCTGTTGAATGATGCAAAGATGTGGTGGTGGGCTGGCATCGTCCTCATAGGCGCTGTATTTGGAAAAATGGGTGGAGGTGTTCTTGCGGCACGCTGGACGGGGCAGTCCTGGCGCAATGCCGTCGCGCTCGGCACACTGATGAACACCCGCGGCCTCGTAGAACTCGTCGTCCTGAATATTGCCTATAACGTAGGAGCATTCTCACCCACACTCTTCACCATGATGGTAGTCATGGCCCTGGTCACCACAATGATTACAACGCCCATCCTGAATCTGTTGGGAATTAAAAGCGAAGAGGCTGAACCCCACAACATAGAGGTAGAGGTCACCGCAGCCTGAACCATCATGCCTGGCCGTACCCAGGCAGCTACGGCCCCACAGACATGACCGGAAGCATCTTCGGCATGGGCCGCTGCAGGCGGTAACTCAGTCCGGCACAACCTCAAAGGGCCGCATCATCTCATTGTCCTCGTGCTCCAGCACATGGCAATGCCAGACGTAACGCCCTATGTATCCAACGAATGGGATGATGATGCGCGTTACCATATTCGGATCACAGCGCACTGTGTCCTTCCATCCCATTTCGTTCGCATCGGGTGGAACAGCCGGACCAGTAAACCGCATCTCGCCTGTCTGCTGGAAATGGAACGAATCGAAGCGTCGCCTGTCGAGGACCTGAAAGCGAACCAGATGAAGATGGATCGGGTGCGAATCATCCGTCAGGTTCACCAGCTCCCAGATTTCGGTCGAATTCAGCACCGGCTTCTCTGTAACCGGAGCATGCCAGGGCGTATTGTTCAGCAGCATGCCCATGGAGCGCTGCACATCGTCCATGTTCTCGC
>DASRBV010000205.1:0-2094 GCA_035653455.1 Pseudacidobacterium sp. | reverse complement strand
CTTTCTTGATCAGACCAAACTGCCGCTGGAAGAGACGTATGTGCTGGCAACCAGCTATCAGCAAGTGGCCGATGTGATCACCACGATGGTAGTGCGCGGCGCTCCGGCGATTGGCGTTTCCGCGGCCATGGGTGTGGCCCTGGGCGTAAAGCAGAGCAAGGCCGTAAATCTCGCTGCGCTGAAAACTGAATTTGAAACGATTGCGAAGACGCTGGCAACGACCCGTCCCACGGCGGTGAACCTCTTCTGGGCCATTGAACGCATGAGGACGTGTTTTACTGCGCTTGTGGAACAGCCTGGGGCCACTCTTGAATCCATTTCCGAGGCGTTAATTACAGAGGCACAGAGGATGTATGAGGAAGACATTGCCGCCTGCAAGGCCATGGGAGCGAACGGCGCGGAACTGCTGCCTAAGGAAGGCGGAGTGTTGACACACTGCAATGCAGGTGCTCTGGCCACGTGCGGATACGGCACAGCGCTTGGCGTGATCCGGGCCGCAGTGGAGCGTGGGCACAATGTCCATGTCTATGCGGACGAGACGCGCCCGTTCCTGCAAGGCGCCCGCCTGACAGCCTGGGAGCTGATGCACGATGGCATCCCCACTACAGTCATTTGCGACAACATGGCTGCCAGCCTGATGAGACAGGGCAAGATTCGCGCCGTGGTTGTAGGCGCAGACCGCATTGCGGCCAATGGAGACGTGGCCAACAAGATCGGCACATATAACGTGGCCATTCTGGCGAAGGAGCACGGAATTCCGTTTTATGTGGCGGCCCCGTGGTCTACGATTGACCTTGCGACCCCTTCCGGCGACCTGATTCCGATTGAGCAGCGCCCTGCGATTGAGGTGACCCATCATGCAGGAAAACAACTTACGCCGCACGGAGTGGAAATCGAGAACCCGGCGTTCGATGTGACTCCGGCGAAATATGTAACAGCGATTATTACAGAGCGCGGAGTGCTGCGGGCACCCTATGCTGAATCGCTGGCTGGGCTTGAAGCGCAGCCAGCCTGAAACCTGACTTCCCACTCAGACTGAAGCCTGAGTGGGAGGCCGGCGTCATTGGACTTTTCCCTGTGGGCGAAGGCGCCGCAGTTCCTCCGCGCAGGCCAAAGCGTTCAAAGCAGCCAGCTTCAGATTGTCAGCAACGATCCAGATCCAGAATTTATTTGTCGCCAGTTCGGTGCCGTCGGCGGTGCGCACGCGCGCAAGAACATCGCTTTGCCCAGCGGAGCTGAGGTTACTGGGCGCTTCAGAGCCGCTCACGATGACATCCATGTGGTCGCCTGATAAGGACGTTTCGATGTGATCGAGAGATACAGGCTCGTCCAGAGTAACTGCGAGCGAGAGGCCGTATCCGTGAAAGACGGGAACGTGCAGAAGCTGGATCATGGCTTCCGGCAGGCGGCCTTCTGCCAGTTGTTCGTAGTGGCGGCGGATGCGCGCCTCGCTTGCGATCAGGCTGATCTTGGCTGATTCACCTAATCCTGAGACCACGTTGAAGGCGACTTGCGTATCGTAAAGGTCTTTGGGAAGAGGCTGGAAGCTCAGCAGACCCACGGTCTGTTGATGCAGCTCATCCAGGGCAGTACGTCCATATTCTGAGGCAGGCTCCATAATGGTTGCAGAAGCGGAGACCACATTTGCGACTGTCTGCACGCGTTTCAGCACCAGCGCGAGGACAACGGCCGCAGGATGCGCGGAGGAAACCGCCGTGGTCTTCAGGTCCGGCGCGGTCTTTGATTCCTGCACCCAGGGGGCGCGCACCAGGACCCCCGGCTCACTTTCGAGCGCATAGCTCATGTCAATAATGCTGGCGCCTGCTCTCTGCGCTTTGAGCCAATGCTTGCGGGTGACATCTTCCGCTCCCGCAAAAAAGACAAAATCAATATTGTTGAAAGCATCAGATTCGATGCGCTGAATAAAAGTGACTTCATCCCCGACGGCCTCAAGCTGCCCCAGGGATGACTCGTCGTCCATCAGCACAAAATCGGATGCGCCGAACGCGGAATCGCCCAGCGCTTCATTCAGTTCTTTGCCGCGCAGTGAGGCTGCGCCTACGATTGCGATCTTATATGTATCAGCCATGGAGT
>DASRBV010000204.1:0-2985 GCA_035653455.1 Pseudacidobacterium sp. | reverse complement strand
GCACGGTGGAAGGGCCGACCAGATTTCCAACCTGCACGGTCGCAATTCCCGCGATTCCAGGAATCAGAGACCGGACTCTTGTATACCCAAGATTGAGTTCTGCCTGCTCAACAGCAGCCTTGCCCGCCTCGACGGACGCTTGCGCTGCCAGTTGCGCCTGCCGGTCGTTGTCGAGCTGACTGAGGGGGATCGCGTGAGCCTGCGCCTCAGGAACATCGCGATGGACGTCGAGCGTGGCTTTTGCCAGTTGCGCTTCAGCTTCCGCCAACTGCGCTTTTGCCTGGTCGAGCGCAGCCTGATAAGGCCGGGGATCGATCTCGAAAAGCACCTGGCCCTTCTGGACGATCCCGCCTTCGCGGTAATCCTGTCGGACGAGGTATCCGCTCACCTGCGGAGAGATCCTGGCATCAAGGTAGCCTTGAACCGTGCCCACCCACTCGCCGTAAACCGGCACATCTTTCTGGATGACGGTTGCGACTTCAACAATCGGAGCGGTCTGCGATGGCAATGGATCCGCCTTGTTTTGGCAGCCGACATAGAAAACCGGCGCGAGCACGGCCAACGCGCTTACCACCCATCTGTTCAGTTTCGTTCCTTGCAACCCCAATGGCTATTACTCCTCAGTGTGCCCGCGATAAATGCCAACGCCAGCAAGCCCTGAATCTCCATTCGAACTCAGGCCTCGCCGGGCCCCACGTTCTTTCCTGTTCACACCCGCCGGCCCCGACAGACCGAAGACTCTGCCGTCCATTCCGCGCAAGCCCTCGATGGCAACTGTTCCGTCGCCGCAGCAGCGGCAGCACGCTGATAGCGTTTCGCAGACACTTTCTAAAACCCTCATGATCGCTAAGGGCAGAATCTCTTTCGCAGCGCCTGGAGTGCGCGCTGGATTGCCACGCAGTCTTTGGTCGGCAACGCGGACATCACGTCTGCAAGCCGCCTTTCAGTGGCTTTTCGCGCCGCGCATATGATCTTCCGCCCGTGTGCGCTCACTGTCAGAGAAACCAGTCTCCGGTTTCCCGATGGAATGCGGCGGTCCACTAAGTTTCTCCGTACCAATCCTTCAACCAGTCGGGAAGTTGCAGGCAGGGAAAGCCCGAGGAAGTCCGCCAGTACGGAAAGAGACGCTCCCGGGCTGCTGCAGAGGAATACCAAAGTGCGAAACTGCGGTACGGAAAGGTCAGGACCTCGGTACTGCCGCATCTGGGTGCGAATGAACCGCATCACGGCCGGCACAACTTCCAGAATTTCTGCCGCACAACCACGCGGGGTGGCTGCAGTCATTGCATGATGCAATTGTTGCATTCGACAATTATGTGACAGTCTCCGCCTGCTGTCAATGGCCCATTGCATTTGTGGCGTTGGAAGAGTCCACCCTTTCCCGCGCGAGGTTGAATGGTCCAAGTCGAAAGAGGAGGAAGGAGATGACACCCTTGCTGGGGAGAGCAAGGCAGCCGCCGGGCTGGCGTAGAATTGTCAGGCTATGTCGGCGCCACCCCTTCGCCGATCATTCAGCAACTCTGTCATCGCCTCGTCCCGCACCGGCCTGATCTTTGCCATTCCGTCCAATGAGGAGACGGTGTACTTATTGCGGGCGCGCGTCGCGGAAGCTCGTGTCAGCCGATCGTATAGAGCTGAACCCGGCCAGCAGTCGTGCGCCGGCCGCCCCGATGGCGAGCAGGAGTCCGCCAGTCAACGCCAGTTCGCGCGGCGCCTTGTACCACACGATTTGTGCGGCCAGAAGCAGCCCAGCCAGGAACAGCAGCGCCAGGGAGATGCCGCGATGAAAGCGGCGGATTTCCGACTGCACCCAGGAATCAACGCGGTGCTCGATCTCCCGGCCTTCGTCGGAATCTGTGCAGTCAGGCTTTTTGTGGCAGCAGTTGCAGACGTGCGCGGGTGCGCGGTAACGCACAATGCGGCGCTCATGGTCAACCGAATGCCGCCGGAGCAACTGTCCCGTTGGGCATTCCCAGCGGTCGAATTCTCTGTGGAACCTGAACCCGGTCACGCGCATCTGCTCGGACCGGCGATGGGAATGCTTTGCCATCCATTCAAGGATGGCCGCCGCAGCCATCAGGAACACTGCGTATCCCGCCGCCATCAGCAACTCCGCATGGAAGCCATCGATCATCACTTCACCCCGGCGGATTCGATGATTTCAGTAAAGAGGCTTTCCGCCGGCTGCTCGGCCGCAGCTTTCGGGGCCACATGCCGTGCTCCCAGCCATTCAAGATAGAGGAGCGGCAGAACGCCTCCCACGATAAACAGCGCGTCGCCCGGCAGGCGCATCCATTCAATCAAGGCGTTCAGATGGCCGGTGAGGTATTCGAGCGTCCGCGCGTCGTAATAGCCGAAGCGAACGGAGTGGTACAACTGGATGATGCCAAGAGGGAACAGCGAAGCAAAGACCATCCACGCGAGCCCCAGATTCAGCGACCAGAAGCTGACCTTCGCCGCGCGGTCAGACCAGCGGGCCTGTGGAACCATGTAACGCAGGCAGAAGAGCGACAGCCCGACGGCCAGCATTCCGTAAACGCCCATCATCGCAGCGTGAGCGTGATTGGCCGTCAGTGCCGTCCCTATTTCGAAATAGGAAACAACGGGAAGATTGATGAGGAAGCCGAAGATTCCAGCGCCGAGAAAGTTCCAGAAACCGACCGCCGCAAGGAACATTACGGCCCAGAAGTGCGGGAACGGCGATTTCGACCTTGCACTCTGCTCCGCGCCCAACTGCAGGAAGCTCCATGCCTCAAGCGTCAGGAACGTCAGCGGGATAACTTCCGCGGCGGAGAAGAAAGCTCCAAGCGCCATGTGCACGGCGGGCTCGCCGGAGAAGTAGAGATGATGCATGGTGCCGATCACGCCGCCGGCCGAATAGAGCAGAATGTCGAGATAAACCATCGTCAGTGCTACGCGCTCATGAACGACGCCCAGCAGCACGAAGATGTAAGCGACGATGATCGTGGTGAAAAGTTCAAGAAA
>DASRBV010000203.1:0-7194 GCA_035653455.1 Pseudacidobacterium sp. | reverse complement strand
CGTCGCCCATGCCAGCGGTATCATCTGGCTTCAGATTACCGGGCTTTTTTTCTCCGTCTTCGCCATCGTTTTTGCCTCCAATACCTGGAAACTTCGCCAGAACTGGTCCGCCGGGCCTGGACACGCGCGCTTCCTCGCCTTCGCTGCAGTGACCCTCGTCTTTGCCTGGTTCGCCGGCAGCTCGTTTTATCGCGCAGGCAGAAAACAGCGCTCAGGTCACAGGCGCTAGCGCATTTTCACAGATAGTCTGCACCATGCCACGAAACTTGAGTCGCCGCGACCAACAGGGAGTCGGCGACACGGCACAGTGCAAATGCAGTGTACGGAATCTGTGAAAATGCCGTAGATTTCAACTGCCGTCCCTGAGACCTGCGCCCCGCTCCCCTGTTATCCTTCTTCGTTCACCATGTCTGCCGAGCAGAAATCCGTTTATACCCGCGAAGACCTCGAATCCATCGGCTTCGACCCGCTCCGCGACCTGGGTTTCCCTGGCGAATTTCCCTTCACCCGCGGCATCCAGCCCACGATGTACCGCGGCCGGCTCTGGACCATGCGTCAGTACGCAGGTATGGGCGACGCCGAAGAGAGCAACCGCCGCTACAAATTTCTCCTGCAACAGGGCACAGCGGGCCTCTCCGTCGCCTTTGATCTTCCTACCCAGATCGGCTATGACTCTGACCACCCCATGTCCCTGGGCGAAGTAGGAAAGGTCGGCGTAGCCATTGATTCCATCGAAGACATGGAGCGGCTCTTCGACTCCATCCCCCTCGACAGAATCTCCACTTCCATGACCATCAACGCCACGGCGAGCATTCTGCTGGCGCTGTACGTCGCCGTGGCCCGCCGCACCGGGGCCAACGTAAAAAAGCTCTCCGGCACCGTGCAGAACGACATCCTTAAGGAATACATTGCCCGCGGGACCTACATCTACCCCATCCATCACGCCATGCGTATTATTACCGACATGTTCGCGTGGGCCAACGAAGAATTGCCCGAATGGAACACCATCTCCATCTCCGGATACCACATGCGCGAAGCCGGTTCGACCGCTGCCCAGGAAGTCGCCTTTACCCTGGCCAACGGAATGACCTACGTCCAGGCCGCAATAGACGCCGGGCTTGATGTTGACAAATTCGCCCCGCGCCTCTCCTTTTTCTTCAATGCGCACAACAATTTCCTGGAAGAAGTGGCAAAATTCCGCTGCGCGCGCCGCGTATGGGCGCACATCATGCGCAGCCACTTCGGCGCCAAACATCCGCGCTCCTGGATGCTGCGCTTCCATACGCAGACCGCCGGCTCTACGCTCACCGCGCAGCAGCCGGAGAATAACATCGTCCGCACCGCCATTCAGGCGCTTTCAGCCGTGCTCGGCGGCACGCAATCGCTGCATACCAATGGATACGACGAGGCCCTCGCTCTGCCCACCGAAGAAGCCGCGCGTATCGCGCTGCGCACGCAGCAGATCATTGCCTGTGAAACCGGTGTGGCGCACACCATAGACCCCTTCGCCGGCTCTTACTACATCGAAGCGCTCACACAAAAGCTTGAACAACAGGTGAAGACCTACCTCGACCGCATCGCCGCACTCGGCGGCATGTTGCGCGCCATCGAGCAGGGATGGGTGCAGCAGGAAATTCAGAACTCCGCTTATGATTACCAACGCGCGGTAGATGCAGGCCAGGCCGTCGTAGTCGGCGTCAACCGCTTCACGCGCGAAGACGGGCCGCCCATTCCCATCCAGCGCATAGATGAAGATCTGGAGCGCAGACAGGTGGAGCGCGTCCGCGCTCTGCGCCAGCGCAGAGACAAGGCCCGCTGGCAGTCATCGCTGGAGCGCGTGAAAAACCACGCCCGCTCCGGGCAAAACCTGATGCCCGCAATTCTTGAAGCAGTCGAAAGCCATGCCACCGTAGGAGAAATCGCCGCAGCCATGCGCGAGATTTTCGGCGAGTATCAGGAAAGCGTGGTGATTTAATTCACCATGCTGTTATCCTTCTTTTGCCACAGAAAACGTTCTCTGCAAAAGGTGATGATGAAACGCTTCCTGCTTGTTTCCCTGCTCCTTCTCAGTGCCGCTCTGCTCCTTCCCGCTCAGGCCAGAACTCCGCTGCTCGCCCCCACTCCGCCCATGGGCTGGAACAGTTGGGACTCCTACGGCCTCACCATCACGGAAGCCCAGTTCAAAGCCAACGTCCAGTGGCTGAATCAGCACCTGAAACAGTACGGCTGGAAATATGTCGTCATTGACGAAGGCTGGTACCTGCAACATCCGGAGAACGCTGGCAAACAGGGCGCCGACCAGGGATACACTCTCGACAGCTACGGCCGTTACGTACCAGCTCCGGACCGCTTCCCCTCAAGCGTCAAGGGCGCAGGACTGAAACCGATAGCGGATTATGTGCACTCGCTCGGCCTCAAGTTCGGCATCCACATCATTCGCGGTATCCCCAAAGAGGCCGTCGAGAAAAATCTGCCCATCGCCGGTTCCCGGTTCCATGCTGCCGACGCGGCCAACACCTCAGACCTTTGCCAATGGAATCCGGACAACTATGGCCTCAAAAACAACGCCGCTGCTCAGGCCTATTACAATTCGATTGCAAAACTCTATGCCGGCTGGGGCCTCGATTTCCTGAAAGTGGACTGCATCTCCTCGCCCTATAAAGCAGACGAAATCCACATGATGAGCGCAGGCTTGAAAAACAGCGGCCGCCCCATCGTGCTGAGCCTCTCGCCCGGACCAACACCCATCTCAGAAGCCGGGGACGTCCGGAAATACGCGCAGATGTGGCGCATCTCCAACGATGTCTGGGACCTCTGGAACAAGCCGGAAAGCGATACCAACACCTTCCCGCAACCTCTCAGGCGGCAGTTCAAAAATCTGGCCGACTGGTCTTCACACATCGAACCAGGCCACTGGCCAGACGCCGACATGCTGCCCCTCGGCTATCTCGGCCCCAATGCCGGATGGGGCCAGCCACGCCATTCCCGCCTCTCTCAAGATGAAGCGCGCACCCTCGTGACCCTGTGGTCCATTGCGCGCTCCCCGCTCGTCCTCGGAGCAAATCTCACGCAAATGGACAGCTTCACCGAATCGCTCCTGACCAATCCTGAAGTCATCGCTGTAGACCAGCATTCCAGCGCAAACAAGCCCGTAATTCAGACGCCGGACACCGTCGTCTGGACCGCAAAGGGTGCCGCAGGAAAGCAGTACGTGGCCGCCTTTAACCTGGGCGACACGCCACAGAACATTTCCTTTTCCTGGAAAGAGCTTGAAATCACGGCCCCGGGCCACGTTCGTGATCTGTGGCAACGAAAAGACCTGGGCCAGATGCCAGGGTTGAAGGTCACCCTTCCGCCCCATGCCAGCGTTTTGTACGCTGTCGGGGCGGTCCGATAATCAGAACAGGGCTACTTCGGAGACCATTGTTCGTCCGCCGAAGGACCATACAAAGCCGGCACCGCAAGATGATTCAGACGTAGATAAACGCCCAGTTGCGCAACATGGTGAATCATGTGGTTAAAAAACATCGTGCGGTATGTGCGCAGGCGCGTTTCGTTTGAGATGACGTGTTCACCCCAGGTGAAAGGCCACTTCTTCTGAAAATGTTCATCGCTTGCCGAAGCCAGCGCCGCGCGGCACTTCGCAGCAGTTTCATCCAGTTGGGCCAGACATTCCGCGCGTGACCTGAAGGTAAGGTCAGCGTGAGGACGCTTCGGCGCGGCAAGGTCCATCGCGTCGTCTTCCATAATGTAATAGCCAAAAAGAGGAAGCGTGGCGCAATGCATCGCCAGCCTCCCCAGCGGCATGGATTTCTCATGCGGCTTGTAATCCGGCCTGTCCTCGGGGACGCGCTCCAGCGTGCGGCGTGTATTCCCTATTTCGCTGTCAAAATCGGCAAGCAGAACTTCAGCAATCGTCATCCTGTTTTCTCTCCACACCCAATAATCAGCGAAATCAGCCGGGATGTCCATAAAACCTCAGGCTTCACCGCGCTATTTCGCGCATCCCCCGTTTCCGGCCTGAAGTCAGACCGGAAAACGGCGGAAACCAGGGCACTGCACCCCTCACTCCTCTTCTTCCTCCTGCGGCCTCTTCGCATTGGCGATGATCTTCTCTGCCAGCGGTTGCGGAACAATGTCGTAATGCTCCATCTCCATGTGGAACGTCCCCTGCCCCTGCGTCATGGAAGTCAGACTCTGCCCATACGTCAGCATCTCTGCCATGGGCACTTCGGCGCGAATCACCGTCGTTGCCCCACGGCTCTCCATGCCCTGCACGCGGCCTCGCCGTTGGTTCAGGTCGCCCATCAGCGTGCCCGCGCAGGACTCCGGTGCCTCGATTTCCACCCGCATAATTGGCTCCAGCAGAACAGGCTTGGCCTGCTCCATGCACTTACGGAAGGCCAGCCGCCCCGCAAGCTTGAATGACAGTTCGTTGGAATCCACCTCGTGATAGCTTCCGTCATAAAGCGTGACCTTGAAGTCCACCACCGGATACCCCGCCAGATACCCTCGCGCTGCCGCTTCCTGAATCCCTTTCTCCACCGCAGGAATAAACTGCCGCGGAATCGCGCCGCCAAAAATGTCATTCACAAATTCAAAGCCGGCCCCACGCGGCAGCGGCTCCATTCTGATCTTGCAATCGCCAAACTGCCCGTGCCCTCCGGTCTGTTTTTTGTGACGTCCCTGTGCCTCCGCGCGCCCGCGAATCGTCTCCCTGTACGGCACCTTCGGCGACTTCAATGTCACCTCCGTGTGATACCGCTTGCGCAGCTTCGATACCAGCGACTCGATATGCGGCTGTCCTGCTCCGGCAATCAGAAACTCGTTCGTCTGCGCATCGCGATAGAAGCGCACCAGCAGGTCTTCCTCCATCAGCTTGTGCATCGCCGGGGCCAGCTTGTCTTCATCTGCGCGCGACTTTGGCTCAATCGCATATGTCATCGCCGGCTCGGGCAGACTCACCGGCTCAAAGAAAATCTCATGCCCTTTCTCGCCCAGCGTGTCGCCCGTGAATGTGTCTTTCAGCTTCGCAACCGCGCCAAGATCGCCCGCATGCAGCTCCCCCACGGGGACCAGCGTGCGTCCCTGCATGATGGACAGATGGGAAAACTTTTCTGTCCCTTTGCGCGAATAGTTCACCACAACTGCATCATTCCGCACGTGCCCGGAGAAGACCTTGAAGAATGAAATGCGCCCGGCAAACGGATCGCTCATCGTCTTGAAAACATACAGCGCCAGCGGCTCGCCATCATCCACGCGCCGCATCACGATCTCCGGATTGCTCTCGTCTCCGCCGCCATTCGCATGGGCAGCCACGGCCTGCAGCATCGCGCGCGCTGCCACCGGCTCGCGTTCTACCGGGGCCGGCGCATAGACCTTCAGAAAATCCAGCAGATGGTCGCTAGCAACATTCGTTCCCCCGCTCGCAAAAAGCACCGGGAAGATGCGGTCTTCGCGAATGGCCTCATGCAGCGCCGTAATCAGGTGTTGTTCCGGAATCGTACCCTCGGCAAAGAACTCTTCCATCAATTCGTCCTTGCCTTCAGCCACAAGCTCTACCAGCGCCTCATGCGCCTTCTGCGCCTCCTCTGCCATGTTCGCCGGAATGTCCGCTATCTTGCCGTGACCATCGCCATTCGGCGTATAGAAGAATGCCTCCATCGTCACCAGGTCCACAATGCCGTGAAATCCTTCCGCATCCACCACAGGCAATTGCACTGGCACAAGGTGCCTTCCATACCGCTCGCGCATCGTCTCCAGCGATTTCTGCCACTCCGCCCGCGGATGGTCCATCTGGTTGATCACCGCTACGCGCGGCAGATTGAACTCATCGGCATAACTCCACACGCGGTCGGTAACTGCCTCGGGCCCATTGGCAGCGTTCACCACCACCAGCGCCGACTCCACCGGGACCATCGCGCAGCGCGCCTCATGCGCAAACATATGAAATCCGGGAGTATCTATGAAATTCACCTTCACGCCGCTCCACTCCGCATAGGCCACAGCGTTCAGCATCGTCGTGCCACGCGCAACATCTTCTTCGTCGTAGGCGGTCACAGGTTCCGGTGTTGAGGTCATCTTTGCGGCATGCAGCAGAGCGGAGACGAGCGTGGTCTTGCCGCTGTGCGCATGCCCCACTACAGCTACGTTGCGAATCTCACTTCCCTGATAAGACTTCATAGAGGACTCCTTGTGTTGTTGGCTGAAAACCCGGCCGGAAAGGCCCTGCCTGATGCCGCGGGCTTCCGGAACACGACGCAAAGACACGCACTCCATCAGGGAGAAGCGCGGGAGTGCTTCGCAAACAGGATGCGGACATCCGTGCGCGCACGAAGCGCCTCCGGACCCGCTCTTTTGAAACAGGGATGTCGCGCCGGCATCGTCCGTGCCGTCTCATGACCGTATCTGCTGCCCTTCTGGTCCATAGGCCAGCAGGCGCCCGAAAAGAACGGGGCGTCTTACAGATTGACGATGCTACCACATTCCGGAGCTAAGCAAACAGCCTGCCCACTCGGAAACGGGCCCCCGGGGATGGTCCACTCTCCTCGCACATGTCCCGGTATTGCGAAAGATGGCTGTACCGGGCCCAGGCATGAACTTGCATGGTATGACTCTTACCTGGTAGAGTAATACCATGCAGATTACAAGCAAAGGCCAGGTGACCATTCCCCAGGAGGTCCGCAATCGTCTAGGGCTTTTGCCGCACACAGAAGTCGAATTTGAAATCGCAGGAGACTACGCTCTCATCCGCAAAGCCCGCCGCGCTGCAAACCCCGCTTCCAGAGGGAACAGAGCAGTGGAACTCCTTCGAGGTACATCCGATGTCCGTATGAGCACGGATGAAATTATGTCTCTCACCCGTGGCGGAAAGCGCTGATGCTTTCTGCCCTGCCCGGCCTTCCCGCGCGGCTCCGGCATTGCCAGGGTGTGCTGGTAGACAGCAACGTTCTACTGGATATTGCCACCAAAGACCCCCGCTGGGGTTCCTGGTCCGCGGACGCTCTCGCAGAGTGCGCTGAATATTCCATACTGATGATCAATCCCATCATCTATGCCGAAGTGTCCATCGGGTACTCCACCATCGAGGCGCTCGAAGCGGCCCTGCCTTCCGGCATCTATCAGCGGTGTCCGCTCCCCTGGGAGGCCGGCTTTCTGGCAGGCAAATGCTTCCTTACGTATCGCAGGCGTGGC
>DASRBV010000202.1:0-3117 GCA_035653455.1 Pseudacidobacterium sp. | reverse complement strand
TCATCGCTGAACCGCGCATTTAACACTTCGATGGAAGTTGGCGTGAAGGTGTGGGTAGAAAACACGATTGCCGGAACGCACCGCCACGTGGCTTCAGCATATCTAACATTCGTAGCGGTGGATTCGCAGGGCAGGCGTGTTCCTGTACCCAAAGTACAGCCCGAGACGGAAGAAGAAAAACGCCGCTACGAAGATGCCGGCCGGCGCCGGGAAATTCGGCAAAAAGAGCTGGAGCTGAAGCGCGCCGCGCGCAAGGGAGAAGTGGAAGTAGCGGGACCGGTGCGTCCGGGACGCGTATAGCAATTTCAATCGTCCTGTCTCTTCGAAGAAGGGCAGGGTTTTCCCCTACGCTACGCCCAGGCCAGGACGGCAAAATGAATCAGGAGTTTTTATGGCACATCCACATGCGGCAGCACCTACGCCTACAGCGCTTCCCGGAGTGGCGAACATCGTCGCCATTGGTTCAGGGAAAGGTGGTGTAGGGAAGACGACGATTGCAGTGAACTCCGCGATTGCGCTGGCAAAGCTCGGATATAAAGTCGGCCTGATTGATGCCGACGTTTATGGGCCCAATGTGCCGCTGATGCTGGGTACGGGCCAGCAACCGCGTGTGCTTGCGAACAACATGATCGAGCCGAATACGGCGCATGGAATCAAGGTGATTTCCATTGGCTTTATCTCGCCCGGGGACAAGCCGATGGTGATGCGTGGGCCGATGCTGCATCAGATCATTCGGCAGTTTTTGCAGCAGGTGGAGTGGGGTGAACTCGATTTTCTGCTGGTAGACCTGCCTCCGGGAACGGGCGATGTGGTCATCTCGCTGGTGCAGACAGTGCCGCTGACTGGAGCTGTTGTGGTTTCTACCCCATCGGACGTTTCACTGCAGGATGCGCGCAAGGCGCTGGAGATGTTCCATCAGGTGAATGTCGAGGTGCTTGGGATTGTTGAGAACATGAGCCATTTCACGTGTCCGCACTGCCATCAGGAGATTGATATTTTCTCCAAAGGCGGAGCAGAGCGCACGGCAAAGCAGTTCAATGTTCCGTTTCTGGGCGCAGTCGAACTTGATCCGGAGGTCCGTATGGGAGGTGACCGTGGATTGCCTGTTGCGCTGCTGGGAGAGAGTTCGCCGAAAGCAAAGGACTTCTATGCTGTGGCGAAACAGATTGCTGAACGGGCAAAGGCACAGTCGGCGAAGGCCGAGAACGTTTTTGAGATTTCCTGAAAAGCAACATCTGAAAGGCAAAGGCATCCAGCCGTCCACGCATCCACATGGAACAGAATGGAGAGCGCGGGCAAGGTCCGAATCGGGATTTCCGGGTGGCGTTATGCAGGCTGGCGGGGAAGATTTTATCCGGCAAAACTGGCCCAGAAGCGCGAACTGGAATATGCCAGCCGGGAATTTTCTTCGATTGAAATTAACGGCACGTTTTACTCCATGCAGAGGCCGGAGACCTTTGCCCGGTGGGCTGCCGAAACGCCTGAAAACTTTGTTTTTGCCATAAAAGGATCGCGGTACATAACGCACCAGCGCCGTCTGCGTGAGATAGAAGAGCCGCTGTCGAACTTTTTTGCGCAAGGTCTGTTGCGCCTGAACGAGAAGCTTGGCCCAGTTCTGTGGCAGTTCCCTCCAAATTTCACTTTTGATTTCTCGCGATTTGAAAGGTTTTTTCGTCTGCTGCCGTTGACAACAACAGCGGCAGCGCAGATGGCCGAAGCGCATGGGCCGGCATTGCGGGGCCGGAACTGGACGGAGATTGATAGACAGCGTCCTATGCGGCACTGTGTTGAAATACGCCACGAGAGCTTTGTTGTACCGGAATTTATAGATCTGCTGCGCAAATACAAAATCGGCCTTGTGGTTGCAGACACAGTTGAATGGCCGTTGCTGATGGATGTGACTTCCGATTTTATTTATTGCAGGCTGCATGGTTCAGAACAACTTTATGCGAGTGGGTACGACGATGCGGCGCTGGACATATGGGCAAATCGCGTGACGGCCTGGGCAGAAGGAGGAAATCCTTCTGATGGACGTTTCGCGCATCCGGAGAAAGCGCACGAAGTAAAGGGACGAGATGTGTATGTTTACTTCGACAACGATGCAAAGGTCCGCGCGCCCTTTGATGCGAAAGGGTTGCAAGAGCGTGTAGAAAAGCGGGCGGGTGAGGAAAAGGTCATCATACCGGCGCCTGCGCATGGAGTTTGCCGCATCTGATCCAAGCAGGGAGCGATCATGGCTTGTTTACAGGGTAAGGTTGCGATTATTACAGGCGCAAGCTCAGGCATAGGGCAGGAAATTGCAAAACGCTTTGGCAAAGAAGGCGCTTCGGTTGCGATTGATTATGTCAGTCATCCGGAAGGTGCCGAGGCCACAAGAAAAGCCATTGACCAGGCCGGAGGCAAGGCGATTACCGTGCAGGCAGACATTACCAAAAAAGAAGACCGGGAGCGCCTTGTGGCAGAAACATGGAAGGCCTTTGGCTTTGCCGACATTCTGGTGAACAATGCCGGAACAGAGAAGCGGTCTGACTTCTGGGAGATGAAGGAAGAAGACTATGACCGCGTGATGAATGTGAACCTGAAGAGCGCAGTGTTTCTTACGCAGATATTTGTGCGGCGTTTGCGCGATGCAAAGCGCCCTGGACGCATCATCAACATCAGCTCTGTGCATGAGGACATGGCCTTTCCCGGATTTACTGCTTACTGTTGCAGCAAGGGCGGAATGAGAATGTTTGCGCGGAACCTTGCTGTAGAACTTGGGCCAATGGGAATTACTGTGAATAACATCGCTCCGGGAGCCATTGCTACTCCTATCAATCAATCCTTATTGGAAGACAAGCAGAAGTTAGAAGCCCTTGTTGCAAATGTGCCGTTGCATCGCCTGGGGACGCCGGAAGATGTAGCAGGGATGGCTGCATTTCTGGCGTCAGATGATGCGGCGTATGTGAGCGGATCTACTTTTGTGATAGATGGCGGCCTGATGCGGAATTATCACGAGCAGTAAATAAAACAGAGGTAGATATCCAGTTTCCTTTACCTGCCATCAAACGGTAAAGCAGTCTGGAGGGCAATTGCTATGATAACTATCTTGCTGATCATTTTGATTCTTTTGCTGAT
>DASRBV010000201.1:0-7131 GCA_035653455.1 Pseudacidobacterium sp. | reverse complement strand
GTGTTCGACGGCGGCGATGAAGTCGGTGAAGGTGTTGCGTTTTTGCAAGAGGCGTCCGGCATCGTGCCAGGGTTTGCCGAGATCACCTCCGCCGCGGATGTGAGCGTAGGCCATCACAAAGCCACGATCGAGCAGGCAAAGGCGGTTGGAGTTGAAGCCAACGGGAAGGGAATAGCCGTAGGAGCCGTATGCGTAGACGTAAAGCGGATTTTTGCCATGCTCGAATGTATCTTTGCGGTAGACCAGCGAGATGGGCACTTTTACGCCATCGCGCGCGGTGGCGAAGATGCGCTCGGAGACGTAGTTTGTCCGGTCGAATCCGCCGGGGACTTCCTGCTGCTTGAGCAGTTTTGATTCGGCTGTGTTGATGTCGTATTCGTAGACCGAGCCTGGCGTGACCAGCGATTGATAGGCATAGCGAAAAGCGTTTGTCTCGAAGGTGCGGTTGACGTGCGGATGCGCGCTGTAGACCGGCTCGGGGAAGCCGATTTCCTGCGCTGGAGCGGTTTCAACACTAGTGCCGGTGAATCTGCGAACGTACAGATGCTGGAGTCCATTCTCGCGCTCGCAAGCTACGTAGAATCCTGCAAATAGCTCGATATCTTCAAGCATAACTTCCGATCTATGCGGAAGCAGTTCCAGCCAGTTTTGCGGAGCTGAATCTTCGACTGGAGCAGTCACGAGCCGGAAATTGCGTCCAGTGTCGTTTATCCGGATGAACCAGAGTCCATTGCGGTGGTCAAGATAGTACTCGATGTTATCGCGGCGCGGAGCAATAAGGCGCAACTCACCTGCCGGCGCATCGGATGGCATGAAACGGGCCTCGCTCGTGGTATGGCTGCCTGATTCAAGGACGATGTATTTGCGGTCGCGCGTGCGTCCTGCTCCGATATTGAAGCGCTCGTCTGTTTCTTCGTAAATGAGGACATCCTGTTCATGCGGAGTGCCCAGGACATGCCTATAGAGCTGATATTGCCGCTTCTGCACCTCATCTTCCACGGTGTAGAAGAGGGTCTTATTGTCCGCTGCCCAGACGATGGAGCCTACGCGTTCGACTCTTTCGGGCAGAAGCTCGCCGGTACGCAGGTCTTTCACGTGCAGCGTGTACTGGCGGAAGCCTTTGGTGTCAGTGGAGTAGGCAAGGAGGTTTCCGTCATCGGAGACGGTGAAGGCCCCGATGGCCATAAAACTCTCGCCCTCGGCGAGTTTGTTCACGTTGAGGATAACGATCTCGGGCGCGTCGAGGGTCTCGTGTTTGCGGCAGTAGATGGGGTATTGCAGTCCCTCTTCGGTGCGGGAGTAATACCAGAAGTCTCCTTCGCGGAAGGGGACCGAGACGTCGGTTTCCCTGATGTGGCTGAGCATCTCGCGGTAGAGCTTTTCCTGGAGTTCGGCAGCAGGCTCCATCACGGCCGCGGTCCAGGCATTTTCGGCATTAAGCCAGGCGATGGTCTTCGGATCCTCTTTGTCGCGGAGCCATGCATAATCGTCTACAAGGGGATGGCCGTGGATGGTCGTTTCCTGGCGTTTGGGGTCTGCTTTGGGAGGGATGGTGTTCGTTGCGGTGCTCATCTTTTCAGGATACCCTCCCCCTACTTTTTCCCAAAATCTTAGAAACATTGGAGTTATGAAGCATCTGGCACGTTCCCAGAGTGATGCGTGGCTTCCGATTTTTTACAGAGGTGTTGACGGCAAAACGCTGCTGAGGTTTGGCAGAGGGGTATCCGGCTTGCGTAGCTTTCTCCCTATATTCAGAATATCAAACCACGCAGCGGGCACAGGACATTATTCGTTTGAACAAATAAAAATTACTCCAGGCGGTACCTGGTTTCTGCGAGGTGGTAGAGTGGGCGCCAGATGAGGCGGTTAATAGTGACCACCATGAGGGCCATGATGATGGTTGCAAGCAACAGGATGGGGAAATTTCCGGCGTCGCTGGCGGCGCTGATCTGGGCACCAAGGCCGAGGGTATGCAGGGTCTGGTCTTTCAGGTGGAAATACTCGGCGATGATGGAGGCGTTCCATGCGCCGCCGGAGGCAGTGACGAGTCCGGTAATGAGATAAGGGAAGATTCCGGGGAGAATGACGGTCGTCCAGCGCTGCCAGTCCGGGAAGCGGAAGAGTGTGGCGACTTCGCGCATTTCGGAGGGGATGGCCATGGCCCCGGCTATCACGTTGAAGAGGATGTACCATTGTGTGCCCAGCATCATGAGGGCGATGGAACCGATGCCGAGTCCTGCTCCCAGCTTCATAAGGCCAATCAGGATGACAGGAAAGAGCGCGGTCGCGGGGAAAGAAGCAGCAATCTGCGCCAGCGGCTGCGCGATTCGCGCCAGTCTGGGGTTAAAACCAATCGCAACGCCGACGGGGATGGTCCAGGCAGCGGCCAGAAACAGAGAGACATTCACGCGAAAGAACGTAGCAATGGCGCCGAGCAGGGTGGTCCCGACTTCCGCGCGGGGAACCTGCTTCAGAAGCAGAATCGCTTTAAAGGCGGCAAAACATACCAGGCACAAAACGATCACCAGCAGCAGCCAAACGAGGACAGATGGGCCTTTTCTGCGTTGATCGGATCCAGTGGAAGTGTGCTTGTTCGCGGACAGACTGGCCAGGTTGCGATAGATGTTTTCGCTGAGGGGAATGATGGTATGTTGGCGAATGGCGGCGAGCATGTTCGAGTGCCGCAACACTGCGAGCACAGGAGACTTGACGCGATCGGACGCCTCGACATTTTCAAATTTGAATTTGTCTGACCAGTCAATGACGGGCCGCCAGACCAACTGGTCTGTCAGCACAATGATAGCGACCATCGTAAGCAGGCCATACGTCATGGCCAGGGAATTTCCGGTGGAAGCAGCGGTCTGAAGGTAAGACCCAAGCCCGGGAAGACGGAACTGACGGTTGCCGACCGGAAACATCTCGCAGACCATGAGGAAGAACCATCCGCCAGCGACAGAGACCATCGAGTTCCAGACGAGGCCGATGGCGGCATAGGGCAATTCAAGTTGCCAGAGGCGCTGCCAGCGCGAGAAACGGTTAATGGTGCAGGCCTCCTGCAGTTCGCGGGGAATGCTCTTCAGCGAAGAATAAAAGCTGAAGGCCATGTTCCAGACCTGTCCGGTAAAGATGAGCAGGATGGCGCCGAATTCGATGCCTAACTGACGGCTGGGAATGAGCGACATCATGGCCAGCATGACTCCCGGCAGGAAGCTGAGCACAGGAATGGATTGCAGAATATCCAGTGTGGCAATCATCAGGGCTTCCAGCCGGCGGTTGTAGGCGGCGATGTAGCCATAGACCACGGCGAAGAGCAGGCTCAGCAGATAGGCCACTCCGATGCGGACCACAGAGTAGAAGGCATAGATGGGCAGCATGCGCGGCGACTGCGAGATTTCCACTTCAGGAACAGCGCCACCCATCCAGTAACGTGCGATCTGCAGAACGGCATAGAAGCCTGCGAGCAGACCAAAGGCAACGGTAAGGTCAAGAAAGAACGGCCATGACCGCTCGACCACCAGCGAGCGCGAAAGGGTATAACGGACCTTCATTCACCCTCACTTCCTTCCATTGTTGCGGCGGTCTCTTCCACTTCCGGCAGAACAAAGCGGCGGCGGGTGGCATCAAAGTCGAATAATTCGGCGTAACGGCCCCAGTTGATGGCGGTTTCGAGCTGGCGCTGGGTCTCTTCTTCGCTGAACTGCTCGTCGAGCATGTCGAGGAAGAACTCTTCCGGAACGGTGTGGTCGGATTTGTTGCTGAGGGCGCGGGTAATCTGGCGCAACAGCAGAACATGATTGAGTGCGGCTTCCCGGAAAAGCTCTTTTTGTTTGAGAATTTCTGATTCGGCAAATTCGCGGCCTTCGGCGGTGATGGAAACGTCGCCTTCTTCAAGTTTCAGGAAGCCGAGCAGTTGCGCGGCTTCTACGATAGGAAGCAGGTCGTCCAATTCGAAGGAAAGCTCGTCTGCAAGACGGTAGACGTCGGCGCGCCCACCGAAGTCAATGATGATTTCGAGTAGTCCGGCAATGCCGCCCGGGCGCGCGTGGGGCAGCATCTCATAACGCATCTCACGCTGGTCGCGGATGCGGCGTCCGTCTACGTGCAAGCGCGGGACGTCAGGCGTGACGTCGGGCCGGGTGAGCACGGTATAGATGTAGTCCACTAGCTGGGTGAACGCGGGGTTCTTTTTGTCGCGCGGGTGGTGCAGGGCGACTTTGAAATCGGTGCGGACGTGGCCAGGGTTGCGTCCGAGCACGATGATGCGATCGGCAAGCAGGACAGCTTCTTCGATATTGTGGGTGACGATGAAAATGGCCTGCGTGGGGATGGTCTTCTTCTGCCAGAGCTCAAGAAGCTCGCTGCGCAGGTTTTCTGCGGTGAGCACGTCGAGGGCGGAAAATGGCTCGTCCATGAAAAGGACTTCCGGTTCGACGACGAGGGCGCGGGCAAAGCCGACGCGCTGGCGCATTCCGCCGGAGAGTTCTTTGGGATAGGCAGACTGGAAGCCGTCAAGGCCAACAGTATCGAGTATCTTCAGGCTGCGCTCCTTGCGGGTCTCAGGATCAATACCACGGGCCTTCAGCGGGGCCTCGACATTTTCAAGAACAGTAAGCCAGGGAAAGAGCGCAAAGCTCTGGAAGACGATAGAGACGTTGATCTCAACCGAGCCAATGGGCTTTTCATGCCAGAAGACCTGTCCGGCAGAGGGTCTTGATAGTCCGGAAAGCATACGCAGGAGGGTGGATTTGCCTGAGCCGGAGGGACCGAGCAGGGCGACGATCTCACCTGGTACGATGGCGAGGTCTGTGGGGGCAATGACCTGAATGCGGTTTTCGCTCGGTTGAGCGTAAAATTTCTCGACTTGCTGCGCTCGAATAATTGCTTCAGCCATTGCCTGGAACCCCGTTTACATGGTGTAAACCTCTGGGCGGGAAAGCGCCCACCCGGCGCGTGAAGATTTGTTGGATCTGCTGTAAGTGGATTGGATTTCAGGAAGATGAAGCATCCTCCTGCAAACAGCGTATCATCTTATGGTGTAGTTTTTTGCGAAACAGCCATCATTTATCTGGCCGGAAGAGTTTGAATTCATTTTTTTAACCGGTCTTAACGATTGAGACCTTTTTGTACCTAACCCTTGATCCAGGTAAGAGAGTCGGAGAAGATGCAAGACAATAAACAGGCAAAGCCTAAGGTTCTTGTGGCTGACGATGAGCGTGTGATTGCTGATACGCTGGCCATCATCCTGAACCAGAGCGGATTTGAAGCAACCGCTGTTTACAGCGGTGAAAAGGCCGTGGAAGTGGCTGAAGCAATCAAACCAGACATGGTCATCAGCGATGTGATTATGACCGACCTGAACGGTATTGACGCCGCTATAAAAATTCGCGCCATGCTGCCGTCATGTAAGATACTGCTCTTCTCCGGACAGGCGGCCACCGCCGACCTGCTGGATCGCGCGCGCAACCAGGGGCATGAGTTTGAAATCCTGGCTAAGCCGGTACACCCGCAGGACCTTCTGGCAAAGCTGAAAGCTTAAACTGCGCCCGGACTGCCGTTATTTTTCTCGTGCCACTACAAAATCCGGTACCCAGAGCAGTGCACGCCTGTAATCCGAATCAGGAAGGGTGGCGAGGGCAGCGCGTGCCTTTTCGGCGTACTGGAAGGCCGTGTTCATGGCGTAATCTACTGAGCCGTTGCGGGCCAGGATGGCCAGAATCTCATCGTGAGTAACACGGTTGAAGTTACGGTCGGTCAGAACGGTAAGAATGGCCTCGCGGTCCGCGCCGGGGCCGTTTTCGAGCGAGTGGATGACGGCGAGGGTGGCTTTGCCCTCGCGCAGGTCGCTGGCGACGGGTTTTCCGAGCACTTCCTCGGTCGCGGTAAGGTCGAGCACATCGTCCACAATCTGGAAGGCCATGCCGAGCGCGTGGCCGTACTCGCCCATACGTGCCTCAGCTTCGCCATTGACTCCGGCGAGCACGGAGCCAAGGCGCATCGAAACTTCAAAGAGGCAGGCAGTTTTCCGATAGATAAGCTCGTTGTACTCCTGCTCAGTGACAGGACGGCCCAGGGTCTCCATCTGGAGCAGCTCGCCTTCCACCATTTGCTGAGTGAGGCCGATGAGGAGGTCAAGGACCCTGAAGTTACGTTCTTCCAGCGCCACGCGAAAGGCCTGCATGTAGAGCCAGTCGCCGGCGAGGACGCACTTGGCGTTACCCCAGGTAGTGTTGGCAGAGGGGCGTCCGCGGCGGATATCGGCTGAGTCAATGATGTCGTCATGGACGAGCGTGGCGGTGTGCACCATTTCGACGACTGCTCCTAGGCGGACCATGCCGCGTCCGGAATAGCCCTGCGATTTGGCGGAAAGTAGCAGCAGCGACGGGCGAATGCGCTTGCCTCCACCTTCGCGCAGATATTCGGAGATCTCCGTAATGGCCTTGACGGAGGAGATGGCGTCGTCGCCGAACTCGCGCTCAATGGCGCGCAGGTCATCGTGCAGGAGATCGAAGACCTCTTTCGCCGTCGCTATGGTTGTCGTGCTCACTCGCGCTCCGTCTAGTTCGACCGGTAATTTGTAAACTGCATGTCAATGCCGAGGTCCTTTGACTTCAGCAGAGCAATGATTTCCTGCAGGGTGTCGCGGTCTTTGCTGCTGACGCGCACAGTGTCTCCCTGAATGGATGCCTGGGCCTTCTTCTTTGAATCTTTAATGATGCGGACGATGTCTTTCGCCTTCTCTGTGGGAATGCCTTGTTGCAGGCTGATTTTCTGGCGCACAGTGGACCCGGCGGCAGGCTCGACCTTACCGTAGGTCAGGGCCTTCAGCGAGATACCGCGCTTGACGAGCTTCTGGCGCAGAATTTCGTTTATGGCTTCGAGCTTGTATTCGTCGGCAGAAGCGAGCTGGATGGCGTCGTTGCCTTCGATGTGAATTTCCGAGTGCGAATCCTTCAGGTCAAAGCGTGTGCGGATTTCCTTGACCGCCTGTTCGACGGCATTGCGCACTTCCTGAAGGTCTACTTTACTTACGATGTCGAAAGAATTGTCCCCGGCCATAACCTCAGCTCTCTCTTGGTGGATACAAAAGCGCTAATTTCAGTGTGCCATGTCCGGAGGGATATTGAAAAACCT
>DASRBV010000200.1:0-11625 GCA_035653455.1 Pseudacidobacterium sp. | reverse complement strand
CTTGTCGGCGTGGTTTCCGTTCAGCTCTGGCACAAGTCCGGCATTTCGCTCGACCGTGAAATGAGGAAAGAGGCCCGTCTCCTGAATCACATACCCAATCCCGCGCCGGAGCAATACTGCGTCCTGATGGGCTATATCATTTCCCTGCACCACAATGCAGCCGCTGGCAGGGAGCACCATGCGGTTCACCATACGCAACAACGTAGTTTTGCCCGATCCACTGCGGCCCAGGATCGCCGTCGTTGTGCCTTCTTCCATTTTCAGACGGATTCCATCGAGCAGCCTTCGCCCGTCCGACGTGGTGAGGGTGACGTTTTGAAACTCGATGGCTGCGGACATAGTACCGATAAATGGAAAGCGCTCTTCCACCCTTTCACCGCAATGGGCGCCTGGGGAATGGTTCCTGCAAAATCCACATCCCTTCAGGGTGGGGGCACCCACGGCATAGGAAAAATAATAAAGCCGGACATCTCTGCCCGGCTTACGAGTCTATTTCCTTCTCTTACGAAGCACTTTCGCCTTCCAGCGCACTCTCGCCGGAAGCCTCGGCTGCGGGTTGCGAAGCAGGTGCGCCCTTCACACGCACCACTGTGATCTTCGAGAAGCCTTCCTTGAAGTTCGGCGGACGCAGGCGCTCGGCCATCTTGTGCATCACTTCATCGCTCACCACGCGCTCACGGCGGCGGTTGCGCTCCATGCATACCTCAAATGGCACATCAAAAAATACGGCCTGCACATCATAGCCAAAGCTCTTGGCCATCTTGATCCACTGCCGCCGCTCATGCGGAGACAGATTGGTGGCATCCACATAGTTCCACGGCATTTTGGCAATCAGCCGCGCGCGCAGCAGTGACCGCAGGGTAGAAAAGACCAGCCCCTGGTAGCGCTGTTCCGTAATGTCATCAAAAAGGATCGTCCGCAGCAGGTCACTCGAAAGCGGAGTGACGCCACGGCGTTTAAACCATGTTGTTTTGCCTGACCCAGGCAGTCCGATGGCCAGCACCACATATCCCTTGGGACTGCGCTGCGGCGTTGCCTGCGGCTCCGGCGGAGGAGTCGAGGGCGACTCAGGCTGTGTTTCTATTTCGTACTTTCCGATTGGTTCAGGCTGCGGTCCCGGCTGCGGTTCTGCGGCATCGGCAAAAGCGCCGGTAGGCTCATCCGGAACAACAGCAGCAGTTTCTTCCACCTTTTCTGCACTCTGCGGCATTTCATCCGCATAATTAGGCTGCAGCGGTGGCGGCTGGTTAGCAGGCAGTTCCTGCCCAATTTTCCCTGTGGACTCGGAAGTATTCGGTCCACGCTTCGAGCGTCTTCTCATTCGATCGCGCATCCATAGGCGCATGATGTGGATGTAACATAGGCACCGCCTTCAGAGCAAACATCCGCCAAAATCACAGGAAATTTCACGGCCTGGACTCCAGTCGCATCCCCGCTCCCCGGCGAAATAAATTTTGCTGATGTGCGCCAGAGGCTTTCTTGATATTGACGACAGTGCTAGCATCATTATTGAGTGGCGCTCCGGCGGCGGCCCATCATCACTCTCTGGATCAGCCTCTCAAAACTCAGACCCTTCAACAAAAACCTTAAGGAGAACTTTTTGAATGGCAGTTAAGGTTGGCATCAACGGTTTTGGCCGTATCGGACGTAACGTATTTCGCGCCTCGCTCGGCAATCCGGACATAGACATTGTCGCAGTCAACGACCTCACCAGCCCCAAGACCCTGGCCCATCTTCTTAAATACGATTCGATCCTGGGCAATCTCAACAACGAAATCACTGCCGGGGAAGACTATATCTCTGTAGATGGCAAGAAGATCAAGGTCTTTGCCGAAAAAGACCCTGCTAAGCTGCCCTGGGACTCGGTCGGCGCACAGGTCGTCGTTGAATCCACCGGCCGCTTTACCGACGCCAGCGCAGCCAAGGCCCACCTGCAGGGTTCAGTGAAAAAAGTCATCATCTCCGCGCCGGCAACCAATGAGGACATCACCATTGTGCTGGGCGTGAATGATGACAAGTACGATCCAGCAAAGCACAATGTCATCTCCAACGCCTCCTGTACAACGAACTGCCTCGCGCCTGTCGTCAAGGTCCTGCATGAGAACTTCGGCATCGTCTCAGGCATCATGACCACGGTCCACAGCTATACCAATGATCAGGTCGTGCTCGACTTCCCGCACAAGGACCTGCGCCGTGCCCGCGCTGCCGCTCTGAGCATCATTCCCAGCTCCACTGGCGCCGCCAAGGCCCTCAAGCTGGTGATCCCTGAGATGGCAGGCAAGCTCGATGGCTTTGCCATGCGCGTCCCAACCCCGAACGTCTCCGTCGTGGACCTGACCTTCATCGCAGAAAAGCCTGCCACCGTGCAGTCAGTAAATGAATCTCTGAAGAAGGCCGCTGAGACCAACCTGAAGGGTATTCTCGGCTACGAGGAAAACGAGCTGGTGTCCAGCGACTTCAAGGGCGATCCGCGCTCCTCAATCGTAGATGCGCCGCTGACAAAAGTCGTCGGCAACTCGGTCAAGGTCATCAGTTGGTACGACAATGAATGGGGCTATTCCAACCGCGTCCGCGACCTCATTCTATACGTCGCTAAAAAGGGCCTGTAATCAGTACAAACGGCAGAGATGCGTCATTCTGGGCGAAGCGAAGAATCTTAGCGGTTTTAGTTTAGCCATCATCGCAAAGGTTCTTCGCCGTTCCACTCCTCAGAATGACGGCATCCATCTGCGATAATAAATTCCTTCTCTCTCCAGGAGCAGCCACCGATGCGCCAGAACATCTCAGGTTCTTCACCCTATGAGCCGGTCATCGGCTTCTCCCGCGCCGTGCGCGTTGGCAATGCTGTGCATGTTTCCGGCACCGCGCCAGTCGGCGCAGACAACGCTGACCCTGCCGCACAGACTCGCCAGTGCCTTTCCCTGATTCAATCTGCTCTTGAAAAAGCCGGAGCGAAACTCGAAGATGTTGTCCGCACGCGCATGTATCTGACCCACTCCGAAGACTGGGAGGCCGTAGGCCGCGTGCATGGCGAGTTCTTTGGAAAAATCCGCCCTGCGGCGACCATGGTCGTTGTCGCAAAGCTGCTCAATCCATCATGGCGCGTCGAAATCGAAGCCGACGCCGTAATTTCCAATTCAGAAAGCCAGTGAATCTCTATGTCCAAACTATCTATCCGCGATCTTGATCTTCAGCACAAACACGTTTTCATGCGTGTGGACTTCAATGTGCCGCTCACCGAAGACGGCAGCGAAATCACCGATGACACGCGCATCCGCGAGACCCTGCCCACCATTGAGTACGCGCTCCGCCACAAGGCAAAGCTGATTCTGGCCTCGCATCTCGGACGCCCCAAGGGCAAACCGAACCCAAAGTACAGCCTGCGGCCTGTAGTGGACCGCCTGCGCGTGCTGCTCGACCATCAGCTTGGCGAAAGCGTGAACGTCGCCTTCTCCCCGGACTGCGTCGGCGATGTAGCAAAGGAACTGGCCCGCCAGCTTGAGTCAGGACAAGTTCTGCTGCTCGAAAACCTGCGCTTTCACGCTGAAGAAGAAGCCAACGATCCGAATTTCGCCAAACAGCTCGCCTCGCTCTGCGGGCTTTATGTGAATGACGCTTTCGGCAGCGCCCATCGCGCCCACGCTTCAACGGAAGGCATTACGCATCACGTCAGCAAGTCTGCCGCAGGCTTGCTGATGGAAAAAGAGCTTCAGTATCTGGGCAAGGCATTGACCGAACCGGCCAAGCCCTTCGTCGCAATCTTGGGCGGCGCAAAGGTATCCGACAAAATCAAGGTCATTGATAATCTGCTGGGCAAAGTAGATGCGCTGCTGATTGGCGGCGGCATGGCCTATACCTTCCTCAAAGCCAAAGGCCAGGACGTCGGCAAGTCCCTCGTCGAAGCCGACAAGCTGGACATCGCCAAAGCCGCGCTGAAGAAAGCTGAAGAAAAAGGCGTGCGCTTCCTGCTGCCTGTAGACCACGTCCTCGCCGACAAATTCGCGCCGGACGCCAAAACCCAGATCTTCGCTGGCGACGGCCCCTTCCCCGCAGAGTGGATGGCGCTCGACATCGGCCCGAAAACAGTCGAGTTGTTCGCAAATGAAATCGCCGAGGCCCGCACCATCGTCTGGAACGGCCCGATGGGCGTCTTCGAGATGCCTGCCTTCGCACACGGCACCACGAAGATCGCCAAAGCCGTAGCAAAAAACAGCGAAGCCATTTCCATCATCGGCGGAGGCGATTCGGTTGCAGCCGTAAAACAGGCTGGAGTCGCCGACCAGATCACGCACATCTCTACCGGCGGCGGCGCTTCACTCGAGTTTCTGGAAGGCAGGAAACTGCCTGGTGTCGAGGCGCTGACGGAGAAATAGTTATTGGCTTCATCAGATTCAGCGCGACTTGTCGGGTACGAAATCGGATGCCGTCATTCTGAACGTAGCGCAGCGAAGTGAAGAATCTTCGCATTGCTCAGGGTCTTCAGAATGACGAGACGTAAAAAAAATGATTCAGCAAAGGGTTTAAACAAACATGCGCAAAGCACTCATTGCAGCCAACTGGAAAATGTACAAGACCCCGGCCCAGGCCGCCGAGTACGTCAAGGCCTTTCTGCCTCTCGTTACCGGACATGATCGGGACGAGATCGTCCTCTGCCCTTCAGACACGTCCCTGAGCACGGTCATCCCTGCCGTCGCAGGCTCAAACGTAGCTGTCGGCGGACAGAACATGCACTGGGCAGAAGAAGGCGCCTACACGGGTGAGACGTCGGCAGTGATGCTCAAGGCCATCGGTGCGACCCACGTCATCATCGGGCACTCCGAGCGCCGCCAGTACTTCAACGAAACCGATGAGACCGTGAACAAGAAGCTCGTCACAGCCCTCAAGCACAAGCTCGTCCCTATCGTCTGTATTGGAGAAGTCCTTGCCGAGCGCGAAGCCGGACAAACCGGCGATGTTCTGCGCCGCCAGACCTCGCTGGCCCTCGCCGGAATCAAGCCGGAAGAAGCGCAGCCCATTGTGATTGCTTATGAGCCAGTCTGGGCCATCGGAACGGGAAAAACCGCCACGCCAGAGATCGCAGCCGAAGCGCACCTCACCATCCGCAGCGAAATCGCCCGCCTTCTTGGGCGCGAGGTCGCCGGCAACATCCGCATTCTCTACGGCGGAAGCGTAAAGCCGGACAACGCCACCGCACTGCTCAGCCAGCCGGAAATTGACGGCGCTCTCGTAGGCGGAGCCAGTCTCGATCCGCAATCTTTCGCAAAAATTGTGAAGTACTAAGGACTGGCTGTCCAGGCCGGGTGCCCCATGTCCCTTGCAAGAGTGTGGGGCACTCGCACGCCATGCGTGCTGTATTACTTCATACCCTCAATCGCGTCAGAGGCCGCTATCATCTTTCCATCTTTTCTGCTCACCAGGACCAGCCCGCCGCGCTGCGCTCCTAATGTAAACCTCAACCGCGCCCCACTCACCGCATCCCGGATGTCAACAGTCTGGTCTTCCAGCGATTCATTGGAGAAGCTGTAGAGGACAGCATCGTCCAGCACGGTGGGAAAGGCCATCACTCCCGGGGAGAGTGTTCCGCTAAATGCGGGCTTCACGCCTGCTTCGTGCAGCGCATATTCGTATAGCGCGGCACTCTGCGCGTAGCCCTCGGCCATCTCAACCGGGTCTGCCGCCCACAAGATGCGGCCGTTTCTGTGACTCACGGCTTCAACAGATTTCCCATCTGCAAAATGCAGCACGCTTACCGGAGACTGCTGGACGTGTCCTGAATAGGTAACAAGAATGGGCTGTTGCCCGGGCAGGACCAATGCAGACTGACGTACAGAGAGCGGCAGCAACTCCGCCTTCACCCCCAATTCACCAGGGCGGTCCACCGTTTGCCAATGCTCGTTCTTTGAGACAGGGCCGGAAACCAGTAGCGTCCCGCCTTTGCTGACATAATCCAGCAACTGCTGCCACGCCGCGTCCGTGAGTGCCTGCGCCGCAGGCAGAATCACCAGCTTCGGCTGGCCCAGTTCAGCAAGACGATTTTCCGGCAGCATCCGCGCAGGCGTGTGGTCGTAATAGCAGAGCGCGCGCAGTGAGTTTTCCTGCACAGCAATCGCCAGCTCATCCTGCCCGCTGTATTGCAGCGCCTGCGATGTAACTATGGTCACATCCGGTGGCAAAATGCGTGTGAAGCTCTGCGGGCTTTTGGCGATGAACGCGGCATAGTCTTCGAGCACGCGCGCTTCGGGCTTCTCTGTTCCGTCAGGACGCACAGCTCCAATGGGAATCTCGTTGTCGTTCGCCATGTAGGCGTTCACGTTCCACACCCATTCGAGCGCGCCGGCGCCTTGCGCAAAGGCCGCTGCGATTTTGCGCTCCAGTTGCCAGCCTTCGATTTCCGGGCTGAAGCGCAGATGGTCGCGCTGTGTCAAGCGGCGCTGCTCGCCTGTCTCCTGAATCAGCATCGGTTTACCGGGAAATTTCGCGGCCAGGGAGGCCCAGAGAATCGCGTCAAAGTCCCACCAGGTGTGGTCGGCAGTAAAGTCAATCAGCGGTGAATAGAAGGCCGGAGAAAGCCGGTTGGCTACGCCGTTCTCTTCCTGTCCAACGGTGACAAGCTGCTGCGAGCCACTCTCCCGGATGATGTCTTTGGTGCGCTTCACCCAGTCTGCGAAGATGTCCTGCGTGAACAGAGAATAGTCATAGACTTTCAGCGGATTGTACCCCGAGCGCACTGGATCGAAGTTCCACGCTCCGGCCTTCGGCAGCGCCAGGGGGTCTTGTGCTGCTACTTCCGGCGATGCTGTCGTAGGCTGCAATTGCAAATCGCGCCCAATACCCAGCGAAGGCTCGGCCCAGTCATCCAGCAATGTTGCCTGGTCGGAATAGTGCTTCGCCAGCCATCTGCGCCATGCCTCCTGTTCAAAAACATCCCCCTGCGGCAGCTCGCGCCACAGATTGCCGTTTGCGCTGGGTTCGTTGATCAGGTCCCATGCCAGAAACGGAACAGCATGGAAGCGTGCAGCCAGCGACCGCACAAAGACCTCCTGCGCGTGTAGCCCGGCAGGATCAAGATACCCGTTCTGTCCGCCAAAATTGCCGGGATAGAAGGCAAACAAGTTGAACTGCACCGGCAGATGATGATGACGCGCACACATCAGAAAAGCTTCGATCGTCCGCAGCGCCGCTTCACTGACTTCGCCATTGGAATTCAGCAGCGGCTCCCAAGCCGTCCACAGCCCTGTACGGATCATGTTCAGCCCATCGCCATGGATCTGCGCCATGTCACGGTCCCAGACGTAAGCGTTCGGCTGAATCAGATACATGCGCTGCACATCGCTCGACATGTACGTCGTGCCGACCACAGGCAGCGGCTTGCCATCCAGCGTGAAATAATCCGGGCCAACGCCGAGCTTCGGGCCAGTGAGCAGATAATTCCAGTCGCGCATCCAGAAGCCGCTGCGATAAGCTCGCAAAGGCCTGCCTTCGCGCAGCAGAGTGGCTTCAATCACATGCAGACCCGTCCCTGAAGCTGCCTCCGCAGGCAGCACGATGGAATGCGCAGCATCGGCAGGCACCGTTATTTCGACAGGCTTGCCACCCTCTTCTGCCGTCACTTTGATCTGGAGTTGATCGCCAACTGAAGGCCCGTCATATTGCAATTCCAACGGTTCTCCGGCCAGAAACAGCGGCAGCCGCGGACGCAGCGTAAAGCGATCGTTCTGCCGCGTCGCCAGTTGCGCAAGCGCCTGCAATTCCTGCGCGTTTGAGAAGAAGTTCGCATCCGGCTCGCAGGCAACGAAGATCCACCGTCCACCCACAAACCGGTAGCGGTTATGGCCTATCTCAAAGACCGGAGCAGCCAGTTTGTGCCCATCTTTTGTCCCCCAGGCAAGCGTGGTGATTTCCGAGTCGTTGTCTCCGGTCGTTCCGCCATCACTGTACTTGTTGATGACAGAAAGCCGAATCACAGGGCTAAAGGCGCGCTTCCATTTGAATGCTTTGATTTCCGGCTGCACATCGTGGTTTGGCTCAAACGCCAGACCATCCGAACCCGGCGTCTGCTGATAATCATGAATAAACAACTCCAGCGACGCCGCAACACTCGGCGCACGCAACAGCCACCCTGTACCGGATGAATACGCCGCCCGCGTAAACGGCTTCCCTCCCAGCGCCAGCAGGTTGCCACCACGGTCAAGATAGCGCAGAATCGCGGGCCACGCTGCTTCCGGATACGCCGAGCCATACGGCATCACAAGAAGATTCGTTTCAGGGTCCTCAAGCGCTGAGGCCAGTTGCGACGCCCCGGCAAACTCAGCATCCGCAAAGGCCGCGTGCAACGCAGTTTCGCTTACAGCAGGTGAATCTGCGGATGGAAATCCGGCCTGATAAAACACAACCGTGCGTGAAGCAGCAAAGGCTGCCGAAGCACTCCATAAGAAAATAATTGCAAGAAAAAAACGGCGGGAGATGGCGCTCATAACGATAATTCAGGTTCCGTTGATAACGGTATCATAACGTGCCTGAACGCATCGCCTGAATGCTTCTGTGCCGCGGCGTCTGATTTCCCGTCTGTCTCAATTTTTCTTTTTGAACAGCTTGTGCGAGACATCCGGCCAGAACTCCACCAGCAATGAGCCTAATGCTCCTTCAGCCGTTACCGTGAGCGCACGCTGAACAGTCAGGCCCGGGCCGCGGTCTGAGGATGGGTAATACAGATTCGAGATGCCGCCCGCGATGAAATTGCCTGCAATATTCGCATAGTTAGGCCCCCACGTCCCATTGTCGCGGCGAGACCAGACATTTGTTTTCGCCGCATAAAGAATCCGGCCCATGACGGGGCCTGTTCCTTTGCGGAAATAACGCGGATCCTCATGCAGCACGATCGGCAGAATCGCATTGCCCCAGAGATTGCCGTCAAACGTATCAGCATACGAGGCGCCGAACCGCTTGAAGTAACCTTCTGCCCCTTGGCCATATCCCGGGAAATCGTCCTCCGCCTGGCTGATCCCCGCATCAGCAGCCGCTGCGACAAAGACAAATGGGTCAGTCGAACTCTTCCAGAAAAGATGAAGCTTCTGTTTCGGCGTCAGTGCAGCAGCGTCGCCACTATTCACCGTATTAAAGTTCGGGACCACACCAAGAATGCGCTGCTTTTCCTCCCGCTTAAGCTCCTCTGCTGCCTCGTCCTGCTGCGATTTGGAAACAGGGGTCTGGGTTTGCTGGGCACCGGGGGCATCAGGCAAAGAGGCGGCTGTTGCCACTGTTTCAGTTTGGGAAGTACCCTGCGCGTGCGCCTCCACGGGGCAGGCCTCAAGAACCAGAAAAATGACCGCTGGAACAAACCAACGTCTTAGAAAAAAAGAATGCATTCATTTCCAATCTGCAACAATATGTCGCGGGGGACCTCACCTAAGGACGTATATTGGAACACGAAAGTCTCTTAAAATCCTGCACTGTTCTGGCTTGAATAGGTTACCTGGCGCTGAACACGGTGCAGGAGGTCAATTTTTTACAATCGCGCTTCCTTGCCCCTGCGTGAAAATAAGCAGCGTAAAGGAGAAAACGCTATGTCCCCAGTGAAACCCATTCCAGACGGATACCACAGTGTTCAGCCGTACCTGCATGTTCGAGGCGCGGCCGAAGCCATTGAGTTCTACAAGAAAGCGTTCGGCGCAAAAGAGCGCATGCGCATGCCTGCTCCTGATGGCCGCTTGCAGCACGCTGAAATTGAGATTGGCAACTCCTGCATCATGCTGGCCGATGAATCCCCGGATAAGCAATTCTACAGCCCAAAGCATCTCGGAGGATCATCCGTGAGCATCATGCTCTATGTGAAGGACTGCGACGCCATCTACAAACAGGCCCTTCAAGCCGGAGCAATAAGCCTGCGTGAACCAGCCGACCAGTCCTATGGTGACCGCATGTCCGGTGTCGAAGATCCCTTCGGGTTCCAGTGGTGGATTGCTACGCACATCAGGGACGTGTCCCTGGAAGAAATGCAGGCCGCTACTCACTCTCATGCTTAAATGTGCTTCCTGCCATCCTGCCGGAAGCAGCCGTCCGGCAGGATAGAGTACAAAATCCATGACGCTCAATGATTTTCGCCGCCTCGCACTCAGTCTTCCTGAAGCCAGGGAAGCTGAACACATGGGTCATCCTGATTTCCGCGTTGCAGGAAAAATCTTTGCAACGCTCGCTTATCCTGACGCGAGCTTTGGAATGGTCGAGCTCTCTCCACTTGACCAGGAGAGGTTCGTGAAAGCTGCTCCTGCTGTCTTTGTTCCTGTTCCCGGCTATTGGGGTAGAAATGGAGCAACACGGGTACATCTGAAGAAAGCAACGAAGACCGTTTTAAAACCAGCGATGGAAGCCGCATGGAAGAGAGCCGCCTCCAGAAAATCAACAGCAAAACTTCTTGACTGATCAATCAAAGGACCTATGCAGACTGACCAAACCATTGCTCCGGATAGTACAGCAGTTCGCGTCGCCCTGTGGCGGGCCTTGCATCTCCAGGTGGATGCGCCACCACATGTCCTGAATGACAATATTGGCTTCCAGCTTGCGGCCCCCGGCGAAGATTGGCGCGACCGCCCGGACATGAATCCGCTATTTACAAAACTCTTCCGCGCCGCCATTGTGGCCCGCGCCAGGTTTATCGAAGACATGGTCACCGCACAGGCCAACCGCGGCGTCAGCCAGTATGTCATTCTCGGCGCCGGGCTGGACACCTTCGCTCAGCGCAGGCCAGAGATCGCTTCCCGCCTGCGAATTTTTGAGATAGACCGTCCAGGCCCGCAGGCATGGAAGCGCCGGCGCCTTATCGAACTCGGCCTTGGCGTTCCGGACTGGCTGCGGTTTGTCCCAGTGGATTTCGAGTCGGGCGATTCCTGGTGGGACCGTCTCGCAGAGACGGGCTTTGATTCAAGCCAGCCAGCGGTGGTTGTTTCCACCGGCGTCAGTATGTATCTCACCAGAGAGGCAAATGCGGCCACCCTGCGCCAGGTCTCCATGCTCGCTCCAGGCTCTGTATTTGCCATGACCTATCTTCTGCCGCTGGAATTTGCCGATCCTGAAGAGCGCATTGGATACGAAGCAGCCATCAAAGGAGCGCGTGCCAGCGGAACACCCTTCCTCAGCTTCTTTACGGCACAAGAAATTGAAGCGTTGGCCCGCGAATCTGGTTTCAAAGATGCCCGGCATGTTTCAGCAGCCGATCTTACCCAGCGTTATTTCTCCGGCAGGACAGACGGTCTTCATCCAGGAAAATCTGAAGAAATTTTGCTTGCAACAACATAATCTTTCGTAACCTGTTCTGCTGCTCCAGGTTCGCTTATCTTTGAGGCACGTTTCCATGCGTGCCTTTATTCTCTCTCTTTCTGTGCTGTTACCAGTCGCACTCGCGCAGGGCGCGCGTCCGTGTTATTCGCCGGACGAAGCAATCGCGCACGCCAATAAAGACATTTGCATAAGCGCGCACGTCTACGATGTGGTTGAGATGGCCGATGGCACCCGCTTTCTCGATGTCTGCAAACCTGATCTGCCGGACGATGAGTGCCGCTTCACCATCGTCAGCCGGAAGGCCGACCGGAAAAACGTGGGCGATCTCGAGCTTTACCGCAACCAGGACAT
>DASRBV010000199.1:0-4888 GCA_035653455.1 Pseudacidobacterium sp. | reverse complement strand
CGATCTTCTTTGCCTCCGGTGAGACCAGGTCATCTACTGCGATGATGCCGACTCCAGCCAGCACATGGTTTCCATCCGGCACATAATCAAACTGGACATGGACCGCCTTGCCCGCCGTCAGATGCAGCCTGGTGGACTGCGGCGCCTGGCCTTCGCGGTGCGGTTGCTCCATCACCGGCTTGCCGTCCAGAAGCAGCTTCCACGAGTCGCCCCAGTTTCCCGCCGCCACAACAATGTACTCGCCCGTCCTGCGTGGCAGGTAGTCCGCCGTGTACCGGATGCTGTGCTTGCCCTCCCCCGGAGGTGTAAACTCATGCGCCCCCCAGGAATCAATATGCTTCGCATCTGTGACCGTGGGAGTGCCGCTGAAGTTCGGATTATCGAAGGTCTCCACCTTTACCGTCGGCTTACCGAAAAAGTCCTCCCAAAAGGGATCCGACGAAGAGGTCATCGTTTGCTCTGTGCCGAAGTGCGTGCGCTGAAAAAGCTCCTTCGTCGTTGGAATGCCACGCGCATAGAGGACCTTGATTCCGGAACCCGGAAAGTTCACCAACCCGCTCATAATACTCACTGCCGAATACGGCTCCACCTGCGAACTGCCTCCAGCACCGGGCACCGCGGGCCAGGCATCCGGCCCAATCACAGCCAGCGTCTTTATCTTTCCTGCCTCAAGCGGCAGAAGATTGCCATCGTTCTTCAGCAGCGTGATGCTCTCGCGTGCCTCATCCAGCGCTACGGCGCGTCCTTCAGGATTGTCATAGGGAATGCTCAGGTCAGTCTGGTCGCGGCCCAGAAATCCAAAGCGAATGGCCGTGCGAAAGATGCGCCGTACCTTGTCGTCAATCACCGCCTCGGAAACCTTGCCGTCTTTGATCGCAGGAAGCAGGTCCTTGCGGTTCATAAATGCGCCCGAGGGCATCTCCAGGTCCAGTCCGCAGTTTGCCGCGCCCACGCCGTCGTACGTCGCCATCCAGTCAGACATGAGGATCCCGTCAAAGCCCCAGCCTTTTTTCAGAATGTCATTGTTCAGATGGCAGTTCTGCGTGGCATGGACGCCGTTCAGCAGATTGTACGAGTTCATCACAGCGCCCGCATGCGCCACTTTCACCGCCGCCTCAAATGCCGGCAGGTAAATCTCCCGCAGTGTGCGCTCGTCTACGTCGGTGCTTACGTTGTGCCGGTCGTATTCCTCATTGTTCGCCGCGAAATGCTTCACCGTGGCAATCACGCCCTGGCTCTGCACGCCTTCGATATAACCCACAGCAATGTGCCCTGCCAGAAACGGGTCTTCGCCGAAATACTCAAAATTGCGCCCGCCCATTGGCGCTCGATAGATGTTTACGCCCGGCCCCAGCAGAAAGTGGACGCCGCGCGCCCGTGCATCCTCGCCAATGGCAACACCCATCCGCTGGGCAAGCTGCGGGTCCCATGTCGCGGCCAGTCCGATTCCGGCAGCGTACGCCGTGTCCGGACCCCAGGTGCGCACGCCATAAGGCCCGTCGGACATCTTCAACCGTGGAAACCCCGCCGCGTCTTCTGAGCGGATGTACATCCCATCCACACCGCCAATCAGGTCAATCTTCTGCTCCAGCGTCAGCTTTTTGAGCATCGAATCAACCTTCTGTTCAATCGCCGGACTGTCCGGCACAGGGCCTTGTGCAAAAGCAGCAGAAGAGACCAGAATGGCCAGAACACACGAAATAGCACAGTGCAATGGTTTACGCAAAGCGGTTGCCTCCAGGAAAAAGCAGAAGCCCAAGCCTAACAAAAGAAAAGCTGAATTGGAAAGCAGATGGATTTGCAGTCTGGCACACGCCTGTCAAGCATCACGAAAGTAACAAAACCCTCTAACTCCTTCCCGCAGGAAGAGATAGCCAACAGCCGGAAATGCCGGAACACCCCTCCCAGCCAGCTATACTGAAAATAGAGGGTAAAAATCCTCCCAAAAGGCCCGCGCCCACAAAGCGGGCCTTGCGCATTTTAGCCGCCGGCTTTAAGCTGACCGCTTTTGAACCGTCCCCACCATCCACGCCGCAGCCGAAAGCAACTCTCCTGTTTTGACGAATTTACGAAAAAACAAACCGCACATCCCCCACACCTTTTCAAGATGTGGAGTAGCAGCAGCACCTGATGGCATTTTTTCGTATTGGCAAAGCCCGCCATTCTGACGACCACAGGCAGGAAGAATCTCAGCGATGTGCCGGATGCCCGCATCTTGAAAAGATGTAGGGCATCCCAGCTTCCATGCTGAACAGGACCCACCCATGCAACTCTTTTCTTTTTAAGAATTTACAAAAAAAGAGACGGTCCCCAGAAGCCTACCGGACCAAAACACCCGCCGCCGGATAGCGGGTTCCATCCACACTGGCATCAATGCGAGGCAGCGTGGGGGTCTGGGTCAGAATTTCAATCGTGTCATTTGCAAGGAGCGCAGTGTCCTCGGCTTTGGCTCCGCGAATGCTGGGGTTCCACGCCAGCGCCTGCGGATCGGCAATCTTCTGCGTTCCCTTGGGAGTGGCCACCCATTCGCGCTCTAAATAACCCGCAGGACCACCCTGGTGATGCAGCTTTTCTTCGCCCGGGAACCCCGCTTCCCGGTAAGCACGCTCCGCTACCGCATAGAGTTCTGCAGACGTCGCTCCGTTACGGCTGGCATGCAGAAGCCGCGCGTTGATTTCAGCGCACGCGGCAAATCCGTCCACCAGTTCCTGTGGAGGCTTCCCGAAATGCACAAAGCGCGTGATGGACACGGCCAGTCCCCACTTGCGCGCGCAAAGATTCAGCATTCCAAAACGCTCCAGCACACCGCCACGCGTGACCGCATGTTTATATTTGCGGATGCGGTCATCTACGGCCATCAGCAGAACAGATGGCAGAATACCCCTCGACAAAAGCCGTTGCGCGACCAGCGCAGACATCTCTTCTTCCGTCATCCCGGGTTCCAGATCCAGGAGCGTCTGCGCCGTAGCTTCGGCCGTGTTCCGCGCCAGCCAGCGGAAGCGTGAAATTTCCGCGCTGGTCAGCGGGGAGCGCAGCGGCGCAAGGTCTATGATGGGAAAGCTGTCCAGTGGCAGATCTGTACCGATCCTGCTGGAACCCAGCGCCTTACGCGCGATCGCAAGCGTATTGTCCTCATACCAGGGAGCGATGACTGGTTCGTAATTCAGGCCGGAAAACTCTTCATCGGCCAGCCTGGGCGCTTCATTATTGGTCGTCAGGTAATACTTGCGGCCGTCCCGCGCCAGCAGCAGGGAAGCCACACCCGTTTCGCCTGGAATGACCACCAGCGTCTCTACCTGACCGGATGTCGCCCAGGCAATGTTTTCATTGCGGCGGAGCAGGACGGCATCTAAATCCAGTTTGTTCATCAGTGCAGTCAGCCGCGCCTGTTTTTCTCCGCTTTCGCTGGCGCGCTGTTCCGGTGTGCAGATAGAAAACAGGAGGTCGGGAGCGGAGGAGAGTGCCTGCTGTGTTGGTCCAGTCATGTCCCTGATAAGTAAAACGATTTCCCTAAAGGGTTTCTAAGGGACAACTGTACATGGTGCCAGCCTGGAACGCAAAGGGGAAAATAGGAGCCATACGGGAAGAGCATCCAGCCGCACCTCAAAACCGGGCGCATCTGAATGCGTCTTCCCATGGGGCAAGGTGGAGAAGCAATGCCTTCAGCGTGCCGGGAGCGTCAGCGAGTTCTGAAGACGGAAACTGAGGACGGTTTCAGGCCCCAGGGTAATGTCGCGGTTGTTTCCGGTCAGTCCGGCACCTGCTGTGCCAGCGCCCGCGCCAGCCAGAGCGCCAATGGCCGCGCCTTTGCCGCCTCCGGCAAGTCCGCCAATGAGCGCACCAAGCCCGGCGCCCCCGCCAACCATCGTAGCGGTACGCTTGCCTTTGCCTGTGGTCTGCTGGCTGAAGGTCGTAGTGTCAACCGGATAGCTGTTCCCACGCACGGTCACCGACTGTAATGTCAAGGCCAGTGCTGCCGCGCCCTTGAACCTTCCTGCCGATTTCGCGTCAGTTACAGTTCCGGTCACGGTAGAGCCTGCCGGAATGGCGGTCACCCCATTCACAACAACGGAGTTTGCCAGCGTTCCCGTAAAGCTTTCTCCGGCAGTGCTGGTCTTGGAGCTGAGAGCAGTCCCCAGACGGACAGACAGCGCAGTACCGGCGGGCACCACGATCGGCTGTGCAGCAGGGGCCGCGGCCCTTTCAGAGGTCGCAGCAGGCTGTTCCCGCTCTCGCGTGCGTTCGCGCTCACGGGAAGATGGGCTTGCCTGCGCTGGTTGGGTTGCGGATGGTTGACTGGACGGAGCTGCGGCTGGCTGTTGTTGTGGCGGCTGTTCCTGGTTGTTTGAGGAAGATTTGTTGCATCCTGTAAACAGCAATCCAGTGGAAACCAGCGCGGTTATCAGAAGAAACTGTTTGCGGACCATAGAGATTTCACCCTTTCTTCGTACAGTGGGTTTTTGCAGCACATCGCCCGAAGATTACCACTGTTTGGTCATCTCTGCACACCGATGCAGAGAAATCTCGGGGCGATGACTCTCTGATTGCAGGACATCAAAATCAGGATGCCTCAGTAGCTGCTCCATGTCTTGTCTGCGGATGTACACAGGGTTTCAAGAGGGCATTCTGCACACTTTGGTTTGCGCGCAATGCATGTCTGCCGTCCATGATGGATGACTTCATGCGAGAAGGAGATCCAACGGTCCCTGGGAATGATCTTCATTAAATCCTGCTCAACTTTTTTGGGGTCCGTCTCCCGTGTGAGATGCAGGCGGCGTGAGATGCGCAGAACATGCGTATCTACAACAATACCCTCTGCAAGACCATAAGCGACGCCAAGAACAACGCTGGCCGTCTTGCGCGCCGCACCGGGCACGGTGAGCAGCTC
>DASRBV010000198.1:0-4483 GCA_035653455.1 Pseudacidobacterium sp. | reverse complement strand
TCCGTGTGGGTCTGAAGCTCCAGGCCGGTATCCGTACTTTTGAGGGTGACCTGAGCATTGGGGACGACCGCTCCGGTCGTGTCCTGGACGATGCCTGTGACACTGCCTTGGTCCATCTGCCCGAAGGCAAGACATGGAACCAGCAGCAGGAAAACGATTGCTGGTAAATATTTATAGAACAGCCTCTGCCACCTGGCAGTAGGCCCGTGGGCATTACTTTGCATACACCAACCTCCCTGGAAAGTGTCTGTCTGGAACTGCGTACCACTCTGCGCATTCGTTAGCTTTATTTTCAGACGCGCACATTTTCATGCGCCTGTGCCTTCTGGTAAAGCGTCCCTATGTTGTATTGGTTCTACTCGCTAACGCCTCCTGATTGAATGTATTCGTGTACATCAAAAGGTAAACGAATACATTTACTTCACACTACATTGTTCTTCAGTATCGCTTCCGGGCCCCTTCCAATCCGGAATGAAACCGTTAACATTGTCAGGAACACTGTTTATCTGATTCTGAATACGACTGTCAATAGAATTTTTTTCTATGCTTGATATCGCAGTCAATTGGCCGATATTCAACCAGTCTGTGCGACCACAATCTCAGAAAAATCGGCAACGGAAGAAAACCCATTCAGCACCCATGCCAGAAGAGCAAGACGGTTCTCCCGCACAGCCGGATCTTCCGCCATGACCATCACCTTGTCGAAAAACAAGTCAACATGCGGCCGCAGCGTAGCAATCTGCTCCAACGCCGACTGATATTTGCGGTCTACCCGAAACTTTTCCACGGAGGGAGCCAGCTTTTCAGCTTCACGATAAAGCGATTGCTCTGCCGCATCCGTCAACAGCTTCTGGTCAATCGCTCCTCCCTGAATGCTCTGCTTCTCTGCCGCCTGGCGCAGGATGTTCTTGATGCGTTTAAATGCAGCCGATATGGCTACAAAGTCATCCGATCCACGAACAGCACTCAGCGCCTCGGCGCGGGCAATCGCATCACGAACGTTGTCATATCCCGCTGCGAGCACAGCGTTCACCACGTCATAGCTGGATCCGCGCACATCGCGCAAATAGAACTCAACGCGCTCACGCAGAAATATGCCTAAAGAATCCGTAATCGAGATACCACTCGATCCTGCAACCGCGATAAGGTCAGAGATGGTAAGCGGCAACTCCGATTCCGCCAGAATCTTCACCACCCCATTTGCCGCACGGCGCAATGCAAATGGGTCCTTCGATCCAGTCGGTTCCAAACCAATCGCGAACATGGCTGCAATGGTCTGTATGCGGTCCGCAAGACCGAGAATCTGCCCTTCTGCCGTAGCTGGAATTGCATCTTCCACGGAAGCAGGTGCGTATTGTGAGTAGATGGCCTGCGCGACGGTTTCGCCCAGTCCCTGTGCCCGCGCATAAAGGCCGCCGACAACGCCTTGCAGTTCGGTAAACTCTTTGACCAGCTCGGTCGTTAAGTCGGTCTTCGCCAGATGCACTGCGGTCAGTAATGCACTTTTGTCCAGCGCAGTGCCACGCTCTTCTGCCAGATGAGCAATCTGCTCGGCAATGGACAGGTTTGCCTGTGTTTTGTCGTAGTAACTACCCAGGTCTTTCTGGAACGTCACCGACCTGAGCATCTCCACACGGTCCGCAAGTGGGACCTTCTGGTCCACAGTCCAGAAAAAGCGCGCATCATTGAAGCGGGCGCGCAATACACGTTCATTTCCGTGCCGGATGACGGCAATTCCCTGCTCATCGGTTTCAGTATTCAACACGGCAAGAAAGTGTGGCGCCAGCCTGCCGGACGCATCCTCCACTGCAAAATATTTCTGGTGGTCGCGCATCACTGTCACCAGAACCTCTTCCGGAAGCGCCAGGTATTCAGACTCAAAGTTGCCCAGAAGCACAGATGGCCATTCGGTCAGATGCGTTACGGTGTCCACCAAGGCTGTATCTTCGCGCCAGCGAGCGCCGGAAATGGCGCGAGTGGCCGCATCCAGGACCTTGCGAATACGATGGCGGCGGGTTTCTACGTCCACCAGCACCTTGGCTGATTCGAGCGCAGACACATACTCATACGGCTGGTTGATGGTAACAGCGTGCCCGCCGTGCAGAATGCGATGGCCATAGCTCAGGTTCCCGGCATGGACTCCGGCAAACCCAACAGGCACAATTGCATGGTCCAGAATTGCCAAAAGCCACTTCACTGGACGCACAAAGCGCTCTGGCTTGCCCTTGCGCCAGTACATATTCTTCGGCCAATAAAGCGAAGCCAGTTCCTTTGGGAGTTGCTCAGCGATGACTTCAGAAGCTGCGCGCCCCTTGCGCAACACCGTTGCTGCTGCATATTCGCCCTTCGGAGTAGCAATCTTCTTGAGCGCGGAAACTTCGACGCCGGCTTTCTTCGCAAATGCCTGCGCCGCCGGAGCAGGCACACCATCTTTGAACGCTACGTTCCAAGAAGGCCCCGTCAGTTGTTCTTCCGTATCAGCCTGCTTCGGGAGCACTCCCGAGACAAAAACAGCAAGGCGGCGCGGAGTGGAATAGCTCTTTGACACATGCGATACATCCAGCAGCCGCTCCCGCTCAAGCAACTCGAGTACGCGCCGCGACAATTCATCCTGCGCCGCCGCAATCATCCGCGCGGGAACCTCTTCAAGCCCAATTTCAAACAGAAAATCTGACATATCTTAGCTGACAGCTATTCGCTTTTAGCTCCTGACTCTTTCTATTCAATATCTGTACAGTCCCCGCACAAGCCAGCAGGTAAACGCTAGCAGCTCAAAGCTCTCTCCTGCTGCGCCACATACGCTTTTGCTATGCCGACCGCCAGGTTGCGGATACGCGCAATCACGCCCACGCGCTCAGTTACGGAAATCGCTCCGCGGGCGTCCAGCAGATTGAACAGGTGCGAGCATTTCAGGCACAGGTCGTAGGCACCCAGTATCGGAAAGCGCCTCATGGTCTTCTCAAGTTCTTCTTCAGATGCCGGTGTCTGCTCGTGGACCAGACGGTCATGCGCTTTCTGGCGTGACTCCAGCTTTTTCAAGTCCTGAAAACTTGAAAGCAGCGCCTGGCACTCCGCCTCATACATGCGCAGATGCTCCCATAGTTTGTCTATTTCCGCTGCCTCAAAGTTGTAGACAGAAAATTGCAGTTCCTCTTCCAGCCGCACCTCGCCATACGTTATCGCCCGTCCGGTCACCGGATCGCGCGCCCACACAATGTCATAGATCGAGTCCACGTCCTGGAGGAATGCTGCAATGCGCTCCAGACCATAGGTAATCTCGCCCGAGATGGGATCAAGGTCAATGCCGCCGCATTGCTGGAAGTAAGTGAACTGCGTAATTTCCAGGCCATCAAGCATCACCTGCCAACCAATGCCCCACGCGCCGAGTGTAGGCGACTCCCAGTTGTCTTCCTCGAACTTGATGTCGTGTTCACGCAGGTCAATACCAATCGCCGCGAGTGACTCAAGATACACCTCCTGAATGTCTGCCGGTGGCGGCTTCAGAATGACCTGAAATTGCGTGTGTTTGTAGAGCCGGTTTGGGTTTTCGCCGTAACGCCCGTCCGCAGGACGCCGCGATGGCTGCGCATAGGCAATGCTGATGGGCTTTGGCCCCAGCACGCGCAGAAACGTGTCCGGAGACATCGTGCCTGCGCCAACTTCCACGTCATACGGTTGCTGGAGCACACATCCGCGCTCGGCCCAGAACTGCTGGAGCCGGAAAAGCAATTCCTGAAAGGTAAGCGGTGCTTGTTTCGTCAGAACGGAGGCTGAGGCCACGCGCAAGTCTCTCTATCGCAATTGAAATTGGTGCTGAGTTGATTTTAAAGGATGGAAAAATTCAGGAGACGGCAGGCCCCGGAACGCTCACGACTGAGTAGTCCCGGGGAGTCCTGAACCATTCGCACAGGCAAACTAAACAGTAGTTTTCGCGCAGAACTCATTGAAGGCGCGAGCGAGTTCCTGGGCGATCCCTTGTGCTGTATTGTTTTCGATGATGAAGCGCTGCATCAAATAGACGAGCTTGCCATCACGCAGAATCGCAATTGCGGGTGAAGTTGGAGGGTTGCCCTCGAAATACGAGCGGGCGCGTTCCGTGGCCTCCCGGTCTTGTCCGGCAAATACTGTAATGGATTGGTCCGGGACCACTGAATTCTGCAGCGCGAGGCGTACTCCGGGGCGCATCTTGCCGGCTGCGCATCCGCAGATGGAGTTCACCACTACCATCGTTGTTCCAGGTTTTGCCAGTGCCGCATCTACTTCTTCCGCGGTGCGCGTTTCCTTAATACCAACGCGGGTCAGCTCTTCGCGCATTGGGACCACCATTATTTCGGGATACACGTTTCTGCTCCTCCACTCCGGACATGCTGTCCGGTCACTGTTCTTATTCTACTGATATCTTGGAGCTGATGCGTGTGCTTGAAGATGTCCCGCTTGCCCCTTATACAACCTTCGGCATAGGCGGGCCTGCTCGCTGGTTTGT
>DASRBV010000197.1:0-2114 GCA_035653455.1 Pseudacidobacterium sp. | reverse complement strand
ATCTTTCACCCGGCCCTGCCCAAAGCTGATGCGGTCATGCATCTCCAGCATGGGCGAAGAATACATGACGGACGGCACCTGTTCTCTTACGGCGCGCTCATCATCACGCGTGAGATAGTCGCTTTGGAAATTATTGATAGATCCGGTGCCGCCGCCGGAGTATTCCAGCTCGACCATGTTAGTGCCGATACTTTGCAGCAGGTTCAGGATGTACTGCTTCCCGGTGAGTCCGATGGTGACCACAAGGATGAGCGATGCGGAGCCAATCACCATGCCCAGCGCGGTGAGCGCAAAACGCACCTTGCTGGCGCGAAAGCTGTCAATGGCCAGACGCACGATCTCGCTCAGCACCATGGTCCGCTTGGCGCTGGCCAGCGTTCTTTCAAACGACGCTCTCGGTGAAAGGCGCGCAGTGACTGGATTCATAACGTCAGTCCAACTTATTTATGGTACGCGCAATTCCGCGCACTCAGCACATTCGCAATGTCTGCGCAGGTAGTCCCAGGAATAAATCCCGCTCTGGTGACCGTCGTTCCAGTGGAAGCTGATGGCGTAGTGTCCTACGGGAGTGACCGTTTCAGGCCGGGGAGGCGCCTGATACATAGGCAGCAGCGATTGTGTTTTCGGCTTTGGTTCTCCCGGTTTGCGCCCGGATTTTTCGCGCTCGTCGTGACAGGTGGCGCAGGGACAGGCATTGCGCAGCCAGGCAAAACTCCAGTGGCTGTGATGGCCGTCCTTCCAGAGGATCTCCATGCCGGTGCCTTCAGTCTTGAAAACGCGCACCTTCGCCGGGGTCTTTGCTTCCGGAGAAAGCCCACGCGCTGCCCCTTCGGCCCTGCGCGCCTCTTCTTCTGAAACCAACCGGATGCCTTCGTGCCCCATATCTTTAGTGTACTGCCCGCTTATTCATAGCGCAGCTTGAGGGCCAGGATTGCCAGCGCCAGCGCCAGTGTAACCACATTGGCCAGAATCACAGGCGTGGAACGGATGAGCAGTCCATACACGAGCCACATGACTTCACCAAACGAGAAGAGCAGGAACATATGAAGCGAGATGTCCCGCGCGCTCTTCAATCGCCACACGCGCAGAAGCTGCGGAACAAAGGCAGTTGTAGTGGAGAAGGCAGCGATGAGTCCAATCGTGTTTACCGGAGCGGTCATGGAAATGTTCTGCTTTCCATTTTCTCAGAGAAGAGCTGAAACAACTCGGATCCCACATCCCTTCAGGAATGTGGGGCACCCGGAGAAACCCGTATCTCGGGCGTAGAGGCAATCAGCGTCCGTGTGTATTCCTGCTGCGGAGCTTCGCAGATGACATCGCGCGGCCCGTATTCGACCAGCTTTCCGCGGTGCAGCACGGCAATGTTCGTTGAGAGATAGCGCACCAGCGGCATCGAATGCGAGATGAACAGATACGTCAACTGGAACTCGCGCTGCAGGTCGCGCAGAAGATTCACAATCTGCGCGCCCACGCTCACATCCAGCGCCGAAACAGGCTCATCGAGTACCAGCAATTCGGGCCGCAGCGCCAGGGCACGCGCAATGTTGATGCGCTGCCGCTGTCCTCCGGAAAACTCGTGCGGCCAGCGGTTGAGCGCGGACTCATCGAATCCCACCGAGCGCAGCAATTCCGCCGCTTTCGCACGTAGCTCTTTTTTCGGGACTATGCGGTGAATCACCAGCGGCTCAGTGATGATTTCTGCCACCTTCATGCGCGGATTGAGCGCGGCAAAGGGGTCCTGAAAGACGGGCTGCATCCGGCGCCGAATGGGGTGCAGGCTGCGCTGCGATGCTCCGGTGATGGGCTGGCCGTCAAAGACCACGCGCCCTGATGTGGGTTGAATCAGCCCCAGCACCATGCGGGCAATGGTGCTCTTACCGGAGCCGGACTCGCCAACAAGCCCCAGTGTTTCTCCGCGCCTGATGGTGAAGGAGACATCATCCACCACGAGTACCTGCTCTGCCCGCAGACCTTTACGGCGCGGGTAGCTTTTCGACAGGTGCTCGACAGCGACAAGGGCCACGTTACGATTCGCTTTGCAGAGACTCGACCGCCTGCGCCACCCGCAGCGCGATGGCTTCATGGAAGTGCCTGCCCAGAATCTGCAACCCAAT
>DASRBV010000196.1:0-9104 GCA_035653455.1 Pseudacidobacterium sp. | reverse complement strand
TATCCCGCAATCGCTGCAAGAACAAGCAGCACTGTCCCGGAAATCCAGTCTCCGAAAACATACTTGCCCAGCCCGAAGAGCGTTCCGTACACCAGCACGCAACCCATTACGGTATCAAACGCATTCGCAGTAAAGTCGTGTACCTGCGGCAGCTCCGGAGCAAGCCGGGCAATATGCTTCCAGCCATAGGCGGCCGGCAGAACGCGGCGGTAGAAGGCCAGCAGCGTCTCCTCCTTCTCCGGCTTGGTGAAAAATGTAAAGGCAATCCACGCCACAGTTGTAATTCCCGCAGTAATCAGCGTGGACTTGGCGAAGACCACGGCATCGTTTCCGGTGAAGTGGACATGCGCCAGCCCCAACGCCACCAGCGCAGCTACAATCATCGCGGAAATCTCGCTCCACGCATTCACGCGCCACCAGAACCAGCGCAGGATGTAGACCGCCCCTGTGCCTGCGCCCAGATTCAGCACCAGTTCCCACCCCGCGCTGATGGAAGTAAGCTGGCTGGCAACATATCCGCTGGCCAGCACCAGAATCACCGTAATGATTTTGCTGACGAAAACGTAATGCCGCTCGCTCCCCTCCCGCACCCAGAAGCGGCGGTAAAAATCATTCACCAGATACGAAGTGCCCCAATTGAGCTGCGTACCAATCGTGGACATATACGCCGCCAGAAACGCCGCCACCATGAGCCCGCGCAGCGCCGGAGGCAGATAATCGCGCAGCACCATCACGTATCCCTGCTGTGGATTGGCCGCAAACGCAGCGCTCGGGTGCAGTCCCCCATGCGGTGAATAGACCGCCAGAGCCACCAGCCCAGTCACAATCCACGGCCACGGACGCAGCGCGTAATGCGCGATGTTAAACCACAATGTCGCGCCCAGCGAATGCTGCTCGTTTTTTGCGCTGAACATGCGCTGTGCTACATATCCGCCGCCTCCCGGCTCCGCGCCCGGATACCACGAGGCCCACCACTGTACGCCGATATACATCATGAAGGTCAGCAATGGCAGCGTCCAGATATGGTTTGTGACCAGTCCGGCATGGAAATCCGGCAGGAACGACAGCACATTCGATGTAGGCTGCCCCGCCGCGCGCGTCGCCGCATCCACAACCGAGAGCTGCACTTTCAGAGCATGCATCCCGCCGAGGTCTGCGACTGCAATCCACGCCAGCACCACAATCATTGCCATCTTGAGCGCGAACTGAAACAGGTCGGTCACCAGCACGCCCCACAGCCCGCCCAGAAACGTATACAGCCCGGTGAACGGCACCAGAATGAAAATGCAAATGGCGAGCGCCGTGTGCCGCGGATCGCCCAGAGTGTAGTGCATCAGCGCGTGTCCGCCGATACTCACCTGTAGCACTCGCCCCTCTGCGATGACCGGCCCAAGCACCACGGCGATGATGTCCACCATCGCCCGCGTCACCCATCCCAGAATGAAGCAGTTCATCAACAGGCCAAGATAGATGGCTTTGAATCCGCGCAGAAATGCAGCAGGTTTGCCGCCGTAGCGTATCTCCACCAGCTCCACGTCAGTGAGGATTTCAGCGCGCCGCCAGTATCGCGCAAAGAAAAACACCGTCGTCATACCGCTCAGGCAGAGACTCCACCATATCCAGTTGCCGGAAATGCCTTGCGTCGCCACCAGACCGCACACCAGCAAGGGTGTGTCTGCAGCAAATGTCGTCGCCACCATTGATGTCCCGGCGAGCCACCAGGAGACGTCGCGCCCCGAAACAAAAAAATCTTCCGTCGAGCCGCTGGCCTTGCTGCGATAGTAAAGACCAATCAGCAGATTAAAAAGCAGATATCCGGCAATCACAAGCCAGTCTGTCAGGGTAAGCGACATTGCGTTTCTCTCTGTGCAGGAATTCTGGGTGTGAAAGCAGTATATACAGGTTTACAGCCTTCAGGAAACAACTTTCCACGCGAGTCTCAGTCTATTCCTTCGCCATGCTGCTTTTTGGAAATGGCGCGGTGGATGCTTCAGGTGTGCGCGGTGTTCGCGTGCTGGTGGCCCGCAGAGTTCCTAAGGCTGGCTTGTCTGCTTTGACTTGATCTCAGGTGGAGTTCCGCCCTGCAGATAGGCCTTGTACTGCGTGTCAATGATTCCCAGGTTGCGCGCCAGCCCCAGCTTCGCCAGATTGTACTGCCTTACGCTGTCCACATACCGCGCCTGCGCCTGCGCCAGCGTAGACTGCGCTTCCACCACGGGAAGACTGTCATCCACGCCTGCCTGAAAGCGTTCCGTGGTCTGCTCCAGGGCCGTCGTCGCAAGATCAACATTGTTCTTCGATACGCGCACCAGGTCGGCGGTGGATTGCAGATCAAGCAGGCTGTCCCTCAATTGCTGATCAATCTTGTTCCGGAGATCGGCAATCTGTGACCGGATGTTCTGCAACTGTGCTTCCGCCACATCGCGGTCGCCGCGAAATTGCGCTTCCTGAAAGATGGGAATATTCAGTGTCCCGACAGCAGCAAATGTTCCGTGATAAGGGCCGCCGGAAATCCCATTCACCCCATAATTTCCATTAAAGCTGATCGTCGGGTAGCGCTCATGCGTCGCCGCTTTGCGCTCCAGTTCGGCAAAGCGCAATTGCTGGAGCAGGGACTGATAATCCTGGCGGCTGGTGTATGCCTGCCGCTTGGCATCTTCAATGTCCATCGCAGCCAGATCGGCAAAGGGCGCCGCTTCCGTCAGTTGAATCGGCTGCCTCGGATCCATCCCTATCTCGCGCTTCAACGCGATCTCATCTTTTTCAAGAGCATTCTCCGCCGCGATGACCGCCTGTTGTTGTTGCTGATACTGAACGCGCGCGCGCAGCTCGTCCAGATTGGCCGCCGTACCCGCCTTGTGCTCCTCTACCGCCTGATACAGCAGCGTCTCGTCCGCCTTCAGCAAAGACTTCGCGTAATCAAGCTGTGACTGGTCGGCCAGGACCTGTAGATACGCCGTTCCCACATTCAGAACAACCAGCCCGCGCGACGACTGCGCGTTGTAGTAGGCCGACTTCGCGCTGGCCTTCGCCGCCCGGTACAGGTCCCATCCCGCCCAGTTAAAGAGTGTCTGCGAAAGATTGGCCTGCCCTTGCGTGAGATCAATTTTTACGATGAAGGGAAAATGCGCTGCCTCCGATGCCGGCACCAATGCGCTAAAGGACGACAACAGTCCCGGACGAAAGCCTTGCGCCTGAAGATTGAATTGATGAATGCCTGTGCCGCCGCTGATATCAATGTTCGGCAAAAAGACGTTGAGCGTCTGGGCCGTCTGCGCTTCGGCCGTCTTCTGGTTTTCGCGCGCCAGCGTCAACGCAAGATTGTTTTCAATTCCCAGGCGAATGGCGTCATCGAGCGAAAGCTGCTTCACCTCCGGCGTATAGGCTACAGCCTGCACGCTCCCGTAGTAAGGATTCAAAGCCGAATTGTACGGATTGCCTGCCGCCGGACCAGTCGAGTTGTTTTGGGCCTGGATTCCCAGCACCCCAAAACACCCCAGCAACAGCCCCCCTGCAACCCGCTTCCAATGGCGCATTACGATACAAAATCCTCTGAATTCAGTCTCTTGGCTCTTCTTTTAGATTACGCGGGGCGGCCCAGGTTGCCAAAAATGTTCATAAAACCACGGTAAATCACTGCAAAACGTGGGCTTCCGGTTTCCCCATTGTGGCATTCAGGCAACAACCTCTTCTTCCGCGCACATCGAAACAATAAGAAATTTGGCCCTTTCGGAATGGGCAGGTAAACGGTTTTGCAGCAGGCAGCACAAATGGACGCACATGGGGCCCACTTCCGGAAAAGGCCGCAGTTTGGGATACGCCATCTCTGCAGATGGTTCAGGAGTAAGCACATGCGGGTCCTGAATATGAACCAATACCAACACAGAGGCGGCGACAACGGCGATCCTCTAAAGCCGCGGGAAAATGCCTCCCAAATGGCAGAGGTGCTCCGCGCCAACCAGAAGCTTATCGCCATCGGGCGGCTTACCGGGTCCATAGCCCATGAAATCAATAATCCACTGGAAGCCATCGCCAACCTCCTTTATCTGATTGAGCAGGATGCTGAACTGTCTCCGCAGTCAAGGTCGTATCTCAAACTCGCTGAGCAGGAGCTGGGCCGCGTCGTCCAGATCAGCAAGCAGACACTGAACTTTTACCGCGAAACCTCCGCGCCTGTTTCTATGCTCATAAAAGACCTCCTCGAAGAAGTGCTGGTACTCTACGCGCGCAGGCTAAAGGAAAAACATATCCACTTGTCCCGCAAATATAAGCCTTCCCAAATGGTTTCCGTCTTCCCGGGCGAGTTACGTCAGGTCTTCTCTAACCTGATTGCCAATGCCATTGAAGCCTGCCCGCCGGACGGCTCCCTCTGGATACGGGTGCGCCCTGCTGGCATGGACGGCGACAAAAAGGGTGTGCGCATCACCATTGCCGATAACGGCACTGGCATGGAACCCTCCGTGCTCAGAAAAATCGGCAGACCATTCCTCACCACCAAAGGTCATCATGGCACCGGACTCGGCCTGTGGGTCACCATGTCCATCCTTGCCCGCTATGGTGCTCGCTTGCGCGTGCGCTCCACAACCAGACCCGGCCGCCACGGCACCGTCTTCAGCATCCTGATGCCGGCAGAAGCGCGCCCCCAGGGCAACCGCGAAGAACTATGGCGTGCAGCCAGCTGATCCCGCCATAAAATACTGTCATCCCAATCGAAGCAACCACGTCAGGTGTGGCCGGCCGGGCGAAGATTTCTCACCAGACGGCACTATGGTTCCTTACATCACGAACTTCCCGGGCGCTTCACCTAGTACATTAGTGAGAGAACACTATGAGCATGCGCATTGGATTTGGCTGGGACTCACACGCCTTCAAAGCAGGTGTGCCTTTAAAAATCGGCGGACTCGCCATCGAACACCCCGAAGGTCTTGCCGGACACTCGGACGGCGACGTGCTGCTTCACGCCATTACCGACGCGCTGCTCGGTGCCGTCTCTGCCGGAGACATCGGCAGCTTCTTCCCGCCGGGCGATCCACGCTGGAAAGGCGCTGACTCGGCCATCTTTCTCAATCTGGCCCTCGAAGAGATTCAGAACGCCGGATACCACATCGTCAATGTGGATACAACGCTCATTCTTGCCGCGCCGAAAATCTCTCCCATCGCCGGAGAACTGCGCGAACACGTGGCCGGGCTTCTGGATGTCCGGCCCAACGCCGTAAGCATCAAGGCAAAAACGCCTGAGGGCCTCAACGCCGACCACGTCGCCCAGGCCCATGCTATTGTTCTTCTGGAAAAAGTAGAAGACCCATCCGAGCTGAAAAGCATGAGCGAAGTCATCGAAAGCCAGCGGCAACTGGAAGACGTCGTACGCGACCTGGTCAGTCAGGTGTACAGCGCGCCCCTCGAACGCAAAAAGACCTTTGATACAGAAGACATTACGTAAAAATGAGAATGCCCCGGCCAAAACCGGGGCATCCATCAGAAATAAAGTTAAAAGTTTACGCGCGCTCGATTTCCTTCAGGCGGGCGGCCTTGCCACGCAATCCGCGGAGATAGAACAGCTTGGCGCGGCGCACACGGCTGGAACGGACCTTCTCGACCTTATCAATCACCTTCGAGTTGAAGGGGAAAATACGCTCCACGCCCTGGCCGAAGCTCATCTTGCGGACGGTGAAACTACCCTGAGGGCCATTCTTGCGGGCAATTACAATGCCCTCAAACGCCTGGAGGCGTTCCTTGTCGCCTTCCTTGATCTTGACCTGCACGCGCACCGTGTCGCCGGGGACGAAAGGAGGCAGGTCCGTGCGGTTCAGTTTCTCGGCAAGGCGCTGCATGACGGGATGAATAGACATGGTTCTTTCCTGCAATTGAAGTCAGAACTTTCAGTTTACACGAAAATAGAAGGATTTGCAGCGGACACGGAGTGGACGGAAAATGCAAATCATTTCAACCCGGGACGCCCCTGCGTATTGCTTTCAACTTCTCCAGAAACTCCCGGTCTTCCTCTGACAAATCAGCCACTGCCAGCAAATCGGGCCGGTTGCGCCACGTCTTTTCCAGCGCGCGCTCGCGCCGCCATCGCCGAATCATGTCATGGTTCCCGCTCGACAGGACTTCCGGGACCGTCAGCCCGCGAAATTCCGCCGGACGGGTATAGTGCGGATAATCCAGAAGTCCACCCGAGCCATGCGTAGATCGGGGAGGCCCATCGCCGCTTTCCGGAAAAAGGGCATCCGGCTGACCAAAGCTCTCGTAAGCGCTCGACGCCTCATTGCCCAGCACGCCAGGGACCAGGCGCATGGTGGCATCAAGAATGACCGCAGCCGCCAGCTCTCCTCCTGAGAGCACATAGTCGCCGATGGAAAGCTCCCGGTCACAAAAAAGCTCGTTCACGCGCTCATCCACACCTTCATAGCGCCCGCAGATAAACACAACGCGCTTCAGCTTCGCCAGCTCGCGGGCCGTGGCCTGCGTAAACTTCTCCCCCTGCGCCGATAGCAGGACCACACTCTCTTTTTGCCGGTTGCGCTCATCTTTTGCCCCAATTTCCAGCGATTCAATGGCCTCTGCCAGTGGCTCCGGCTTCAGGACCATGCCCTCTCCCCCGCCGAAAGGCCTGTCGTCCACCGTCCGGTGGCGGTCATGCGCGAAGTCGCGAAGATTGTGCGTTTCCACCGAAAGCAGTCCACTGGCAATACCGCGCCGCAACACTCCATGGGCAAGAATGCTCGAAAAAAATTCCGGAAAGATCGTAATGATGTCGAACTGCATAAGGACGTTCCTATTGTAGATTTTCGAAAGAAAAGGCCCTGGTTCCGGCTTTTGAAATCGCAGGCGCACTCAGCGCTTTAAACGTTTATAAAGAATATGTCCATTTCCTCCATCAGGAGAACGTTTTTGCCCGAAAACCCCATCTCCCGCCGCTCCTTTCTTCAGGGATGTGCCGCCGCGCTGGCCTTGACACCCGTATTGAAGGGCCTTGGGGCGAAAAACGGCCGCGGCCCTGCTCAGCGCGTCCTTTCACTCAATCAGGACTGGCTCTTCGCCGGCAAAGCAAGCGCGCCACTCAACGAAAGTGCATCTTCCCGCGTCACTCTTCCGCATTGTGTCGTTCCACTCTCGTGGCAAAAGTGGGACCCATCCTCCTGGGAAGACGTCTGGCTCTATCACCGCCATTTCCAGCTTCCGCCGGAGCTTCGCGGTCTCCGGCTCTTCCTGCAATTCGACCGCGCGATGGCGGCCGCAAGGCCACAGATCAATGGCCATCCATTACCTCAACATCTCGGTGGCTTTCTGCCATTTGAATACGAAATCACTCATCTGGTGACCGCGCAGGACAACCTGCTCACGCTGGCCGTAGATTCCCGCTGGCTCAACGTGCCGCCCTCCGGCTCACCCCAGGGGCCTGGGTCTATTGATTATCTGCTTCCCGGAGGCATCAACGGAGCAGTAAGCCTCCACGCCGTTCCGGCAATCTTCATTCGCGATGTCTTCGCCAAACCAGTAGACGTTCTCAGCACAGACAGGCGACTCGAAATCGCCTGCGAAATTGATTGCAGCATCCCTCTGCCCGCTACCGTTCGCATCGAAGCTGCACTGCACGACGGCGCCGGCACCATTGCGCGCGCATCGAAAGACGCAGACATCGGGAAGACAAACCAGGAAATTCTTCTGACGATAGACGGCCTCAGGAACATCACGTTATGGGACGTGGACCATCCGCGGCTCTACGGCCTTACCGTCACACTTTTTCATGAAAACAAGCCGCTGCACCGTTACAACACGCGCACGGGGTTTCGTGACGCGCGCTTTGAAGCCGATGGCTTCTTCCTGAATGGCCGGCGTCTGCGGCTCTTCGGCCTGGACCGCCACGAACTTTATCCATACGTTGGCTTTGCCGCGTCAGACCGCGCCCTGCGACGTGATGCCGAAATTCTGCGCAACAGCTTCAACTGCAATGCCGTGCGCTGCTCGCATTACCCACAGTCAGGCGCATTTCTTGACGCGTGCGATGAGCTTGGCCTGCTGGTCTGGGAAGAACTACCCGGCTGGCAGTACATCGGCGACGAAGCCTGGCAGCAGCTCGCCATGCGCGATGTGGAAGCGATGGTGCGCCGCGACCGCAACCGTCCTTCCATCATCATCTGGGGCGTGCGCATTAATGAATCCCGCAACGACCCCGCGCTCTATCTGCGCACAAAAGAGATTGCAAAATCACTCGATGGCTCCCGCCCCACGTCAGGCACGATGACATCCCTCTCCATGAAAGACTGGCACCAGGACGTGTTCGCATACGATGATTACCATTCTGCTCCGGACGGCAGTGTCGCCATTGCGACCCCTCTGCCCGGAGTGCCCTTCATGATCTCCGAGGCCGTCGGCCAGTTCAATTACGGCGGCAAAGGCTTTGGAAGAAAATATCGCCGCGCGGGCAGTCCTGAGTTGCAGATGCAGCAGCCCCTTCTCCATGCGCAGGCACACAACCGGGCCGCTGACCATCCGCGATGCGCTGGAGTCATTGCCTGGTGCGCCTTCGATTACGCCAGCCTGATGAATGCCTATGACGGAGTGAAATGTCCCGGCGTGGCCGATGTCTTCCGCATTCCCAAGCTAGGCGCTTCCTTTTACCTCTCGCAGGCAGACCCCCGCATACGGCCTGTCATTGCACCCGGTTTTTACTGGGACTTTGGCCCACAGACGCCCTCCGGCCCCGGCGAACACGCCGTTATCTTCTCAAACTGTGACCGTCTGGAGCTGTTCATCAATAACAAACCCTTTGCCGTTCTGCATCCCGACCGCGCCGGCTTTCCCAACCTGAAATATCCACCCTTCTTTGCTGACCTGACGTTCAGCAAAGCAGAAAAGCCGGAGCTGCGCCCAGAACTGCGTATAGACGGATACATCGCCAGCCACCTCGCACTCTCGCGCAGGCTTTCCTCCGATCCCTCCCTGGACAAACTCTGGCTCCATGCCGATGACGCAGAGCTGCTGGCAGACGGAACAGACACAACCCGCCTCGCATTCGGCGTAACAGACAGATTCGGAGCGCCCCGTCCATTTGTAACCGGAACAGTTTCTTTTTTGCTCGATGGACCGGGCGTGCTCGT
>DASRBV010000195.1:0-4336 GCA_035653455.1 Pseudacidobacterium sp. | reverse complement strand
ATGGGAAGCGTGGGAGGACGTGTCGAATGCCGCGATGGGAGAACCGAAGAAACCCGGCGAGGAGTGGATCGAGCAACTCACCCAGGTGGCTGTCAGCCGGGCATGAAGCAGGACTGCTGAGTAGGCGTCCGGCGATTCGGTGAGTGCTGAATCGCTGATGCTTTCACTAGCAAAAGCCGGAGACGAGCTGGGCACTTTCTGAGAACCCCTGAACAATGCTCACTTTCATGGTGATTGGCTTGGATGCGCGAAAGCGCTGATTGTGCATGGTATGCCGCTTCCGCCTGAGGGCGATGAATTTTCTGAAGAAGTGACGGAGTATTTTGAGACCATGAGGGCCCTTCGGAACTGATTTACAAATAAATTCATCATGGTCTGGGACAACTTTGTCCCAGACCGTAGTATCTTAGAGAAGCAAGATCCACCTCCTGCCTTGTCCATTTACTGACTTAACAACTTCTGAAGTTTTGTCTGAACCAACAAGATCTTCTGAGGTTAGGTTCAGGATAGTTTTTTAAATGACTCTTTGCACATCGCTCTATGCATGTTAGGTTATGAATTCGCTCTGAAAGATAACGGGTAGTGCCAGGGAATAAAAGATAGTTATCCAGCAAGTAACCAGGAACTTAGCAGCATATATTGATTGTGAGTTGACAGAAATTTAAAGTCCCCAGTGTAGCTTGTGCAGAAAGGGTTTACGATGCGCTTCTTCCCCCGAAGCGGCCAGTTCCTCTCTCTTGCCGTAGTTTCTGTGTTTTTCTGCGGACTTTGCGTGCCGCCGGGAAGGGCGCAGGACTCGACTTCGAACCAACAGATGGGGACGTCCCAGTCTGACAAGCAGCAGGACTATGAACCTTCGCTGCCTTTGACGCTTCCTCCAGGTGTCCGGCAGCCAAAGCCATTTGGACAGATAGAGAGCACCATCGAAGTGCGCTCAGATGACCTGATCAACCAGATTTCGCCAGTGCGCGAAGGGACCCGCGAACAAGTGCAGTCTTCGGCCGGGACATTTCAGGACTTCAGCCGCTATCTCCTTCTCATGCCGGGAACGGTGGCCAATTCCGATTCATTCAATGATCTGATGGTACGGGGCGGACATCCCATAGAAAATCTCTATGTCATTGATGGTTTGGAAGTCCCCAACATCAATCACTTTGCAGTCGGCGGGACGACGAGCGGATTCACGCCGATGATCAACACCAGTACTATCAGCAAAGTCACCCTGCAACCAGGTGTGTATGACTCCAAATATTGGAGCCGGCTGTCCTCTGTGGTCGAGATACAGACTCGCGACCAGGACGAAGCTGTGCGCGCGGGAGAGATCAACCTGGGCATTTCAGGGGTTGGCGGCTTCTGGGAGAATCCGCTTGGCTCGCGAGTAAGCATGCTGCTTGCCGCTGACCGGAGTCTCCTGAACCTGGCGACGAACGATGCAGGGTTGGATGGTGTTCCGGTTTACACCAATGGAATGGCGCGTTTCGAGTGGTCTCCGGACAAGAAAGACACGGTTTCTTTTCTTGGACTCACAGGCGGCGACTCCATCATCGTGAAGCCCTGCGCAGGCGATGGTTATGAAACGCTTACGATTGACACCCAGTACGATGGGTTGCAATCCACAGACGGAATGGTGTGGCAGCACATGCACGGACCAACCACCTTGTCCAAAGTCACGGCGAGTTTTTCCATGCAGAAGCGAGATATTGGCCAGCAGACGCAGCTTGTGAATGGAACGTATCCGAAAGGGACAGGCCCCGGGTCTTGCACGCCTCCCACGACGACCCCCATTTATCAGGAAGCTACCTTCGATAAGCTGACCACTATTGGCTATAACCTTCAGCACGACATTCATCACTGGCTGCTTTCTGCCGGAACAACAGGGCAGCTGGTGCAATTGGATTACAACGTAAACCAGCCGCAGGGAACGCAGTCTCCGTTCAATCCTGATCCAAACTGGACAGACGCAGTCAGCTTCCACCAGACCCCGTCCGCATGGCAGACAGGCAGTTATGCCGAGCTGACGGGGAGCGCCGGCAAACGCTGGACGGGCACCGCGGGTGTTCGCATCGAGACGTTTGGGCTGACATCCGCGCATGCAGTTGAGCCACGTGCCGGACTCGGCTTCAGGCTCACCGACCACCAGGGTGTGTATGCGTCCTATCGTCATTCGGCGCAGTTGGCGCCGTATCTGGACCTGCTCAGTTATCCGCAGAACCGCAATCTGCCGCCTATCGAAGCCGACCAATATTCCGTAGGCGCGGACCTGTGGCGCACAGACATGCTGACGGTAAGCCTGGAAGGTTATCGCAAGAACTATACAAAGGAGCCGGTAAGCACGGAATATCCGAGCCTGATGCTGGCCAACATGATTTATACGCCGGGAGAGCAGTTTGTCTGGCTGCCGCTCAAGACAGGAGGCACCGGCCACGCGACCGGACTGGAGTTTTTCCTCCGGGGACATTTGACGGACCGCATGGCAGGAATCGCTTCGGTTACGTATTCACGCACTCTTTACCGGGCAGCCGATGGCATTCTGCGGCCTGGCAATTATGATTTCCCACTGGTTGCAAATGCCATGCTGACGTTCCAGTTGCCGCGCGCTTACACGCTTTCCGTGCGCAATAGCTATACCTCGGGCCGTCCTTACACGCCTTACAATATTCCACTTTCCATGCAGCAGGACCGTGGCATTTATGACCTCAGCCTGGTAAATGGAAAACGCGGTCCTGCATATGACCGCGCTGATATTTCAGTGGACCGTAATTTTTATACCCATTCCGGCGTGGTGAATTTATATGTCGGACTGCAGAACATTTTAGACCGCAAAAACTTTCTGGGATATGTATGGTTGCCCAGGTGCGAAAAGATAAAGAAATGCGTTGCCAAGATAGGTGTGCCTATGAAGGAGATAAACCAGATGCCAGCCTTTCCGGTGGCGGGAGTGCGTTGGGATTTTTGAAATAAAAATAATAAGTTTTCTCGTGAAATGTACGTGTATAGATATAACTTTTTCCTCGGGAGAGAAAAAGTAAGTTATCATAACTCAAAACCATTGGATCTTTTGTTCCCGGCTCCTATCTGCGTAAATAGAAATTCATTAGATACGCTCTGCAAACGATAAAAAACTTAGCGAATCTGCCTTCAATTTCCCCCATCGGAGGAAGTGACCGCTTGTTGAAGACTCGAGTGTCTGGAGCTTTTTTGTTGGCCTCGCTTCTTATGGCGACGCATGGTTTAATTTACGCCCAGGAAGAGTTGCCGGAAGGCCCTTCTACTGCTCAACTGGCCAGTTCGGCTTCTGTCCCTGATTCACCACATCCGGCTGATGCAGACGGCATCCGGCCGGCAGTTCCGGCAAGCCCTGTCCCCCCGGCCCAGGAGATTGCTATCGAGGGCTTTGTTTCCTATGGCCACTGGCAGATTTTCGCTGCCGGCCATTCCGAATTTTTGTACACCGCCGGAATGGAATATGACCGCAATTCATGGGGCAATTTCCTGGGAGCACAGATGGACTATGCCGCGGAGGTCCTGCCCTTTGTTCTGCTCAGAGAGCCTCGCGTTCTCGATAGATGGGGAAATCAGAAGAGCAAAGACTACGTGACTCTGCATGGCCTGGGCTTTTCACCAATTGGATTGCGAATGTTGTGGCGTCCGGACAAAGCCTTCAAACCTTACTTCACTGTGAAAGGCGGCGCCGTGGCTTTTACCCAGAAGGCATTGTCTCCTGACGCAAGTTATTATGCTTTCAGCTTGTCTGAAACCATCGGCTTTTACACGCGATTATCAGACCGTTGGGACATGCGCGTCGGTCTTTTCGGTGATTATCATTTTTCCAATGCTTACATTACGAGCTACAATCCCGGCCTGGATGTCATGAACTCGAGCATTGCATTCAGTTACCACCTGGGAAGATCGCGCACTACAAGATGATTCGCAGCAGGGTCTTCCCCCTTCGGCCGGCCTGTGGGCCGAAGGGAGGAGACCCGCCTCAGTTCTTGAATGAGGAATCCTTGCAGACGGCCCCCCGGTCTGTAGTCAGGGGGACAGTTCACTTGACAATGCGGCGTTACCGTCAGTAACCTGAGTGCCGTCTGGAGTGGTAACGATTCCAATCTGCGCTCTCCAGCTTTACATCATCTCATCCTTGCGAATTCCGGAGACTGCTCATGCCTCGTTTCTCCAAAAGTGCTCTCTCTGCCATCGCCGCCTCTGCCATTGCCATCAGCGGCGTTGCACAGACCATGCAGGCACCTGATATCACCAAAGAACCGACACTTTACGTCGTGCCCTATGCGCACCTCGATACGCAATGGCGCTGGGAGTTTCCGCAGGTCATCAG
>DASRBV010000194.1:0-13008 GCA_035653455.1 Pseudacidobacterium sp. | reverse complement strand
AGCGAAGAGCCGGTTATAAACAGCGTGCGCTTTCGGGTCCGGCTCGACTGTTTTATAGGAGAGGCACATCTTGTCCTGGGCAGCTTCGACGGTTGGAAATGTCTTTGCCGCCAGCAGTGCGAAGATACCGGAGCCGAGGCTCGTTGGAATGCCCGCAGGAACGAGCACAGGCTTGCCCAGAACATCTGCATAAATCTGGTTGAGCACCTGGTTGTTCTGCGGAATGCCCCCGGCGTTAATCACACGGTCTACCGGAACTCCGTATTCGGCCATGCGTTCGAGAATGATGCGCGTGTGGAAGGCGGTGCCTTCGATGGCGGCGTGTAGTTCGTCCTGTGCCGTATGCACGAGGTTCCATCCCAGCGTGACTCCGCCCAGTTCGGAGTTGACCAGCACCGTTCGGTCGCCATTGTCCCAACTCAGCCGTAGGAGTCCAGTCTGTCCGGCGCGGTAGTTCTCCAGCCCTTTCGATAACTCAGAGACTTTGTGTCCGGCCCGCCGGGCGATGGCCTCAAAGATGTCTCCCGTAGCGGAGAGCCCTGCTTCTACTCCGGTATATGCAGGATGCACACTGCCAGGGACAACTCCGCAGACGCCGGGAACAAGATTGGCCTTCTTCTGCATGGCGATAATGCAGGTTGATGTGCCGACGACGTTGACCACATCGCCCTCGCGACAGCCTGCGCCGATGGCGTCCCAGTGCGCGTCGAATGCGCCGACCGGAATAGGGATTCCCGCGCGGAGGCCGAGGGCTTCGGCCCATTGGGACGAGAGATGGCCGGCAAGTTTGTCTGATGTAGCGTACTCACCATCCAGCTTTTCGCGTATGCCATCAAAGAGTGGATCGAGCTTCGATAAAAATTCCTGCGAAGGCAGGCCGTCCCACTTTGGGTTCCACATCCACTTGTGGCCCATGGCACACACACTACGCTTTACTTTCTTTGCGTCAGTGATACCGCAGAGCGTTCCGGCAACCATGTCGCAGTGCTCAAAGGCGGTCACAAAACGGCCGCGCTTTTCCGGATTGTGCCGCAGCCAGTGCAGCAGTTTGGCGAAGCCCCACTCGTGCGAATACACACCGCCGCACCACTCGATGGCTTCAAGCTTTTCTTTGTGCGCAAGTTCGGTGATCTGCTGCGCTTCCTCCTTGGCGCGGTGGTCGCACCAGAGGTAATAATCATCGAGCGGCTCAAGATTTTCCCCTACAGGGATGACGCTTGACCCCGTTGTGTCGAGCGCCATCGCTTCGATTTTTTCGCCGTCAATTTTTGCATCGGCGATGGCCTTGCGCGTCGCTTTTACCAGCGCATCCATCTGGTCCTTATGGGACTGCGTTGCGTAGTCGGGATCTTCGCGCTTGCGGTGGAGCGGGTATTCCGCAATGGCCGTGCCAAGACGGCCCTTTTCGCTGTCGAGCAGCGTGACACGCACGCTGAGTGTTCCGAAATCTACGCCTGCAACGATGGACATGTGTTTTCCTTGTTTTACAGTCCCACAGTTTACAGTCTCCAGTGTCGGTAAGAACTGGAGACAGGCAACGAACAAGTGCAACTAGCACCTATTCATGCAAGTGCATGTCCCATCCCAGGTAGCGCGTGGCTGCTTCATACACCGGGCTTGCAACAGTGGAAAAGTTCGCGGCAACGTGATGCTCGAAGCCCTTCTCGCAAATAAAGCGCAGCAGCTTCTGCATTTTAGGAATACGCACGACGCCTGCTCCGCCGAATGTCTCCAGCGGATCGTTCGTGAATTCGCCTTCGCCGACGTAGCCGCGGATCTTGCCATTGAAGTCGTCTGTAGAGAAGCGCAGATATGTCATTGCACCCGATTTCACGCGGCCCACACAGGTGCCGAAGGTGTTCTCCTTGCCGACAGTCCCGGCGATGATTTCCTGGAAATCCATTTTTACATCGGCAAAGAAGTGCTTCGGCAGGTTCGAGCAGTGGAAGCAGACGGCCTTGTCCGGATCATCGCCGTAGTTATTGTTCCAGTCCAGCAGTGCGCTCGGAGTTTCCGATGCCAGCGCAAGACCGTACATGCTGAGCACGCCGACCACGTCCACTTCGCAGGCGCTTGAAAATAGGTTCTCGCTCATCATACTCATCACGGTGCAAGGCACCACACCGAAGTATTCTTCAAGCGCGGTCCAGCACTGGATAGCGCTGATGGTGCAGTAGGTCTCCTTCATCCAGCCGTCAATCACTGCGCCCAGCTTGGCCATCTTCATCAGGGCCGCGTCAGGGATGCCACTCGTCGAAACATAGGCTTTGATGGCAGCGAGTTTGGATTGCGCGGCATCGTCCGTGTCCCTCATACGGTCAATGCGGCCCAGAATTTCAGACAAATCAATAGGCTCAACCGAGATGCCGTTCACTTCAAGCAGCTTCTCACTGTAACGGACAGTGTTAAACGCTGCCGGACGCGCCCCAATCGAGCCAATGCGCAGATTGCGGAACCCGTTCACAATGCGGCAGACAGCCGCAAACCAGGCGAGGTCTTTCTTGAAGGCCTCAGAACTTGGCGAAACTGTGTGCAGCGCCGTCAGCGAGTACGGAATACCATACTGCATCAGGTTGTTACAGGCCGACATCTTTCCGCAGAAGCTGTCGCGCCGGTTGGCGATCTTCATAATGTCCGGACGGTCGGGCGTGGCCTGCACCAGAACAGGTACTTTCAGAGTAGAAAGACGCAGAGCATCCACAATGGCGCGTTCTTCGCCGAAGTTCGGCAGCGTGACGATGACACCATCAATTTCTTCACGGTGCTTTTTGAAAAGCTCGGCGCAATGGCGGGCGTCATCCGGTGTCTGCACGGCGCCGTGCAGCGTCTGCTCTGGCGAGAGCACAATGCTCTTGTAGCCTGCCGCGTCGAGCACCTTGATCATCTCTTCGCGGCCTTCTTTGGCAAGGTGGTGCGGAAAGAATCCGCGGCTGCCAACAATAATTCCAAACGTCATCTGTTTTTTCATCTTGTGGGTTCCCTTTGAATTCCCTTTGTCTGCCCACATCTCTTCGAGATGTGGCACAACCATCCGTGATATCCGGGTGCCCAGGTCTCAACAAGACCTGAGAAAATTCCTACCTTCTGACCCGCGGCCAGAACTTGATCGTGTAAGCCAGGCCCGCGACGGCCATCATGCCGCCCCACCACAGTGCAGGATGGAGATTAAACAATACTGGCGGATGCAGTGGCGGATGTGCCAGCTCCCAGAATCCTTCGGCCACAATAATCACGCCGTAAATCAGAAAGAGGACCCCGGCAAAAAACCATATGGACATTGTTTCGCGCATCTCTCCTCTTTCTCCTTTACCAGAAAATGATGTTCAGAGTAATGAAGATGACGAAAATCACGCTGGCCCAGACAATCGGCTTCTGGTACCAGTGATCATCGTGCTCTTCGGGAATTTTCGATGCGCCATAAACCAGCCCTTCCAGTTCGGCCTCGGGCTTGGGTTGCGTCATGTAGCTGACGATCACCGTCACAATCACGCACACCAGCCACGACCACAGCGCGCGATACATATCTTCGGCCATGGCCTTGGCGTCAGCCGAAAGCGCAACGTAACGCAATGCCGAAGGATCATGATGCACCCAGGCCCAGAGTCCGATGGCAGTGACTGTCCCAGCCAGCAGCCCCCAGAACCCGGCAGCTTTCGTGGCCCGCTTCCACAGCATTCCGATAATGACGGTGCCGAACAGTGGCGCAATAAAGAAGCTGAAGAGCGCCTGCACGTAATCCATGATGCTGGCCGCGTGCTGTACCAGGTACGCGGTGCCTACTGAAATCAATACGCCGATGAACGTGCACCAGCGTCCCATCTTTACATAATGCTGATCGGAGGCGCGCTTATTGATAAATGCGCCGTAAATGTCATAAGTCCAGACGGTCGAAAAGGCGCTGACGTTGCCGGCCATTCCGGACATGAAGCCCGCAATCAGCGCAGTCACGCCCAGGCCTAACAGCCCGGGGCTGCAATACCGCACCAGCATCAGCGGAAGCACTTCGTTATAGCTGTGTTGTCCGGTGGCAACGGCCTGTGTTTCTCCCACCAGGTGGAACGGCAAAACAGAGAGGGCGAGCAGTCCGGGCAGAATCACGATAAACGGCACGCACATCTTGAAGGCCGCGCCGATGATCGGCGACATGCGTGCCGCGCGCAGATTATGCGCCGACAGCACGCGCTGCACTACAAGGAAGTCCGTCGTCCAGTATCCGAAACTGATGACCAGCCCCAGACCAAAGACGATGCCCGTCCAGTGAATACCCATGGGATTGTCGTGGAAATGGCCGAGCGTGCTCCACATATGGACATACTCAGAAGAGCCGAGGCGCTGAAGAATCTGCCCGCGCAGATTGCTCCATCCGCCGACCTCGACGAGTCCCAGAATCGGCACCAACAGCGCGCCAAGCCAGATCAGCAGGAATTGCAGGACTTCATTGAAGATGGCCGAGCGCAGTCCACCGAGCGCGACATAAAGGGCGACGGTGATGGACGAAACCCAGATGCTGAAGTTCAGGTTCCACCCGAGGACAACCTTCATCACAATCGCCATCGAGTACATGTTGATGCCGCTCATCAGCACCGTCATGAAGGCGAAGCACACGGCCGAAAGCCCGCGGGCGCCCTCGCCATAGCGCAGCGAGAGATATCCGGGTACAGAGTGTGTCTTTGAGATGTAATAGAACGGCATCATGACGATGCCCAGGAAGAGCATCGCGGGAATGGCGCCGACCCAGTACCAGTGTGTCGCCAGAATCCCGTATTGATATGCCGATCCCGCCCATCCCATCAGCTCAAGTGAACCAAGATTGGCAGAAACGAAGCTCAGGCCCGCAATCCAGGCCGTCATCTCCCGTCCGGCCATAAAGAACTCTTCGCTGGTATTGGATGAGCCTTTCAGGTAGAAGCCGATGAAGATGACCATAGCAAAATAAACAGCAATGACGAGGATGTCTATGCTGTTCAGGTGGGCGAGAGATTTTCCCGGCGTCTGGAAAAGGGCGAGTGCGCCGGGGGTGAAGAATTTACTGGCGAAAAAGGGCATGTCTGGCTGTGCCTCGTTAGTTGATTAACTTTTTTGTCCGTATGTGGCCATAGGGCCGTGTTTGCGGAAATAGTGCCGGTCCAGCAGCGCCTGCGAAACTCCCCTGCACTCAGGATTCAATGTGGCCGTGTAATACGCCATGCGCGCCACGGCTTCCAGCACTACAGCGTTGTGCGCAGCGTCATGTGGCGTCTTGCCCCAGCAGAAGGGCGCGTGTCCGGCAACCAGAACAGATGGCACCGCATCCGGATCCAGATCGCGGAAGCGCCGGACGATGGCCAGCCCGGTATTGTGGACGTAGTCGCCGTTGATCTCCTCGGCGGTAAGCTCTTCGGTCACCGGAACCGGCCCGTAAAAATAGTCCGCGTGCGTGGTTCCATAAGCAGGGATACTGCGGCCCGCCTGCGCCCATGCCGTAGCGTATTCAGAGTGCGTGTGGACGACAGCACCGATGGTGGAAAACTCGCGGTAAAGCAGAAGATGTGTTGCCAGGTCAGAGGACGGCTTCAGATTGCCTTCTACAATCTTCCCGGTCAGGTCGGTGATGACCATATGTTCGGGCTTCATCTCTTCGTAGGGCACGCCGCTGGGCTTAATGGCGACCAGTCCGGTTTGGCGGTCAATGCCGCTGGCATTTCCAAACGTATAAAGAACGAGTCCACGGCGGACCAGTTCAAGATTGGCCTCCAGGACCTGCTCACGAAGACCATCAAGCATAAAAGAAAGACCTCTCAATCCAGGACTGCGGGAAAAATTCAGACACGGCCATATTACTAAACCGATTTATGTTTCGTCTTCTATGAAAAATTTTTCCCGCTAAACTAATTTTTCAGCAAACGTTTACTAGCTTTTTGAAGTTACGCAATTTACACTTGCCACGTCAAGTAAAAATCGCCTGCAAGCATGATAAAGAAACGATCTCGCCAGAAATCCACGGAAAAGAAGCGGCTCGACATTCGCGACGTGGCCCGTCATGCGCGTGTCTCTATTGCGACTGTATCACGCACCATCAACAAAGTTCCAACTGTGGACAAGGAACTGGCCAAGCGCGTCTGGAAGGCAATTGAGGAACTGAACTATTTTCCTAACACACAGGCGCGCGCGTTGGTCTCCGGTCGCAGCCGCCTGTTTGGCCTTTTAATTTCGGAAATCACGAACCCGTTCTTTCCGGAGCTGATCCAGGGCTTTGAAGACGTGGCCATTGAGCACAACTACGAAATCCTGATTGGTTCGACAAACTACGATCCGCAGCGGATGGAAATCTGCATCCGGCGCATGATTGAGCGTAAAGTGGAAGGCGTTGCCGTGATGACCTTTGGCATCGAGGAGCCTCTGCTCGACGAGCTGGTATCGCGCAATATTCCGATGGTCTTTGTGGACGCGGCCCCACCAAGCGAAAACGTCAGCACACTTGTTGTGGACTATCATCACGGTATCCGCGAAGGTGTGCAACACCTTGCGGCGCTGGGGCACCGCAAGCTGGGCTTCATCAGCGGCCCTATGCATCAGCGCTCTTGCCAGTTGCGTCGCAGCGCGTTTTTGAGTTCGGCAGAAGAGATTGGCGTGCATCCTCCGGATGTGTGGATGCTCGAGGGCAATCACACATTGGAAGGCGGCATGAAGGCGATGGAACTGCTTCTGCAGCAGAAAGAGCTTCCTACTGCGGTGATGTGCTCGAATGATATGACGGCGATTGGTGCACTGCGGGTGCTGGCCAAGGCAGGACTGCGCGTCCCGGAAGATATCTCCGTCATCGGCTTTGACGACATTCACCTGGCTGAGTTCGTCTATCCTCCGCTGACTACGGTACGTATGTCGCGCAACGATCTGGCGCGTGCTGCCTTCTCGGCCCTGCGTTCACACATCGAGCCAGTCCATGCTCACACCAAAAAAATATGGCCTGTTCCCACCAGGCTCACGGTGCGGCAATCTACGGGCTATCCGCGAAAGAATGCACGAAAAGGGCGGTAGGGTTCGGTGCCTGGATGAAAGGGGCGTACTGAAAGTAGTAAGTAAGAAAAAATTTCCCTGCCATTTTAAATAGCGCGGAAGTGGACTTCATGTGTAGTTGTATAATCTTGTGCCCGCTTTTATAACTTGTGCGCTTGCACAGCGGTAAAAAGGACAGCGAGAAATACTCAATTCTCTCTCGCTGTCCCACAACCATAAATTACTGGAGCAGTTTCTCAACTAGTTGCTGTGTGCTGTTGGCCTGTGCCAGGGCGCTGATGCCGGTCTGGCTCAGAATTTCATACTTCGACAGGTTGGATGTCGCGGACGCGTAATCTGTGGCAACGACGTCGTTCTCTGCTGAAGTTGTGTTGGTGGACTGGGTAGTCTGCACATTCTCAACTGCAGACAGTGTGTTAATTTCAGCACCTTCGGTGCCGCGGCTGGATGCAACCTGTGCAATCGCAGAAGTAATCGCATTGAGGGCGACTTCGGCCTGCGCATTGTTGCTCAGAGAGGTGCCAACATACTCGTTGGAAGTTGGAGCAGTTGTACCCATGTTGATGACCGTCGCACCGGATGTGAATACCTGATTGGCCGTGGTGTAAGCCGAACCGTATTCATCTGTTCCGGCTGCGGTGGCCGCAGCTACCCCTCCAGCAAGCGCCTTACCTCCGGAAATGGCTACTGCGGTGGCCGCTGAAAGAGCGCCGGCAGCCGTGGTGGTGTCGCCCATTGCCGTCAGATCAATGACGACATTGTGTCCACTGGGGTCTGTTGCCGTCAGAAGATTATCAGCTGCTTTGATGGCATTGCCGTAGCTGTCAGTCTTTCCAGCCTGCGTTGTGGTGGCCGCCGCCACGTTTCCGCTCACGTAAACCACGGAACCCAGCTTCAACGAATCTGAACTCGTGCTGCCAAGCGCAGAAGTGGCATAGGACTGATTGACCGTACCATCCGACGTATAAATATTGGCAGCATTGCTGAAGACGTTGATGCCATTGTATTCCGTGTTCGAGTTGATGGTCGAAATTTCGGTCATAATACTCGAATACTCAGCCTGCGTGGCTGCCTGCTGCGCGGCATTTAACGTGCCGTTGGAAGCTTCCGTGGCCAGCGTGACCGCACGGTTCAACAGGTTGGTGACCTGCGAAAGCGCGCCATCTGCCACCTGCAGAAAGTCCACGCCTTCAGACGCGTTTTTCGCTGACTGCGACAGTGCCGTGGCAGAAGCAGTCAGACCATTGGCGAGTGAGAGTCCGGCGGCGTCGTCCGCGCCGGAGTTGATGCGCGAGCCAGACGAAAGCTGTGTCAGCACGTTCTGCAGACTTGCCTGTGTCTGGTTCAGGTTGTTCGCCGCGTAGAGCGCGGAGATGTTATTCAGGACACCCAATGACATGATATGTTGTGCTCCTCTTCTGTGTGGATTGGATTGCCTGCTCCGGGTACCTGCCCGGTTGAGGGCCGGGTCACCTGTTCCTGCAGGAACCACGTTACACATAGCCTTCATCGGCGAAGGGAAAGGTCCCTTTATGGAGTGTTTGGTGTTTGGCATTTAACGTGCGCTATAACCGTGCGTTGAACCGGATCCTCAGCTCCTGCAGGTTCTGTCCTTCACCGCCCTCAGGATCTGGATGACAATTTTCATAGCGCACTATGCCCCTCCTCACCCGGAAGCACCCTGCCATGCCTGATAGCATGGATTTAAGACTGAAACCTATCTATTTACCCATGAGTTCGCCTGTTACCTCTATTCGTGTACAGCTTCCTGACGGTTCTCAAAAAGAACTACCGGCGGGGTCTACTCCGCTGGACGTAGCAAAGAGCATTTCGCCCAGACTTGCGTCTGCAGCAGTGGTGGCGCGTATCCGGCCACTGAATGGCAATGGGAGTACGGCAGCAGCGGCGGTTCTGCATGAGACTGAGGGCGAGGCCGCCATGTATAGCGCGGAAAACACGCATGGCGAGCGGCTGGTAGACCTCTCGGCCCCACTCCACGAAGACGTGGCGCTCGAAATCCTGACGGAAAAGGACCCTGACGCGCTCAAAGTGTTACGACACTCAGCGGCGCACGTGCTCGCTACGGCAGTGCTGGAGCTGTTTCCCGAGACCAAGCTGGGACATGGTCCGGCGACGGATGCAGGCTTCTTCTATGACTTTTACCGCCCTACGCCGTTTACTCCCGAAGACCTGAAGAAGATTGAAGAGAAGATGGCCGACGTCGTCGCGCGGGATGAGAAGTTTGTCCGCGAATGGGAGCCGCGCGAGGAAGGCCTCCAGCGCTTCCGGGCGGACAACGATTTCATGAAGGTCCACTTTATTGAACGCTTTACCAAACCGGGGGAGCAGATTTCGCTGTACCGCAATGGGGCGTTCGTGGACTTCTGCCGTGGACCGCATGTTCCTTCGACGGGGCGCGTGAAGGCGTTCAAGGTGACGAACCTTGCAGGCGCGTACTGGCTGGGAGATGAGAAAAACCCGCAATTGCAACGCATTTATGGCACAGCCTTCTTCTCCAGAAAAGAACTGGACGAGCATTTTGCGCGGCTGGAAGAGGCGGCGAAACGCGACCATCGCGTGCTGGGCAAACAACTGGATTTGTTTTCCATCCAGGAACTGGCCGGATCGGGGCTGATCTTCTGGCATCCCAAAGGCGCCATCATTCGCAAGGTGATGGAAGACTGGATGCGGGAAGAGTGTATCCGTCGCGGTTACGATTTGGTCTACACCCCGCATGTGATGCGCACCGAGCTTTGGAAAGTGAGCGGGCATGAAGGCTTCTATGCGCAGAACATGTTCACACCCATGGAACTGGATGACGCCGACTACCGGCTGAAGCCAATGAACTGCCCCGGGCACATCCTGATCTATAAAAATTCGCCGAAGAGCTATCGCGACCTTCCTGTGCGCCTGGCGGAGTTAGGCAATGTTTACCGCTATGAGCGCTCCGGCACGATGCACGGTCTGCTGCGCGTGCGTGGATTTACACAGGACGATGCACATATCTTCTGCACGCCAGAGCAGATTGAAGATGAGGTAGTGGCCTGTATTGATTTTGCTCAGTCTGTTCTGAAAACCTTCGGTTTCAGCGATTTCAAGGTTGAGCTTTCCACCTGGGACCCGAAAGACAGGCAGAGCTACGCCGGGTCAGATGAGAAATGGAACCTGGCCATCCGTTCGCTTGAAAACGCGCTGGACCGCAAGGGTATTCCGTTCAAGACCATCCCCGGCGAAGCAGCATTTTACGGGCCGAAGATTGATGTAAAGCTGGTGGACGTTCTGGGGCGTCTTTGGCAGCTCTCGACCGTACAGTTTGACTTTAATCTGCCTGCAAGGTTCGAGCTTGAATATGTAGGCGAGGACGGCGAACGCCACCAGCCGGTGATGGTACATCGCGCGCTGTTCGGGTCAGTCGAGCGGTTCTTTGGTGTGTTGATTGAGCATTACGCCGGAGCATTTCCATTCTGGCTGGCCCCAGTGCAGGTGGGCCTGGTGCCGATCAGCGAACGGCATGTGGAGTATGCAGAAAAAATCCAACAGCAGTTACAAAATGCCGGGCTGCGCGTGGAACTGGATGCTCGTAACGAAAAGATGAATGCAAAAATCCGCGACTTTACGATGCAAAAGGTGCCGTATGTGCTGGTGATGGGTGACAAGGAAGCCGAAGCAGGTGCCGTGAGCGTGCGCACCCGCGGAAAGGGCGACCAGGGGCAGATGCCGCTGGGTGAATTTCTGGCAAAGGCGGCGAATCTGGTCGAGACAAAAACAACGGAGTTGTAATGACACCGAGCTCTCTGCGGGTCTTATACGTTGTGGCTGAAACAAACCCTGGCTCTGCAAGTCTGGGGCGTTGGAATGCCTTGCAGCGCATGGGCCTGGATGGCGCCTGGGTTGTCCGGACAGATGAGCATCTCCCGGTATCCAGCATTGTAGACAAGATTCGCTTTCGTACTCAGTTCGGCCCGAAGGTGTGGAAGTTCAACCGGTTTGTTCTTGATACCGCGGTCAGAAATAAGGCCAATGTTTTGCTTGCGGACAAGCCTTTGTCTCTGACTCCAGGCACACTTCGCAGACTGCGGCAGCAGGGCGTCTTCCTGATTGATCTTTTCATTGATAATCCGTTTGGCCCGCGTAAGGACCCTGGCTTCCGGTTGTTTCGCAAAGCGCTGCCCAAGTTTGATCTTAATGCCGTGCAGCGGAAAGTAAGCATTGATGCGTTCAAGGCCCATGGCGCTAAGGATGTCGTGCTGACGCTGGTGGGCTTTGATCGCGATGTACACTTCCCTTCGCCTTCTCCTGTTACAGACAACGAGCGGACGAGAAGCGTGTCCTTCATCGGCTCGCCCTATGACGATCGTGCCGAGTGGTTTACGTCGCTTTTCAAAGCCGGTGTTCCGCTCGACATTTCCGGGCCGCGCGCGCCGTGGGAAAAAGAGCTTGCGCCGGAAGTGATGCAGGCCGTCTTTAAGAACGGCCCGTTAAGAGGCAAGGAATACCGGGAAGCCCTCTGGAAATCGAAGATCAACCTCTGTTTTGTGACCAAATCCAATCAGGATGAGGCGGCGCAGCGTTCTTACGAAATTACTGCCTGTGGCGGCTTTATGCTGGCTGAGCGCACGCCGCGCCATCTCGAGCTGTTTAAGGAAGATGAAGAGGCCGTTTTCTTTTCTACGAAGGAAGAGTGCATTGCAAAGATACAGCGCTATCTTCCGGATGAAGAAGCGAGAAACCGGATCGCTGCTGCCGGGTGCAGGCGTGCATGGTCTTCCGGATACGACCACGATTCGCTCATGAGAGACCTGTTGATGAAAGCAATGGAGATGATGGAACACCGCAAGATATCATCTTCCAAATGAAAAACAAACCCGACTACGGTGTAGATGCTCCCGGCGTGCTGCGCAATTTATTTCTGTTTGGCGTTCCCTGCCTGCTACTTGGAATTTTTGGCCCGCGCGCAGTACACATCTCGCATGTGATCTTTCTTCTTCGCCCCATGTTTTTCTGGACTGGATTGTTCCTGATACTTGAGGGACTGCTTTACCTTTTCTATGTTAAATATGGGAAGTTCCGCCACCGCGATCTGATGCTTTCTCTTTATCAGTGGCGCGGAGATGAGACGGTCCTCGATATAGGCTGCGGACGCGGACTTCTGCTTGCCTGGGCGGCGAAGAAGCTCAACAGCGGACATGCTACGGGAATAGATATCTGGTCAAAGGAAGACATGGCCGGAAATTCCGAGGCAGCCACGCAGCGCAATCTGGAATTGGAAGGCGTGAACAGCCGATGCGAACTGGTAAGCGTTGCGGCGCAGGAGATGCCTTTTCCAGACGCGAGTTTCAATGTTGTGCTTTCCAATCTCTGTTTGCACAACATTTATGACAGGCCGGCCCGGCTGCGCGCCGTGCAGCAGATTGCGCGCGTACTCAAGCCTGGAGGCGTGGCCATTCTTTCTGATTACAAGAATACGAAAGAGTATGCTGAGGAGCTTCAGCGCGCCGGTTTGACTACGGAAATGCACTGGGGGAACCCACTTTATACCTTCCCGCCGTTGAGGATCGTCGTGGCCAGGAAGGCTTGAGGAACGTGCATTCGAGGTTTCCATCCTGCACATAAGCGAAGGATGGAAACTTCGGTTATCTTCCGTGTCCTGCTTCTGTGTGCGGCTGCGGGTGGTTTTCAGCACGTGCAGGCGACGGCTTCGGCACTTCTGCGTGAGGGTGTTCCTGCTGGGGGCGAGGTGGCTCCTGACGTTGTGGTTGTGGGCGAGGTTGTTCCTCGTGCTGAGGTTGTGGTTGCGGGCGATCTATTGGACGCGGCTGTGGAGCGGGCGCAGGATGATATTCCTGCTGCGGGCGTGGCTGTGGTTGTGCAGGTCTCGTTTCCTGTCTCTGCTGCGGAGCAGGGCGGTATTCCTGCTCTTGCGGACGGGCTTCGATACGCTGCGGAGAGGCCGGGCGCTGCTGCTGTTGGGCCTGGGGATGCGTGCCGGGACGGATCAGATTGGGCCTGTTC
>DASRBV010000193.1:0-4347 GCA_035653455.1 Pseudacidobacterium sp. | reverse complement strand
GAAAGCTCCGGAATATCGCCGCACAGGCCGCACCCGTGGTTCGCGTAGTCATACAGGTGCATCTCGACAGGCACATGCGCCCGCTCCAGCGTGCGGTACAGGTCAAGGCTGTTTTCTACCGGGACCGCGGGATCTCGGGTTGTAGCAAAAAGAAAAGTCGGCGGGGTCTGCGCGTTTGCCGTCAACTGGTTCGAAAGTTTCTCCGCTAAAGCAGAATCAGGATTTTCACCCAGCAGATTGTGCAGTGAGCCAGCATGTGTTTCGGGCAGTTCCATGCTGACAACCGGATAAGAAAGGACCATAAAATCCGGCTTTGCGTCCGTCTGATTGAAAGGGTCATTGTCCGGAGGCGGAGCGGCGTCGTTGCCATGCACTCCGAGGGTGGACGCCAGATGGCCTCCTGCCGAAGACCCCCACACACCAATCCGGTTTGGATCAACTCCGAATTCACTGGCGTGCGCGCGCACATAACGCATGGCGCGCATTCCATCCTGAATCTCAACGGGATATTTGTAAGGTGCAACGCGATAATCGAGGACAAAGGCCGTGACCCCTTGATCATTCAGCCACAGGGCGTACTGAAAACCTTCATGTCCGATGGCCACATGCTGATATCCACCGCCTGGAATCACAAGAACAGCAGCAGTCGTTGATTTCTTTTTCGGAACAAAAGGATAGAGGCGCGGTTTGTCCGCCTCGGTATCGCCCAGAGCGCCTGGAGCGCCATTCGGCCACAGAAAGATTGGCTTGGGTAGTTGCCGCAGAATGTCCGCGGCTGACGGTGCGGGAACAGGTGTTTGCGAAAGACAAGCAGGAACGTCCAACATGAGAAGCGCAAAGGCTGCAAGGAACAGAAAACGGATTTTCTTCATCGTCAGCAGTATAGCTGTTGTCCTCCTGTAAGCAGATGCCTTCCGGACAGGACTCGTCTTTGCCCTGTGCCCTGCGCCCTGACATTATGTAGAATGGCCTCAGCCACAATGAAGACGGTCGTTTCCCGGAAAATCCTTATCTGCGCCCTCAGCGCAGCTTTTTCTATCTCATTTGCTGCTGCACAGACAACACCGCCTGCTCCGGTCCAGACGCAACAGCAGCCTGCTCCGAATGCAAGCCAGCCTCAGCCCGCGCACGCAAACGGCCAGCAGCCGCAGGACCAGGAATACACCATCACGACCTCGGCCAACGAAGTCAATCTGGTCTTCACGGTCACTGACAAGCACGGCCGCTTTATTAAAGACCTGAAGCTCAATGACTTCGCCCTGCTTGATGACCAGAAGGCCCCGGCGCAGGTCTTCAGCTTTACCCAGCAGACAAACCTGCCGCTGCGCGTTGGCATTGTGATTGACACCAGCACCTCCATCCGCCAGCGCTTTCAATTTGAGCAGCAATCGGCAAGCGAGTTCCTGTTACAGATACTCCGCCCGAAGACCGACAAGGCCTTTGTGATGGGCTTTGACGTGACGCCCGACTATAAGCAGGACTGGACCAACAACCTTGATCTGCTGAACACCGGCATCAACGCATTGCAACCCGGCGGCGGCACCGCCCTGTTTGACGCCGTTTACAGCGCATGCCGCGATAAAATGCTCGACGCTGCGCGCGAACGCGAGCCGGTCCGCAGGGCGATGATTCTTGTCTCGGATGGCAATGACAACCAGAGCCATGCCTATCTGGATGACGCCATTAAAATGTGCCAGCGCGCGCAGACCATCGTCTACACCATCAGCACCAATACCAGCCCCAGCCGCGACCGCGGCGACGATGTGCTTGAAAAAATCGCCCTCGCCACTGGTGGACGCTCCTTCTTTCCCAAACGCATGGAAGACATGTACAGCAATTTTCAGGACATCGAGGACGAATTGCGCAGCCAGTATTCACTGGTCTATAAGCCCGCTGACTTTGTCGCAAACGGGGCCTTCCGCACCATTTATCTTTTCTGCCTCGACCGCAAATATACGGTCCGCGCCAGTAAAGGGTATTTTGCAACTAAATAATCAGAGACTCTGCAGTGCCTGCCGCAGTGCTTCCTGCCAGCCTGAAAGCCCCACGCCAAAAGTGGCCTTCAGCTTCTCATTGCTCAGAACTGAGTTCCGGGGGCGTTTCGCCGGAGTCGGATACTCCGCGGATGGAATCGGGATGATCTCCGGAGCAGGTGCATCTGCGAAAATAGCGCGCGCAAAGCCATACCACGATGTCTGCCCCGAGCACGTCATGTGATAAATGCCGCGCTTAGCGCTGGTAAATTCTTCAAGAACAGCGCGTGTGGCCTTTGCTATCTCACTGGAAGAAGTAGGCGCGCCAATCTGGTCATCCACAATACGCAACTGCGGCCTTTCTTTGCCCAGCCGGAGCATCGTCAGCAGAAAGTTATGTCCATGCGGGCCAAAGACCCAGCTCGTCCTGAAGATCAGGTATGTACCACCGGCTTCCTGGATCGCCCGCTCGCCGGCCAGCTTGGTTTTTCCGTAAATACTCAGCGGATTCGTAGCATCTGTCTCGATCCACGGCCCGTCTTTTGTTCCATCAAAGACGTAGTCGGTCGAATAATGCACGAGTAATGCGCCCGTTTTTGCTGCCTCTTCGGCAAGAACACGCGGAGCAGTGGCATTAATCGTCATCGCCAGCTCCGGCTCTGACTCGGCCCGGTCCACCGCCGTATAGGCCGCCGCATTCAGAATGACGTCAGGCCGGACTTCGCGCACAAGCTCACGCAGACCCTCGGGCTGGGAAAGATCGGCCTGCCGGCGGTCGCACGCAATCACTTCCCCGGCACCGGCAAAGCTGCGCCGCAGCTCAGTTCCTACCTGGCCTTTTGCTCCCAGAAGAAGGAATTTCCGCTGACTCATGGAAATAGCTCCGCTTCACGCAGCGGCCTTCCCTGCTGGTCTTTTTCAGAGACAATGGCCTCTGCGGCAGATACAGGCCACTCAATCCCCAGCTCCGGATCATTCCACAGCAACGTCCGCTCTCCGGCAGGAGAGTAGTAGTCGGTCACTTTATAGGCGAACCCTGCAACCTCTGACAAAGTTACAAATCCATGCCCAAACCCTTCCGGTATCCAGAACATGCGTCCATTTTCACCGGAAAGCTCCACACCCACATGCTGGCCAAATGCAGGAGAACTTCTCCGCAGGTCCACGGCCACGTCCCAGACCACTCCATGGGTCACGCGCACGAGCTTTCCCTGCGTGTTCTGGATCTGATAATGAATACCGCGCACGACGTTCTTTCTGGACACAGAGAAATTGTCCTGCACCCAGTGTGTAGGCAGCCCCAGGGCCGTCATCGCACGCTCATTGTAGGTTTCGCAAAAGGCCCCCCGCGCATCCCTGAAGATACGCGGCTCAAGTATCAACACGCCAGGCAATGCAGTTTCAATCACATTCATAACGGGAAACCTATGCGTTGGCCGGAAAATACGGCTCGTTCAGAAGGGACAGAAGATACTGCCCGTATCCACTCTTGCGGACTGGCTGCGCCAGCTTTTCAAGTTGCGCAGCCGTGATGTATCCGGAGCGGAAGGCGATCTCCTCCGGGCAGGCGACCTTCAGCCCCTGCCGGTGCTCGATGGTCTGAATAAACAGCCCGGCCTCAAAAAGCGAGTCGTGCGTTCCTGTGTCCAGCCATGCCATACCGCGGCCCATGATCTCCACATCCAGTGTCCCGCGTTCCAGATAACAGCGGTTCAGGTCTGTGATCTCAAGCTCACCCCGCGCTGAAGGTTTCAAACCCGACGCCAGCCCCACCACATCGTTGTCATAGAAATAAAGCCCCGTAACCGCGTAGCGCGACTTTGGCTTGACTGGCTTTTCTTCCAGGCTGATGGCGCGCCCCTGCGCATCGAATTCCACTACGCCATATCGCTCCGGGTCATTCACAGGATAGGCAAAGACCGTCGCTCCGGAGGTCTTTTTCGCGGCCCGTTGTAATTGCCCGGAGAGCGACTGGCCATAAAAGATGTTGTCGCCCAGTACCAGTGCGCAGGGATCTTTGCCGATAAACTCTTTTCCAATAAGAAAGGCCTGCGCCAGTCCATCAGGACTCGGCTGCACGGCATAAGAAAAGCTGACGCCCCACTGTTCGCCTGTCCCCAGAAGATCGGCAAAGCGCGAAGTGTCCTGCGGGGTGGAAATAATCAGAATGTCGCGAATCCCGGCAAGCATCAGCGTACTCAGCGGGTAATAAATCATCGGCTTGTCATAGACGGGAAGCAGTTGCTTGGAAACGACATGTGTCACCGGATAGAGGCGCGTTCCCGAACCGCCTGCCAGCACAATCCCCTTCATCATGCAGTCCGCCCCGCATAGTTGGTTTCAATCCATTTGAGATACGCACCCGAACGCACAT
>DASRBV010000192.1:0-4588 GCA_035653455.1 Pseudacidobacterium sp. | reverse complement strand
CCATGTCAGTCGCGGTGCGACGGGCTGCGGAGAGAGGAAGAGCGCCGACCGTGGCCACTGTGCCTGCTGCCAACGATCCTTTTAGAAATTCCCGGCGGGTAAACGGACTCATATCAATCTCCTGGACGAGATGGCGGGCCTATTGTGTGAATCGTATCGCTGTAGTGCAACAGGCTGCAAGGCAGCGATGCTCTCAGGTTCTAAATTTCAGCGAGACAGTGCATAAAGCGGGCCGATTCATGTATTGTTTTTTTTGAAAGCATGAAAACGCTTTCATTTCATGGAACGGTACATGGACAGGCGTGACTTCATAAAGACGGCCGTCTGGGTCCGCGCCAAAGAAAAAGCCGGCACGGCGCGGCTGACAGCGAAACATCCACGGCTCGGCAACCAGACAGTGGAAATTGCGCTCAGGCACGCCCCGAAAGAGCTGCTTTAGCGCACGAACTCCGCATTGTGCAGTTAGGATGGAAGTTTAAATTCCTGAGTCAGCATCTCCGGAGGAAGACCTCTGCATGTTGCGGAAAACTGCATCCTTTTTTGCCGCGCTTGTCCTGGGCTGTACCGCTTTTTTCACGGCGAATGCAGATGCCCTTCGTGAAGGATGGAGCGTGCAGTCGGCCTGCAAATTGCAGACCGATGGCGCAGGAATCTCCACCACTGCGTATCATCCGGAAGGCTGGTACAAAACCAGCGTGCCTGCAACTGTGCTGACGGTACAGGTCAATGCAGGCGTTTATCAACAGCCCTACTTCGGCACAAACCTGCGTAATATTCCAGGAACTACCTATCCAATCGGCCGCATCTTTGCGAACCTGCCCATGCCGGAAGACAGTCCTTACCGCTGCGGATGGTGGTATCGCAAGGAATTCGTTGTTCCTGCTGCCCGGAAAGGACGCACGGTATGGCTGCGTTTTGCCGGAATCAACTATCGTGCCGATGTCTGGCTTAACGGCAAACGCATTGCCGACTCAACGCAGGTTGCAGGCGCATATCGCACGTACGAATTCGATGTGACAGACAAAATTGTCTACGGCAAGCCAAATGTTCTTGCCGTGGAAACATTCGCGCCTTCCGAGACCGACCTCGGCATTAACTGGGTGGACTGGAACCCCGCTCCGCCAGATAAAGACATGGGCTTGTGGGGTGCTGTAGACCTCACGACCAGCGGCCCGGTGACCCTCCGCTCGCCCATGGTCGTGACGCACTTCACAGATGCATCGCTAAAACAGGCCAATCTTACCGTGTACGCTGAGCTGCACAACGCCACAGACAGACCGGTGCATGGGAATGTAACTGGAACAGTTGCAAATATCAGGATTGAACAACCGGTGAACCTAGCGCCGCACGAAGACAAAACCGTTGTCTTTCATCCTGAACAGTTCACACAACTCAAATTGAAAGACCCGCAGATCTGGTGGCCGTATCAGATGGGCACGCCGCATCTGGAGGTGCTCAGTCTGCGCTTTGTAACGCGTGGCAAGGTCTCCGATGAGCAATCTGTGCGCTTTGGCATCCGTGAGATTACGTCGGAGCTTACCGGCAAGGGCCATCGCCTTTTTCGCGTCAATGGCAAACCCATTCTTGTTCGCGGCGCGGGCTGGTCGCCAGACATGCTGTTGCGCGAAGACCCGCAGCGGTTGCGGGAGCAGTTCATGCTGGTGCGCGACATGCACCTGAACACCATTCGGCTGGAAGGAAAACTGGAAACAGAAGACTTCTTCCGTCTGGCCGACGAGCAGGGGATTTTGATCATGCTGGGCTGGTGCTGCTGCGACCAATGGGAGCACTGGAGCAAGTGGAGTCAGGAGAATTATCAGGTCGCCAGAGAATCGCTGCGTTCACAGATGCTGCGTATTCGCAGCCATGCAAGCCTGCTCGTGTGGCTGAATGGAAGCGACAACCCTCCTCCTCCCGATGTGGAACGCATGTATCTGGACGTGGAAGCGCAGACGCACTGGCCCAATCCCATCCTGTCATCAGCATCGGCGCGCTCTACTACCGTCACTGGCGCAAGCGGAGTGAAGATGACGGGGCCTTATGATTACGTTGCGCCATCTTACTGGTATGTGGACAAAGGCAAACATGGCGGCGCGTGGGGCTTTAACACGGAAACCAGTTCCGGCCCGGCGATTCCCACCATCAGCAGCCTGAGGAAGTTTCTGCCCGCGAACCAGATGTGGCCTACAGATACTCCTTCATGGGACTTCCATAACGGCAGCGGAAAATTTTCGCGTCTTACCGTTTTCAATGAGGCGATGAACGCCGCCTATGGCGCTCCACAGGATTTAAAGACCTACGTGCGCATCGCACAGACGATGGCCTATGACAGCGAGCGCTCTATGTTTGAGGCCTACACGCGCAACAAGTACACATCCACGGGCGTCATCCAGTGGATGCTCAATAATGCATGGCCTTCCAACATATGGCATCTGTATGACTATTATCTCGACGCAGGTGGCGGTTATTACGGCACAAAGAAAGCATGCGAGCCGCTGCATGTGCAGTATTCCTATGACGATCACAGTATTGTAGTCGTGAACAGCACTTATCAGCCGTCGCCGCGTCTCATTGCAGAAGCAAGTGTGTATGACATCAACCTGAAGAAGCTGTTTTCAAAAGTGCAGGAACTTACCATCGCTGCAGACACTTCACAGCGCACCATTCTGATCCCGGATCCGGTCTTTGCCAACCCTTCGAGCCTGTATTTCGTTGACCTGACGCTGAGGAAAGAGCGAGGCGAGATCATCAGCCGCAATTTTTACTGGATACCTTCCGCTCTTACGACCTTCGACTGGCCAAAGACTGATTACACGCACACTCCGGCGCTTCAGCATGAAGACATGAAGTCCCTCGGAAACATGCCAAAAGCGCAAGTGCAGGCACACATCACAAGCATGAAAAACAGGACCGTCACATTGCATCTACAGAATCCGTCGGACGCACTGGCCTTTCAGGTTTCGGTGTCGGTCCGCAATGCAGACGGAGAAGACATCACGCCGGTCATCTGGTCAGATAATTATCTTGAGCTGATGCCGGGAGAATCGCGCATCCTTACCGCGCAGCTTCCCGCAGGCACTCCGGAAAGTGCAACGGTCGTCATCTCCGGATGGAACATTGCGGAACATGCAATTCCGCTCAGGTGAAATCTATGCGGCTTTTTACAGGTCTGGCGCTGGACGAGAAAACGACGGACATTTCAGGCGCATTTGTAAGCAGGATCCAACGCGGGTTTCCCACTCTGCGGTGGTCGCCTCCACAGCAATGGCACGTGACCTTGCAGTTTCTCGGCGAAGTCAAAGATGACCGTTACAGTTGCATTGTGGAGAGACTGCAAGCCGTCCGCACCCATGCGGTGGAAGTGCGGCTTGCTGCGCCGGATTTCTTTGAGCGTGCGGGAGTGTTTCACATAGCCATTGAGAAAACTGAAACGCTGCTTGCGCTGCATCGCGTAACGCAACAGGCCCTGCTGCAATGCGGCTTTGTGCCGGAAGCGCGGCCGTACTCTCCGCACATCACGCTTGCGCGCAACAAGGGACGTGCTCCTTCTTCAGACCTTGAGCGGCTGCGGCGCGAAGTAGAAAAACACGCTCCGGTAAAATTTCCTCCTTTTGTCGCAAGAGAATTTTTACTGTACCAGAGCTTCACGGAACCATCCGGGCCAAGGTATGAAGTGCGCGAGCGCTTCGCTTTGATGTAACCTGCATTGCAGCGCATGTCAGAAACAGCAAAGGTCCTGGGAAAAGTCGGCCTGCCCGCGCCGGCGAAAGAACTGGCGCAGCGTATGTGGGATGTCATTATCGTAGGTGCAGGCCACAACGGTCTTGCGTGCGCCGCATATCTTGCGCGTGCTGGAAAGCGTGTGCTGGTGCTCGAAGCGCGCGAACGCGTAGGAGGAGCATGCACCATTGAGGAGCCATTTCCCGGAGTGCGCATGTCTCCCTGCGCGTATCTGGCCGGACTGCTGCATCCACTGGTAGTGAAAGAACTCAATCTACCGCAACGCGGTTTTGCGTGGAGCCCGGCAATCAATGGCCTGTTTGTGCCATTTCTGGATGGAACAAGCATCCAACTCTGGGACGACGACGCAAAATGCGAAGAGGAAGTCCGCCGCTTCAGCAGCCGCGATCTGAATGGCTGGAAGGCAATGTGCGATGTCATCCGCCGGCTGCGCGATGCCCTGCGTCCAGCAGGCGATGGCGACCTGTGGATTGGCGATGCACCCACACGCGAGCAGATGGAAGAGCGTCTGGGACAGGACGAAGAAGCGAGGAGCGTGCTCTTCTCCTGGTCTATGGCGGAGTTCGTCGAGCACTATCTTCAGGACGAGCGCCTGCACATTGCTCTTCTTGGGCAAGGAGTGATTGGCACCAACGCCAGCCCATTCGATGCTGGTACTGCTTCGATTCGCTTTCATCACTCTTCCGGACGGCTGGGCGGAATGCCTGGCATGTGGGGATACGTAAAGGGCGGAATGGGCATGGTCTCGTTTTACTTCTGCGACGCCGCGCGCGAGGCCGGCGCTGTCGTTGCCACAGGCGTCCCGGTAGCTGCAATTCTGCCCGGCGAGGGCGTACTGCTTGAGGGA
>DASRBV010000191.1:0-3696 GCA_035653455.1 Pseudacidobacterium sp. | reverse complement strand
GCGGAATGTTCGCCTGCCACGCCTCGCGCATGCCGCGAATGAAGGTGTTGGGCCCTCCGAGCAGAAGAACGTGCGGACGAAGCGTATTTCCGCGTGTGAGAACACTGAGGTTCTGCAAGACGATGGCTTCAAAGAGGGAAGCCATCAATTCGTGCGAGGGAGTACCTGTTTTCTGCAGGCCATTAATGTCGGTTTCCGCAAAGACACCGCATTTGCCGGCAACTTTGTGCAGCTTGATGCCGTGATATCCCTGGTTGGCAAGCTCTGCCGCGGGAATCTTGAGTTTGGCGTTGATCTTGTCAATGACGGCGCCCGTGCCACCGGCGCACTTGTCGTTCATGGAAGGAATTTTCTTTTTGCGCCCGGTCTCTTCGTCATCTTTAAAGACGATGATCTTCGCGTCCTGACCGCCAAGTTCGATCACCGAATAGACTTCGGGATGCAGCTTCTCGACGGCAAGCGAAACGGCATGGACTTCCTGCACAAATTTTGCGCCGATGAGGTCAGCGAGTGTCCCGCCGCCGGAGCCGGTGACGAAGATGCGGCAGTTTTCCTGTGTAATTCCGGCCTCTAATTCCATACGGCGCAGGAATTCGAGCACTTTTTCAGGCTGCCTTGTTTCGTGGCGCTGATAGTCTTGCCAGAGGATGGCGTCAGTGGCGGCATCCACCACAATGGCTTTTACTGTTGTCGAGCCTACGTCCAGACCAACCAGAAGCTGCTGCATCCGTATCTCCTAAAGTTCACAGTTCATCGGCGCGCGACAAAAACACGGGCCGTTTGCTATTGCCCTTGCCAAAACCGTCGCTGTCTTTTTCGGCTTGCTGGCGCAGCGCACTGCGCACGGCAATGTGCAAAAGTGCTGCTACGGCCACCACGGCTGCCCCGAGGCATCCTTCTACAACGGCCCGTATGATTGAGCGCATATGTAACTCCACTTGTTATGCTGCGTTTGCTGTTGCCATCGAAACGCGGGCACGATGCCGGTATGCCCTGTCCTTATTCATTAAGTCACTGACATGCGAGGCAAACTGAGCGGCTGTTCCTGCGATACCGGGCTGGTGTGGCACGTTATAAAGCGCACGGGATAGTTCTGGATGCTCCGCAACATACTCACGCAGGTCGTCGAGCGATTTACCTGTCTTGTCGAGCACGCTCTGGAACTCAGCGCGGGCTTTGGCTTTTGCTTCGGCAAGGGCCATCTGCACGCGGCTGTGCGCGTTCACTTCGCCTTCGCCGGAAGTTTCAATGGGCAGGAAGATCATGTCCTTGAATTTGTTGACCACGCGCGATTGCACGCCATCAGACTGCGTGGAAGGCATGCAGCCGAAGGGCTTGAGCGCCAGGACCATATGGCAGAGGTGGTTCACGGTGTAATAGACGTTTTTGCCAACCTCCATAAAGCCTTCGCCGCCGCGCGCAAGCTGGTGATAGAAGGGATGCGCCAGACGCGCCAGCTCCTTCTGTGGGACGAGGTGATGCACCGTGCCGCCCATGTGCTTGATGGTGCGGTGATAGAAGTAGGTCCACAACGCGCTGCCGACAGTCAGGCCACCTGTTTTTTTAAATAGCTTCAGATCGTTGACCAACTGTTTCTTGAGTTCCCACCACTTCGGGTCTTTGTATGGAGCTTCCACTTCTGCCCGCGCCTTTGCGCCTTCTTTGGCTACGTACATCATGTAGGCAATCCAGGTGGCGATTGGTTCTACTAATACCTGCGCGCCTTCACGTTCGAGGAAAGCGAACATATTGAAGTTGCCATCGCCTTCAGTGGTCTGCGCCCAAAACTCGCCGGTAATTTTGATGACTGGCTTCACGCGCAGGCGGTCTACCTGAATGGAATCAATGGTGTCGCGGCAGGCATGGAGTGCGTCCACATATTCTTTGCCGTAAAGGTTGTGTCCGATTTTGCCAAGCGTGCAGCCGATGGCTTCTATCTTCTTGTGTTTTTCAAGATAGGGTTTGGCCCAATCCGGAGCTGCGTCCATGATGTGCCAGCGCCTGCGGTCGCGCAGCGTGTCGGTCAGTGTCTTTACCGCTTCCTGAATCACGCGGTCGGTCTCGCCTTTATTTACTTCAAAGGGACGAATCTGGTACGCAAGCTCATTGATTACGTCACCCAGATTCAGCGCGTTGAGCATCCCCATTCCAAAGTCAACGGAGAACTTCAGTCCCGGTTCGCCGCTCGCTGCCTTAATGCCATCGGTCTGCTGAAAGAGCAGCACGCGGAAGCCGTCGAAGCCCGCATTCTGTAAGGCGTAGCGATATTCGGCTTCATACATGCCGAACCGGCAGGGGCCGCAGGAGCCAGCAGTGAAGAAGACGTAATTATCAATGATTTGCTGACGAGTAAGACCTTGTTTCTCCAGTCCTTGTAAATAGCGGACCAGGTTGCCGACCGTGAAGTAAGTGGGATTGCATTGGCCGTTGTTGCCGTATTCCTTGCCGGCCTGGAAATCGGCGACAACAGGAGTAGGAATGTTTTCGCAGTGATAGCCGCTGCCGCGAAAGACGGCCTTGATCATCTCTTCGTGCTTCCATGTCAGGCCGCCAAAGAGGATGGTCACGCGGTCGCGCTCTTCTGCAGTGAAGGTGCGTTCCACTGGCCGCTGGAATTCGCGCATACGTTTCAGACCCGCTTCTGCGCGAAGGCGCGCGCGCTCGGCCTCAATGCGCGCCTGGATTTCCATCTCAAAGTCTTTCTGAACAACTTCGTTTGCGGCTGCCGGCATAAAGATTCTCCTTAGGGGATGAGTAACTTAGATGCAGAAGACTTCCAGGATAAAACTGAAAAGGAACAGATTTTTACATCTGTCCCTTCATGCCCTGAAACCCGTGCGCTAACTGCTTAAAGAAGTACTTAATGACGCGTTGGTCGTTATAGCACCAGCCCAGAATGTGATTCAGTGTTGAGAAGCAGTGGGTCTGGCAGGTCTCTTTCTGATGGTCCAACTGCTTCGTGTCGAACTTATGGTTGCCGACTACGCCCCAGTCATATTTCGCCGTGTACATGGGAAAGCAGGGCGCTAGTGTCCCGTCCACGCGAATAATCATCGAGTTCTGGCCTGCGCGGCAATTCCAGGGGAAATGATTGCCCTTCATGAAGTCCACCATCTGCCAGAGGCGCGTATTTGAATTGACCATCTTGTACCCCGCATCCTGTTTCTCTGTCAACCACTGGATGGTTTCCTCGACGGCGGGCCAGTCTTCTTTGGTGATGTAGGTGACGTTGTCGTCCTGGTGCTTGAAGTGTTCGTCCTGTTCCAGCAAAGGCGACTCGTTGATGTGGTAGTCGGTGGCTATGCCGTTGTCGTGGGCAATCTCGGTCAGCTCGCGCACATCGTCTAAGTTATTGCGGCAGATATTGATATTCAGAAAGACCGAGTAGCCGTACCCATATTGCTTGCGCACAAGATAATCAAATTGTTTGCGTATGGGTTTGAGCGCTTTGGGCAGCCCCGGTTTCACATCCACCGCATCCACTGCAATGTTGAAGGTAGAAATACCGGCATCGGCCAGTTTATCAATGACTTCTGTACGCAGCAGGCGGGCATTGGTTGGAAGATAAATCCAGAAGCCTTTTTTCGCTGCATAGTAAGTGATGCGATGGATCAGGTCCGGACGCAGTAAAGGTTCTCCGCCCATGTAAGCGAGAACGCGGCAGCCGGTGCCATGGAGCCAGTCTACGGAGCGTTT
>DASRBV010000190.1:0-3544 GCA_035653455.1 Pseudacidobacterium sp. | reverse complement strand
GCGCGAAGGATGGGAAGCCCGGGCCATCTGACCCGGCATGTGATGGCGCTCTAAAAGCTCAGCTTCAGGCTTAATTGCACCTGGCGCGGAGGATTTGCGCTGGAAAGAGTTCCAAAGTTGGTGTTTGAGAGATTTGTATTCAGCGTGCTGAAGTTGGTGCGGTTCAGCGCGTTGAAGAAATCTCCCTGAAACTTCAGATTGAAGCGTTCTGTGAGCAGAAAGTTCTTACCCAGCGAAGCATCGAACAGCGCAAGCCCCGGGCCTTCGATCAGCCCTGTGCCAGCGGTGCCGAAGCGACCATTGGGCGCCACGGCAAAGGCCGAGGTATTGAACCATTTTTGAATCCCGGGATGATTGACGTGCAGTGATCCACCCAGGTAATCTGCGCGGCGAGTGCCGGTGGCTGTGGTCCCGGTGACGGTGTAGTACTGCCCGGACTGCAATCTTGCTACGCCGCTCAGTTGCCATCCGCCGGCAGTGCTGCGCACCCAGGCATTGTGCCCGGCCAGTTTCGGCATCTGCCACACGAACGTGCTGAAGAAAGCATTCCGGCGATCGAACGAGGTTGGCCCATAGTTGTAATGGCGCACCGTCCAGTTCTCGCTGTTGTCGCTTTCACTCGACGAATCAGCGAGCGCTTTGGACCAGGTATATCCAGCGGTCAACTGCAATGCTCCCATGCGTTTGGATACATATGCCTGAAGCGCATTGTAGTTTGCAGTGGAGTCACTGCGGATCTGCGTAATGGAGCTGAATCCTTTGTATGGAACAAAGGCATTGGTTGAGACCTTAGGGTTGGCTGCGACCTGGCTGAGGTCAGGGTAGTTAATGTTTGGCTGACGGAGCATGTGGCGGCCTTCTGTGCCTACATAGGAAAGCTCTGCCAGAAGTCCCCAGGGCATCTCATGCTGAAGATTCAGGCTGTATTGCGCGACAGTCTGGCTCTTCAGGTGGGGATCAATCGCGGAGATTCCACCGAGCGGCGCCTGCGATGTGGAGCCGCCGGTGATGTTCGAGAGATTGCTGTTGCTATAAGTGGAAATCTGCAGAAATGGCGGAATGTTCACCTGCGAGAAAACAATGTTGCCTTCGGCGCGGTTATAGAAGAGTCCGAACCCGCCACGAAGGGTGGTCTTGTCATCCACGGCATAGGCAAAGCCGAGGCGCGGAGCAAAGTTGTTAGAACCAGGATAGAGGCCGCGCGGTGCTCCCGCAGGAATGACCGAGTAGAGCGGCCCGTTCGCTCCCGGGACGCGCGATGTCTGGTCTTTAGGAATGCCGCTGCCCGCGCGCACAAGGCCGTTGTACGGGTTTCCGGAGTTGGGCACGATGAGGCCCTTGCTGTCATGCGTAATCTGCACGGCCTGGTTGGGGTCGTAACGTGATGGGTCAAAATTCGCAGTGTTGTTTGCCTGTGTATAGATTGCCTGCATGTATTGCCAGCGCAGGCCAAGTTCAAGACTGAGCTTGGGGGTCACGTGCCACGTGTCCTGCACGAAGGCTTCTGGCTGCCAGAAGCGGAAGAAGCCGACCGGATCGGCGCTGGCTTCGGTGTAGGAGCTGAAGTTTCCAAGCAGGGCATCTGCCATGGCGTAGCCGGTGGATTCAGGGTTGTTGCTGGCGTTGAAGGAAATGCTTCCGTCATAAAGCGACCGGCCATTCTGGTCTACTCTGTCGCGGATGAGCACGGCCCCGGCGCGCAAGACATGCTGACCATGCGTCCAGGAAATTGTGTCGGCGATCTGGATATCGGTTGAAGGAGACTTCAACGCAAAGTATGGCCCTTGAAAATTTGCGAATCCCGTTACCGAGACGTTGGGGATGCCGTTGGGATAATCTGCGCCTCCATAGAGCAGCGGATACTGGAAGCCATAGGTGCCACGCTGCCATGCCGTGCCGTAAGGAATGATGTGCTGCGAGACCCAGCTTCCATTCACACGCGCTTCATTCACAAAGTTGGGAGTCGGTATCCAGGTCTCGGCAAAGAGAATGCTTTCGCCGGGACGGTTGCGCGTTGTGGGCGTAGTCGGCAGGTTCGATCCTGAAAATGTGCCGAAGGGATCAATGAGGCTGTTGTAGTCCTGTATCCAGCGTCCGTAGGCAAAATTTTTCTGACTGAAGACATAATCGAGACGGACGATATCTTCGCGATAGTTGAGGGGATTCAGCGGGTGAGATTGTTGGCCACCGGAGCATCTACAAATTTTGCCCCTGTCTTCGCCATCAGGGCATATACATTGGCAATCGCTTTTCCGTCAGGGGTAATGAGGTTGGAGACATTGTTGTTCGGGATGGGCGTTTTGGTGCCGGGATAATACAACTGCGTCTTAGGCAGGAGCGCGCTAAAATCGCCGCTGAGGAATGCGGAATCAGGAATTGTCTGCCGCTGCGTGGTCTGGTTCTGGCGCAACCGCTTCCATTCTTCGCCCACGAAAAAGAACAGCTTGTTATGAATGATGGGGCCGCCCAGGCTATACCCGAAATCGTTGAAGCGCAATGCTGTTTTTGAAGGAGCAAAATAGTTGGTCGCGTCCAGGACATCGTTGCGGAAATATTCAAACAGCGAACCGTGAAAGTCGTTGGTGCCGTTTTTGGTGACGATGTTGAATGCGGGGCCGGACATACGTCCGTACTCGGCGGAAAAATTCGAGGTCTGTAGCTTGACTTCGTTGATGAACTCAGCGCTGACGTTGTTCATGAGGCTTGTATTGCTGCCTGCAACCATGTTGTATGCACCGTCTACAGTGAGATTATTGCTGTCGCCACGGTTGCCATTGATGGTCTGGTTATTGGCCGCAAGGCTCGTGGTCACGCTGAACTGGTCTGGATTTGTGACGACTGCGCCGGGCACGAGCGTCATAAGCTGAATGTAATTGCGCCCATTCAGTGGAAGGTTCGCCACCTGTTTTGTATCAATGACGCGCGAAAGCTCACCTGAAGTTGTATTCAGCGTTTCAGTATTGGTGCCCTGTACTTCAACGGTCTGGCTGGTGCTGCCTACTACTAAAGTAAAGTCGGCAGTAAGGCGTCCGTCGGCAACGAGCACTAAACCGCTGCGCGTGGATTTGCTGAATCCGGTCTGATTGACTTCTACGCTGTATGTGCCGATGGGTAGCTCGGTGAAGACGTAAAAGCCTTGCTGGTCGGTGGTTGTCTGGCGTGTGAGTTGTGTTTCTGTATTTTTTACGATGACCTGAGCGCCAGGGACGACAGAGCCATCCGGGGCGGAGACTGTGCCGGAGATACGGCCGAAGCTGGTCTGTGCAGATGCTGAGACCGAAAGGAAACACGCAGCGGCCGCGATGACCACTGCCACGAAAACAGATTTCAGGAGATGATTTCCGGACTGCATCACTGTACTACCCTCCCGCAATACAAACGCTTGTCTTTGTATCCGCAGAGTTACTGAATTGCGGACTATAGGAGTAAGTACAGGCGCAGAAAAATGACTGTCAATCCATTGGCCACATGTCTATACCGCTAAGTGGTACGGCCGTCTTTTTGGAGAACGGCGTACCGCAGACCGGAACAGGTTACATTGCTA
>DASRBV010000189.1:0-6157 GCA_035653455.1 Pseudacidobacterium sp. | reverse complement strand
GAATCCCAGGCTGAACTGGCTGCTTTGAAGCCCGCCGAAGCCGAAGTGCAAGGCGCTGGAGGTGGTGTGGACGAGGTGAAACGCAGCTAGGGCATGGACGAGATACTGCGACAACTCGGCGATCTGGGCATCGGCTCTGTGCCGACCATGATCATTTTCATTGTTTTGGTGCTGGCTTACCGTTTTCTGGTATATAAGCCGCTGACGCGCACTCTGGCGGAGCGCCGGGAGCGCACCAAAGGCGCCATTGAGCGGGCGCAGGCCGCCATTGCCGCTGCTGATGCCAGGACACAGGAATATGAGGCGAAACTGAGGGCGGCGCGGGCAGACATCTTCCGCCACCGCGAGCAGCGCATCCAGCAATGGAACACGGAACGCGACCATGCGCTGGCTTCGGCGCGTCTGACTGCTCAGGAGCGGGTAAGGGCCGCGCAGGCATCCATTGCACAGCAGGCTGCTGAGGCACGTAAGCAGATCGAAGGCTCAACGGAGCAGTTGGCCTCCCAAATCCTTAAGGCCATTCTTCCCGCAGGTGTGGCCCCCGTGGAGAGTGTCCGTTGAAGCGTAGTTTCCGGCTGAAATTGGCGATTTTTGTGGCAGCGGTTCTTTTGGTTTCCGCTCCGGCGACGCGGGCCATTGCTCAGGAAAAACCTGCGCAGCCGCAAGGCGGCGCTTCCAGCTACGAGAAGATGGACGCGCCGGAGACGAACAGCGAGGAAGAGGGCTACAGGCACTCGGCAACCGTCCAGGCCATTGCGAAATACCTGCATACGGATACCGAGACCGCCACGCAGATCTTCGAGGACTTCAACTCGGCGGTCCTGATTCTGGCCATTGCGGGTTTTCTGATCAAGGTATTGCCAAAGACTTTCCGCAAACGTTCCGAGACAATTTCAAAAGAGTTGGCCGAGGCCCGTTCCGCCACGGAAGACGCAAATCAGCGCTTGAGCACGGTCGAGGCTAGGCTGGCAAAGCTCGATTCGGAAATTGACGCAATCCGCCGTCAGACTGAACAGGAGATGGTGGAAGACGAAAAGCGCATCAAGGCCCAGATTGAGGAAGAGCGCAAGCGTATCATTGAGTCCGCTGAGCAGGAGATTGAGGCCTTCAGCGCAGCAGCACAGCGCGACCTGAAGAAGTTTGCGGCTGATCTGGCCGTGGAGCGGGCCTTGCAGCGTATCCATCTGGGGGCCGATGCAGACCGCATTCTGGTGCAGAACTTTACCGCTGAGCTTGCGAACACTATCCAGAACGGCAAAGGAGGGCAGAACTGATGGCTGCTGTGGCTGCTCCTTATGCAAGGGCGTTTGCGGACGTGGTGCTGGAAGCGCATCTGAATGCGAATGATGTTCAGAAGCAACTGGACAACTTTGTGGCCGTCTGGTGGGAGAGCGATGATCTGCGCGAAGTCTTTCTGGATCCCACGTTCCCGGCTGACCAGAAAGTTGCCATTCTGGACAAGCTGAATGAACGGCTGGAGATGTCGCAGCAGGTGCGGAACTTTCTTGCGGTGCTGATCCAGCACGACCGCATGGACATTCTGGGCGAGATCCTGGATGAATATCGCAGAGAAATGGACCGCCGGCTGGGGATTTCAGAAGTGCATGTGACGACGGCGCGTCCTTTGGAGGCAGACGAGCGGCGCGGAATTGAGCAGAAGGTTGCGTCGCTGACCGGGACCCAGGTGCGGACACAGTATTTTGAGGACAAGTCGCTGCTGGGCGGTGTGGTGGTGCGCGTTGGCAGCACAGTGTATGACGGTTCGGTGCGGGGCCGGATTGAGAGATTGAGAAAGCAGTTGGTGGGGTGATTGCCTTCAGATGAGGCACCCCGGCCCAGGATGACAGGTTCTAAGGCAGTTTTGAGAGTGAGTTAAGGCAAAAAGCAATGGCGCTGATTAAAGCAGACGAGATTACACAGCTCCTGAAGGAGCAGATCCAGAATTACGACGCGAAGGTCCGCGTGGACGAGGTAGGCACGGTCATCTCGCTGGGCGATGGTATTGCCCGTATTCATGGTCTGGACAAGGTCATGTACGGCGAGATGATCGAGTTTCCGCATGGTGTCTATGGACTCGCCATGAACCTCGAAGAAGAGCAGGTAGGCGCCGTGCTGATGGGCGACTACACCGAGATCCGCGAGGGCGACCAGGTGAAGCGCACGGGCAAGATTCTGAGTGTGCCTGTGGGCGAGGCCATGGTTGGCCGTGTGGTCAACTCGCTGGGACAGCCGATTGACGACAAAGGCCCGATCCAAACGAACGAAAGCCTGCCCGTCGAGCGGATTGCTCCGGGCGTGATTGACCGCCAGTCGGTGCGCGAGCCGATGATGACCGGAATCAAGGCCATTGACAGCATGATTCCGATTGGCCGCGGGCAGCGCGAGCTGATTATCGGCGACCGCCAGACGGGCAAGACCGCGATTGCGCTCGACACCATCATCAACAACGCGAAGAATGACCTGATCTGCATCTACTGCGCGATCGGGCAGAAGCGCTCTTCGGTGGCGCAGGTGGTCCAGACGCTGACGGAATATGGCGCGATGGACTACACCATCATCGTTGCAGCCACGGCGTCAGAGCCGGCCCCGATGCTCTATCTTGCTCCGTATGCCGCGTGCGCGATGGGTGAGTACTTCCGCGACCGGGGCAAGCACGCGCTGGTGATCTACGACGATCTCTCGAAGCACGCAGCAGCGTACCGCGAAATTTCACTGCTGTTGCGGCGTCCGCCGGGCCGCGAGGCTTATCCGGGCGATGTGTTTTATCTGCACTCGCGTCTGCTGGAGCGCGCAGCCAAGCTGAGCAAGGAAAAAGGCGGCGGCTCGCTGACGGCGCTTCCGGTGATTGAGACGCAGGCTGGCGACGTTTCGGCGTATATCCCGACGAACGTGATTTCGATTACTGACGGGCAGATTTTCCTTGAGACGGACCTGTTCAACTCGGGCGTGCGCCCGGCAGTAAACGTTGGCCTGTCAGTTTCGCGCGTGGGCTTTTCGGCGGCAATGAAGGCCATCAAGCAGGTCGGCTCCACGCTGAAGCTCGATCTGGCGCAGTACCGTGAGCTGGCGGCATTCTCACAGTTCGGCAGCGACCTCGACAAGGTAACACAGCAGCAGCTCGCACGCGGACAGCGATTGACGGAGTTGCTGAAGCAGCCGCAATTCCATCCTCTGACGGCCGAGCACCAGGTGGCCATTCTGTTCGCCGGCACACAGGGGATGCTCGATGACGTAAAGGTGGAGGAAATCCGCGCCTTTGAAGAGGGCTTCCATAAGTATCTGGACTCGGCACAGACAGGGCTGCTCAAGGAGATCAGCGAGAAGAAGGCGCTCGATGATGATCTGCGGAACAAGTTGAAGGCCGCAATCAATGAGTATAAGCAGAACTTCTTCGCCGAGCACGAGTCGGCGCAGGTGGTTGGGGCCGGACGGTAGTTTGAAACCTGACCTGGATTGGAATAACTGATTGTCATTCTGACGACCGAAGGGAGGAAGAATCATAGCGACTTACGTAGAACCCACATCGCTAAGGTTCCTTCGCTTCACTCAGGATGACAACAGACAGATAGATAAATGGCAAACGTTCTCGATTTACGGCGGCGCATACGCAGTGTGAAAAACACGCGCCAGATTACCAAAGCCATGAAGATGGTGGCGGCGGCCCGGCTACGGCGCGCTCAGGAGAAGGCCTTGTCGTCGCGTCCGTATGCGATGATGATGACCTCGGTGCTCCAGTCACTTCGGCGGCGCGTGGATGCGGTGGATCCGGAAACCGGGCAGGCGCATCCGCTGCTGGTGGTCCGGCCGGAAAAAAATATTCTGCTCATCGTCGTTTCCGGCGAGGGCGGCTTTGCGGGTGCGTTCAACGCGAACATCGTCAAAGCGGCAAACATCTTCATCGCGGAGCGCAAAGATGCGCAGATTGACATAGAAGCCATTGGGCGCAAGGGACGCGATGTGCTGCGTCGGCGGTATCCTCTGGCCCAGTGGGCGGACGCTGAGAAGCAGGAAGAGCGCCGTCGCATCGCTCCAGTCGAGCTGCTGGAAGACCATCATCATGGCATCCTGCATAAGCTCACGTTTGAGCAGGTGAGCGGACTGGCGCATGAGATCATTTCGCTTTACGCGCACGAGAAGATTGACGCCGCATACGTCGTCTATAACGAGTTCAAGTCGGTCATTCAACAGCGCGTGGTCGTCGAGCGCGTGCTGCCGGTCCTCGAAATCGGAAAGCGGGAAGTCGCTCTTGCGCAGGAGATGACGCAGGAAGAGCGCGAACGCGCCGGTGAGGCGGCCATCTCGTCCGGCGTGACATTGAGCGAGACGGAAGCAGAGGCAGACGCTAAGCAGGCTGAAGAAGAGGCGCGGCGTTTTGGCACGGCTGAAGTGGACTACATCTACGAGCAGAATCCGGGCGAGTTGTTCAATGCCCTGCTGCCACGGTATGTTGCCACGCAGCTTTATCATGCGATGCTGGAATCCACGGCAGCGGAGTTTGCCGCGCGTATGACGGCGATGGATTCGGCAACGAACAATGCTTCTGAATTGATTGATTCGCTGACGCTGGCCATGAACCGCGTGCGTCAGGCGGCCATTACCAAGGAACTGATTGAGATTGTCAGCGGCGCAGCCGCACTGTAGAGAGAAAGAAATTCTTATGGCAGAAAACATTGGCAAAGTGATTAAAATCGCCGGACCAGCAGTGGACGTACAGTTTGAAGAATCAAAGATGCCGCCCATCTTTCAGGCGCTGCGCGTAGTAAGTGAAGGCTTCGACGTTCCTCAGCCCATTGACGTCATTCTGGAAGTGCAGCAGCACCTGGGCGAAGGCCGCGTGCGGTGTGTCGCCATGGAGCCGACCGAAGGCATGGTGCGCGGCATGAAGGCCATTGATCTGGGCGGTCCGATCACCGTTCCCGTGGGGCGCGAGACGCTGGGCCGCGTACTCAACGTCATCGGCAAGCCGGTGGATGAACTGGGTCCGGTCAACGCTAAGGAGCATCTGCCGATCCACCGCCCCGCTCCCGCGTTTGAAGAGCAATCTACGCGCGAAGAGATGTTTGAGACGGGCGTGAAGGTCATTGACCTCATCCAGCCATTTCTGAAGGGCGGCAAGATTGGCCTCTTTGGCGGCGCGGGCGTGGGCAAGACGGTCATTATTCAGGAGCTGATCAACAACGTTGCACTCAAGCACGGCGGCTTCTCAGTATTTGCCGGAGTGGGCGAGCGTACCCGCGAGGGCAATGACCTCTGGATTGAGTTTCAGGAAGCGGGCGTCATTGACCTGAAAGACCTTTCGAAGTCGAAGGCCGCTTTGATCTACGGCCAAATGACCGAGCCGCCGGGCGCACGTCTGCGTGTGGCGCTCACCGGGCTGACGGTTGCTGAATATTTTCGCGACAACGAAGGGGCGGACACGCTGCTCTTCATTGACAATATCTTCCGCTTTACGCAGGCAGGCTCTGAGGTGTCAACACTGCTGGGTCGCATGCCTTCCGCCGTCGGATACCAGCCCAACCTCGCTACAGAGATGGGCGAATTGCAGGAGCGCATCACCTCGACCAAGAAAGGCTCGGTCACTTCGGTGCAGGCGGTGTATGTTCCGGCAGACGACCTGACGGACCCGGCCCCGGCCACGACCTTTGCTCACCTTGATGCAACCACGGTGCTCTCGCGCCCGCTGTCGGAACTGGGCATCTACCCCGCCGTTGATCCGCTGGCCTCGACCTCGCGCATCCTTACGCCGCGCGTGGTCGGGCAGGAGCACTACGACGTGGCGCAGGGGGTAAAACGCATCCTGCAACGCTATAAAGATTTGCAGGACATCATTGCTATTCTGGGCATTGACGAACTTTCTGAAGAGGACAAGCTCACCGTCGCGCGCGCGCGCAAGATCCAGCGCTTCCTGTCGCAGCCGTTCCATGTGGCCGAGCAGTTTACGGGCATCCCGGGCCGCTACGTCAAGATCGAAGACACGGTGCGCAGCTTTAAAGAAGTACTCGAAGGCAAGCACGACGATATTCCGGAGCAGGCGTTCTATCTGAAAGGCTCGATTGAAGACGTACTCGAAGCCGCAGAAAAGATGAAGGCAAACGCATAAGACCATGGCGAACCAACTCCACATCCGGCTTGTGACCCCGGACCGCGTTCTGGTGGA
>DASRBV010000188.1:0-43750 GCA_035653455.1 Pseudacidobacterium sp. | reverse complement strand
GAGCATGACACGGCAACAGCGAACCGCATGATTGCACGGCTTGCGGATTTCCTGCGCGCTACACTCGATGATGATGGCGCCTACGAAGTCCCATTGCGTGATGAGTTGGACATTACCAATCTTTATCTGGAGATTGAAAAGACGCGTCTATGCGACAGGCTCATCATCGTGGACGAGACAGACCCCACTGTTCTGGATGCGGCGGTCCCGCGCCTGTTATTGCAGCCGCTGGTGGAAAATGCGGTGCGGCATGGGATAGGTAAACGGCGCGAGGGTGGAAGGCTGTTCATGTCCACACGCCGGGACGAAGAAGACCTGGTGATTCAGATAACAAATGACGTGATGCCGCTGAATGGCACAAAGTTCAGAAATGGCATCGGCCTCTCGAACATTCAGACCCGCCTGAAGCAGCTATATGGAGACGCGCATCGCTTCACAATTGATTTTTGCGAGGGCGACGTTTGCAAGGTCACAATCAGGATCCCGTTCCATTTGTATGCGTCTCCTGCCGAAGTAGAAAGCGAAAAACCAACAGGGAGTGGACTGCCATGACATACCGGGTGGTTGTAGTGGACGATGAGCCGCTGGCGCGGAGGGGAATAGTTTCGCGCCTGCAACCCTATTCTCAGTTTCAGGTGATTGCCGAATGCGCTAATGGCGAAGATGCATTGCAGGTCATCGCAGAGCAGAAGCCTGACCTGATTTTTCTCGACGTGCAGATGCCGGAGATGGACGGCTTTGAAATGCTGGAGCACCTGCCTGTGGAGGAACGTCCCGCAGTTGTCTTCCTTACTGCTTTCGATCAATACGCGCTGCGGGCCTTTCAGGTGCATGCCACGGACTATTTGTTGAAGCCGATTGACGATGTCCGCTTTAACGAAGCCGTGGAGCGCGTCGAGCGCATGTTGCAGATGGAGCGCGACAACACGTTGAGCGAGCGGCTGGAGTCTTTGCTCTCAGACCTCCATGCAAGGCGGGCACCAGGAAATGCGCAGCGCTTTGCCATTCGCAATGGGCGGCGCATTTTCTTTGTAACAGCCAATGAAGTGGAATGGATTGAGGCACAGGGCGACTATGCTGCGCTCCATGTGAACGGAAAGACGCATCTGTTGCGTGAACCGCTGCATATTCTGGAACGCCGGCTCGACCCGGCGGCATTTATTCGGATTCACCGTTCGACGATTGTCCGGCTGGACCGTATTGCGGAAATGCAGGCGCTGGCCAATCGCGATTGCCTGCTGCGCCTGAAGGACGGCACTCCGTTGCGCGTGAGCCGAAGTTATAGTGACCGCCTGCAGGCAGCACTTGGCGGATGAGTGAAAATTGTCCAGGCATCCTCTATAGTGAAGTCAGTTCATCCAGAGGACTGACGCGTGGAAGAGTTTCCAAGAATCAAACGCCTGCCGGCCTACGTTTTCAACATCACCGCGGAACTGAAGAACGCCGCCCGCAAACGCGGGGAAGACATTATTGATTTCGGGATGGGTAATCCCGATGGCGCGACGCCCCAGCATATTGTGGACAAGATGATAGAGGCGGCCCGTAAACCGGAGACGCACCGTTATTCGCTTTCGCGCGGCATTCCGCGCCTTCGCAAAGCGATTTGCAACTGGTATCAGGACCGGTATGATGTGGCGCTCGATCCGGACACAGAGGCCATTGTTACCATCGGATCCAAAGAAGGGATTGCCCACTTGTGCCTGGCCACGCTCGACCAGGGCGATGTAGTCGTAGTACCCAACCCCAGCTATCCCATCCACATTTACGGGCCGGTGATTGCCGGGGCGAATATCCACAGCGTGGCCATTCATGATACTGAAGAATTTCTGGCGCAGTTGGAGCGGACGATTCCTTTGATGTATCCGCGCCCGAAGATGATGATTCTGAATTTTCCGGCGAACCCCACGACGCAGTGTGCCGATCTCCATTTCTTTGAACGTGTGGTGGCATTGTGCAGGGAGCGGAACATCTACCTGGTGCATGATCTCGCGTATGCAGACATCTGTTTTGATGGATATAAGGCCCCGTCTATTCTGCAGGTCCCGGGCGCAAAGGACATCGCGGTGGAGTTCTTTACCTTATCGAAGAGCTACAACATGCCCGGATGGCGCGTTGGCTTTATGGTTGGGAACAAGACGCTGGTAGGCGCGCTGGGCCGCATCAAGAGCTACTTTGATTACGGAACATTTGCGCCAATCCAGGTGGCTTCGATTCTTGCGCTGGAAGGCCCGCAGGATTGTGTCCATGAGATTTGCGAGAACTACCGCAAACGCCGCGATGTGCTGGTGAATGGCCTGAACCGTCTCGGATGGCAGGTGCCCATGCCGAAGGCAACCATGTTCGTCTGGGCCCCGGTCCCTGAAACGTATCGCGCACTCGGTTCTCTTGAGTTTTCCACGAAGCTCCTGAAAGATGCGAAAGTTGCGGTAAGCCCAGGCATTGGCTTTGGAGAATTTGGCGATGGCCATGTGCGGTTCTCGCTTATTGAAAATGAAGAGCGGACGCGCCAGGCACTACGAGGAATCAAGCAGATGTTCTTAAAGGATGGGGTGCTGGCGACAGCCACGGCGGTTTAGAGGATTTTCGCCCCGGCACTCGCGTCGGGGCAGTCGAAGAGGACCGTTTATGTTCCGGTTCCGCGGACGACCACCAGGGCAGTCCGGAGCAGGATTTTCACATCCAGCCAGAAGCTCCAGTTTTCCACGTAGGCCGTATCCAGCTCGATGTATTTATCGAACGATGAATCCTGACGTGCCTGTACCTGCCACAGCCCGGTCAGCCCTGGAGTCACCTCCAGGCGGCGGAAGTGTTCCAGTTCGTACTGGGCCACTTCGCTGGCAATGGGTGGACGGGGTCCTACAATGCTCATTTCTCCACGCAGGACATTGAAGAGCTGAGGCAGCTCATCGAGGCTGTATTTGCGCAGGAAGCGTCCTACGCGGGTGATGCGCGGGTCATTGGAAATCTTAAATAAAATACCATCGCGCTCGTTAAGCGCCGCAAGCTCTTTCTTCTTTTTCTCCGCGTCTTTGACCATAGTGCGGAATTTAAAGCAGGGGAAAATGCGTCCGCGCTTTCCCACGCGCTCGGAGATATAGAAGATGGGTCCCGGGCTATCGAGCCGGACCGCCAGCGCCACAACCAGCATCAGAGGAAGCGCAATGGCCAGTGCGGCAAGCGAAAAAATAATGTCAAAGACCCGTTTGAAGACCGAGGAAATGACCTTAGAGCGGCTGCGATGAAGGGCCGTTACAGGATAGACGCCGAGATATTCAATGGAGGAGTTCGTCGCCAGATCACTGTAGAGTCCGGATATGGCGCGAATGTCTATCCCCAGCTCGCGTGCTTCTTCGAGCAAGCTGATGACGATCTCATTCGGAAGTGCCTGGGCTATGACAACTTCGTCAATGAAATGCAGACGTGTTAACTGATGTAGTCTGTCCATGTGCCCGAGAACATTGCTCACCACTGTATGTTCATCTGGGCTGGAAGAAGGCGCGATATGCCCGATAAATTTGTATCCCAGCCTGTAGTTGCTGGCAATGTGTTCGCCCAGCGCATAACTCAAATAGTTCGTGCCCAGAACTACAACATTTCGAGTGCCTACGCCTTTTTCAAAGTTGCGATAGCGCGCAACCCGCAGGCCTGATCTCCAGATACTCAAAGAGATGGCGCTGGTGCAGATCAGCAGTACCACGACCGTTCGCGAGGCCACGTCCCAGTGCGCCATATACAGGCCGCCGCAGAGTAGGAGGCCGGCAGTAAGCGTCGCCTGTACTACGAGTCTTAACTCATGTGCTCCACTGAATGGCCGGGTGAGGTTATAGAGGCCATATCTGCGGCAGACGAAAAGCAAGGACAAGATAAACCATCCGAAGAACGCAAGGTAAATCGGTGTTTTTACTATCTCCAGGGAGCGAAACGCGCCATACCCGGCAAAAAACCTGACCTTGAGGATGAGCACGAATACGAACGCCAGTGAAATCACAAGGACGTCGCTCATTGCCAGCATCAGCTTTGAAGCCAGCGCAGGTCCCGACAGCCGGTCATCACTCGCAATCAGGCTGGGGACAGCCTGAACAGACTTTTTCCCTGCCCCAGTGGTTTTTCGAATATATTCCGAAGTCGCCATTTGCGTCACGTCAATCCCGGGGAGCGTTCTGTGAATGCTACTACTGCAAATTTATATTTACTTGATCAGCAGCTTGCGATGAAAGGGAGGCATCTTACAGCCACTTGACAGCTCGTCTTTAACCTGAAGTATATACTACAAATCCTGGTCTTTTAGCCAGATAAAATTGTGTAACTCGAAATGTGACAAAAGTCTTTGTCTGGGGACTATCCGAAAGTAAGGTACCAACTTATTACTTATTCTTATTCTCATACACATTACCTCCCGATTGAAGAACAGAAGATGAAAAAGAATTTATATTTATGTCCGAAAAAACTTTGACTTTTTCACGAAGGCCCAGAATTCGAGAATGAGCTGGGAGCGCAAATAACTGTTTCGGGGGAGCAAGCTTACAAATGCGGCGAAATGCTCTGGTTATTTTCTGGCGAAATGCTGTAGATTTCTCTGCTTCTGTTAACAGCGCCTCATAAGAATGTAACACAAGCGCGGGGTCTTTACATATCTCGACCACGTCTGTGCCTGCGGAAACTGCTGCAATCACCGCATCTTCAATGCGCTGTTGGGTCAAAATTCCACCCATTTCCATATCGTCTGAAACAACCAGGCCCGTATATTTGATTTTTCTTCGCAGAATTTCTGAAATCCAAAACGCCGATATAGATGCGGGCCTTCGCTCGTGGGATGCCTTTGGGTAAATGGCATGTGACGCCATGATCATAGAGAGCCGTGGCGCGAGCGCGCGAAATGGCGCTATGTCTTCATTCCACATGGTCTCCCATGGGCGCTCGATGAGTGGCGTGGAGTGATGCGAGTCGAGATTACCGCCTCCGAGACCAGGGAAGTGTTTCCCGCACCCCAACACGCTTTCTGCTTCCAGCCCATCAAGAAATCCTGACGCATATGTAATTACATCCTGCGGGTTAGCGGAAACCACGCGCGTGCGCATGACCGTGCTCGATTCGGGAAGGGCGAGGTCAAGTACCGGAGCAAAGACCGTGTTAAAGCCCAGCAATTTTGCTTCTCTGGCAATAAGCCGGCCGTGCTGCCTGTAGAGAGCAGGCTTGCCTGTGGCGAAGACCTGGGCGGCTGAAGGCATGGGCGCAATCAGGTCGCGCAGGCGGTCTACCAGTCCACCTTCAAGGTCAACGCAGCGGAAGATGGGTGCGCCGATGATCTCTGTGGTTTCGCGCAGCAATGCGGCTGTTTGCGCAGCTTCCTCAATGTTTCTGCGAAAGAGAATGATGCCGCCGGGGCGAATGAGCCTGAGCCAGGCGCGCTCCACGGCGGTGAGTGCGGTACCTTCCAGTCCAACAATCAAGAGCTTTCCTACCTGCTGGCGAAGCGTTTCGCTCATGCTTTTCCGCCTTTGATCTCGTTTTGTAACTGTTCGAGCAGATTCAGCGCCTGAAGCGGTGTGAGCGCGTTGATGTCCGTCTCAGTCAGGCGGTCTATGATGCGCTGCGAGAGCGGAGTAAACATCGTCAGTTGCAATGGGGCCTCGGTTTCTGCGGCAACATTATGCCGTTCAGAGCGCTCGTGCTGTTTGAGCACCTGGCGGGCGCGTTGGATGACCTGCGGCGGAAGTCCGGCCAGGCGGGCTACTTCGATGCCATAGCTCTTGTTTGCGGGGCCGGGCTCAATCGAATGCAGAAAGACGATGCCCTGCGGGGTCTCTTTGACCGCGACGCGCAGGTTTTTGAGGCGCGGAAGCTGCTCGGCCAGGATCGTAAGCTCGTGATAATGCGTGGCAAAGAGCGTGCGCGCGCCGATTTTCGCGTGCAGGTACTCGAGCGTGGCCCATGCCAGGGAAAGCCCATCGAAGGTCGCTGTCCCACGGCCCATTTCGTCGAGAAGGATGAGCGAGCGAAGGGTGGCGGTATTGAGGATTGTGGCTGTCTCGGTCATCTCGACCATAAAGGTCGAGCGGCCGCGGGACACGTTGTCGCTGGCGCCAATGCGCGTGTAGATGCGGTCTACGAGGCCATATCTCATGCGCTCGGCAGGAACATAGCAGCCCATTTGCGCCATAATCGTCAGAAGCGCCGCCTGACGAAGATAAGTGGATTTACCGCCCATGTTAGGCCCGGTCAGAAGCAAAATAGCGGGGCCTTCCACGTCGAGATAAAGGCCGTTGGGAACAAAACTGCCTTCCCCGGACACTTCCATGAGGCGTTCGACGACAGGGTGCCGTCCTGCAAGGATCTCCAGAACAGATTCAGAAACAAGCTGAGGGCGGCTGTAATTACGCAGGGCCGCCAGATGCGCAAAGTTTGCCAGCATGTCGGCTTCGGCCACCGCAGAACTTGACTTGCGGATGCGGCTGGCATGTTCGAGGACACTGCGACGCAGTCCGGCGAAGATGCGCTTTTCTATTTCGATAGACCGTTCGTGCGCGGTAAGAACGCGGGTTTCGTAGTCCTTGAGTTCCGGAGTGGTGAAGCGCTCTGCATTAGCCAGCGTCTGTTTGCGCTCGTAATCGGGCGGCACATTGGCGAGGTTTGCCTTTGTGATTTCGATGTAATACCCAAAAACGGAGTTAAACCGCACCTTAAGCGACGAAATTCCGGTCCGTGTCCGCTCGCGTTCTTCAATGGCGGCGATGGACTGGCGCCCGCTCTGGCTCAATGCGCGAAGCTCATCAAGCTCCGCGTCTACACCCTGGGCAATGACGTCGCCATCGGCCAGCGTCAACGGAGGGTCGGGCCGGATGGTCTGCCGGATTGTGCCGCAGACATCTTCAAGCGGGTCGAGGCGCTCTGTAATCTGCTTCCAGAGCGGCGCTTCGGGCTTTTCCAGAATCTGGCGCAGAGGCGGAAGGTGCTGAAGCGAAGCAGCCAGGGCCAGAACATCGCGTGGCCCGGCGCTATCCAGAGAAATACGGGCCAGAAGGCGTTCGAGGTCAAGAATGCCGCCCAGACAGCGGCGGAGCTCTTCGCGCAGCACGAGGTCGCGGACGAGCAGGTCCACCGCTTCGTAGCGCTGCTCGATGCTGTGCTCATTCAACAGTGGCCGTAAAATTGAAGCTCGCAGCAGGCGCTTGCCCATCGGGGTCTGGCAGGCATCCAGTGTCTGAAAGAGCGTGGTTTCCCGCCCCACTTCGCTGAAAATCGGCTCGACCAGCTCAAGGTTGCGGACGGTGACCTGGTCGAGCTGCAGATGTTCGGCCCGCTCGTAAAAGCGGATGCTGTCAATGTGACTGATGTCTGTCCGCTGTGTTTGACGCACATAATGCAGGACCGCGCCCGCAGCAATGGCCGCCGCCGGGTGGTGCGCAAGGCCGAAACCGTCAAGCGAAGCTGTTCCAAGCTGGCGCTCCAGCAGGGGAACAGCATAGTCGCTGGTAAACACCCAGTCCTCGATGGAAGTTTTGGTCCTGATGCGGTCCAGTGCGGACGTATTGTCAAAGCTGGCCGATGCGGCGAGAAGTACCTCGCTTGGCGCGGCCTTTTCGAGTTCATCCAGGCATTGCGCGAGGGCCTGCGGCCCGGTGAATTCAGTGGTCCGGAAATCTCCGGTGGAAAGGTCAAGCAGGGCAAGCGCGGCCAGCTTGTCTTCGACATGCACAGCGGCAAGAAAGTTGTTCTGTTCGGAGCCTAACGCGGGGTCTATCGCCGTTCCCGGAGTGAGCACACGTGTCACTTCGCGCCGGACGATCTTTTTCGCCAGCTTCGGGTCTTCCATCTGCTCGCAGATGGCAACTCTGTACCCTTTGCGCAGCAGCCGCGCGATATACCCCTCCGCAGCGTGATAGGGAACGCCGCACATGGGCTGAGACTTTTCCCGGTCGCGGGCGGTAAGGGTAATCTGCAATTCGCGCGAGGCGATGTACGCGTCTTCAAAAAACAGTTCATAGAAATCGCCCAGGCGAAAGAAGAGCAGAGCGTCAGGGTGCTCGCGCTTGGCTGCCGCGTACTGGCGCATGAGCGGAGTCTGGGCTGTTTCTATGGATTGGACGGATGTTTCAGGCACGGAAAGGCCAGAATATCGCATATTCGCATATCTCTTCGAGATGTGGGGTGGTACTGAATCCCCAGGCGCCGGCGATGATGCCCGCAGCCGAGGTCTGCGCTCTGGCGTTTACCGCTTTATACTGAAGTATTACCCATGTTTTTGCTTTGGCTCAGAGTGGCGGCTGCGCTGTACGGACTGGCAAGCGTGTCTGCGTTGCCCGCTGTGCTTGGCGACCGTCCACGATGGCAGAAAGCATCTCTGGTCCTTGCGATTGCCGGATGGTTCTACCATGTGGTGGCGATGGTGGAAATTCTGGTTGCCGCGCATCGCTGGATGCCGGTCGGCATGCACGAGGTACAGTCTACGCTGTCGCTTCTGATTGTGGCCGCGTTTCTGCTCATCTGGCTGCGGTACCGGGCGATCTCTTTCAGCGTGTTTGCGCTGCCGCTGGCATTTTTTCTGCTTCTGATGCCGTCGTTCGGGCCGGACAGATACACTTTTTCTTCACCGCTTGTCCGTAGTGGTTGGATATACATTCACATCGCATTGCTGCTGGCGGCCTATGCCGCCCTCATCTTCAGCCTGCTGGCCAGTCTTCTTTATCTCGTGCAGGAGCGGCGTCTTAAGAACAAGCGCACTCCCGGCTTCCTGAACTGGCTGCCTCCGCTGGACACGATGGACCAGATTGCGCAGAAGACACTGGTGCTTGGATTCTATTGCATGACCGGAGGACTGCTGATTGGCTCGTTTATCGCCCAGGAGCACGTGGGGCCGACGTATTTTCTGGACCCTAAAGTGGTGCTCTCGTTCGTAATGTGGGTGCTTTACATTGTAATGGTCTTTGTACAGCGTTCCACTGGGCTGCGCGGCCGCAGGGCCGCCTATCTTTCGAGCGCCGTTTTTCTGGTGATGCTTTGCGTGTGGGCAGCGAACCTTTTCAGCTCGGTCCACAGGTACACAACGCCATGAGGATTCTGCTGACAGGTGTGAACCACAAGACTGCTCCTGTTGAGTTGCGGGAGCAGCTTGCCATTGCGCCTGAGCGGCTGGGAGAAGCAACACTCGCCCTGCGCCACTTTCCAGGCGTGAGCGAGGCAATGGTGCTTTCCACCTGCAACCGCGTAGAGCTTCTGGCCTGCCACGAGTCGGCCCATCCCGACCTTCTGGTTTTTTTGCAGAAATTTCTCGGAGTAGACACGACGCAGTTGCGTCCACACGTTTACGAATACCGTGAGGGCGAAGCCGTACGGCACCTCTTCCGCGTTGCGTCGAGCCTGGACTCGATGGTAGTAGGCGAGCCCCAGATCCTGGGCCAGGTCAAGGAATCCTACACTGTCGCGCGTGCCGTGGGCGCAGTGCAGACGCATCTTGAAAGGCTGTTGCAATCTACGTTCACGGTGGCGAAAAAAGTCCGCAGCGAAACGCAGATCGGCAGCTCTTCGGTTTCGATTGCCTCGGTTGCAGTGGACCTGGCAAAGAAAATCTTCGGTTCCCTCAGTGGCAAGCGCATTCTGCTTGTGGGCGCGGGCAAAATGAGCGAACTTGCCGCGCGGCATCTTATGCAGCAGGGCGCGCATTCACTCCTTGTTGCAAACCGCACCTTCGATCGCGCCTTACGCATCGCCCGCGAGTTTGAAGCACAGGCAGTGCGCTTTGAAGACTTGTACGCAACGGCGGACCAGGCAGACATCATCATCACCTCAACCGGCTCACAGCACCACATCTTCCGTCGCGAACACGGCCAACAGTTCCTGCACAAGCGTCGCAACCGCCCCATGTTCTTTATTGATATCGCCGTGCCGCGCGACGTGGACCCGGAGATGAACCGCGTAGACGGCGTCTTTCTCTATGACATTGACGATTTGCAATCCGTAGCTGCCTCGCATCTGGCTGATCGGGCCCGCGAAGCGCAACGCGCTGAAGAGATCATTGCTCAAGAGGTATTACGCTTCCAGCGCAAAGCGCAGACATTGAATGTGACGCCTATGATCGTCGAACTGCAGAACACTGCTGAGGACATCCGTCAGGCCGAGCTGCGCAGGGTGCAGGCGCGTTTGCAATCGCTCACGCCAGAGCAGCAGGCCGCGGTGGAATCGCTGACGCGGGGGCTGATGAACAAGTTCCTCCACCTGCCGATGCAGTCGCTCAAGGCCGCCGCGCAGGAATCCGATGCTCTGGTGATTGAAGTGCTGCGTGAAATATTTGGTCTGTCGTCTGTGCAGGAGCAGCCATCCGGACCGGCCCTGGTGGAGAGCCAGGATGTGCCTGTGGCGATAGGCGGACGGAAGGCCCGCCCATGATCCGCATCGGTTCCCGCGGCTCGCAGCTCGCGCTGTGGCAGGCCAATCATATTGCGGATGCTCTGCGCCGGGCCGGACACGAAGTTTCCATTGAAATCATTCGCACTACCGGCGATGCCGTTTCCAACGTCGCCTTTAACAAAGTCGGAACGAAGGGCATGTTCACCAAAGAGATTGAAGAGGCCTTGTACGGAGGCAGGATTGATCTCGCTGTCCACAGTTTGAAAGACCTTCCGACTGAAATCAGTCCCGCTTTTGCCATTGCCGCCATTGCAAAACGCGAAGACCCGCGCGATGCTTTTGTCTCCCTCAAATACGGGTCTTTTGCCGCGCTGCCGTCCGGCGCGCGCATCGGAACCAGCAGTCTGCGGCGGCAGGCGCAGCTTCGCGCACAACGGCGGGATGTGGAGTTGGTCGAATTTCGCGGAAATGTAGATACTCGCCTGCGCAAACTTGAGGACGGCCAGGTGGACGCCATCGTTGTTGCAACGGCGGGCCTGGAACGCCTGGGAAGAACAGAATGGGTCCGGGAGCGGTTCTCACCGCTGGTGGTGTGCCCCGCACCCGGCCAGGGAGCACTGGCCATGGAAACGCGCTCAGACGACGCCCGGATTCGTGCCGCCATCGCATTCCTGGACGATGAGGAAACACACTTCGCCGTTACGGTAGAACGCACTGCATTAGGCGCGCTCGGCGGGGGGTGCCATGTCCCCATCGGCATCTACTGCCGGAATACTCCAGAGGGCATCGTCGTCAGCGGAGCAGTTGCGCATCCGGATGGCTCTTCGCTGGTACGTGTGGAATTGCGCCACGAGAGCGGTCAGGCGGCCGAACAGCTAGGTCATCTCACAGCCGAACGCCTTCTGGAACAGGGGGCCCGTGAAATTCTTGCACCTGCTTCAGAGCAGACGGGTTGAACCGCCTGGGGAAGGCTTTCCGCTTTGGCCCTTTTGTTCGCACGCATTTAATATAGAGGAGGAGCCTGACAGCCCTGCTTTTCTGCCCTGCTGCTCTGCTCCGGTCAAGAAAGGTCGAAGTTCCTGAAGCCATCTGTCATGCCAGACATCCAAACACAAGGGACTGAAGAGGTCCACCCGGACGTTCTGCTCGTCAACAGGGCGCGTGAAGGGGACGTTGAGGCATTCGAGAAGCTGGTGAAGCAGTATGACCGCCAGGTCTTCCGGATTGCCCAGCACATTACCCAGAACCGCGAGGACGCGGAAGACGTGGTGCAGGACTCGTTTTTGAAGGCTTACGAGAAACTGGACCAGTTCCAGGGCAACTCGAAATTTTATACGTGGCTGGTGCGCATTGCGGTCAATGAGGCGTTAATGCGCCTTCGCAAACGGCGCACCGGGCGCATGGTTTCGATTGACGAGGACGTGGAGACCGAGGAAGGCTCCATGCCACGCGATCTGGCCGACTGGGGCCCCGACCCAGAGCAGCAATACAGCCAATCGGAGCTGGCTGAGATTCTGCGCAAGACCATCCAGGGGCTTCCGCCGGGCTTCCGCGTGGTGTTTGTATTGCGTGATGTGGAAGGTCTCTCGACAGAAGAGACCGCAGAAACACTGGGACTAAGCGTCCCGGCTGTAAAGTCGCGCTTGTTGCGGGCGCGTTTGCAGTTGCGGGAGCGGTTGAGCCGCTACTTCCGCAAGAACAAGAGGAATGGTGGTGCGAAGTGACCTGCACAGAGTTTATCGCCTTGTTGGATGACCTGATGGAAGACCGTGTCTCGGCCTCGCTGCGGGCTGAGCTCGAAGAGCATCTGCGTGGCTGCGAGCACTGTGTGGTCACTCTGAACACCACACGCAAAACGATTGAAATTTATCGCAGCCACGAGTTGTATGAACTTCCCAATGAACTGCGTGAGCGTTTGCAAAAGGCAATCCTGGCCAAGTGCAAAAAGTGCTGAAATACCCCAGGTCAAATGGACTGTGATGTCCCTGCCTGTAAGTGATTTGTTACGTCTGCTCAAGCAGAAGCGGCACTGTCATTTCCATCTTTCTGCCTGTCATCGGCCGCGGCGCTCCATCTGCTGCATGAACTCTGCTTGATATCATGAATTCATGACTTCGGTAGACGTCCTCTTTCGCTATGAACAGCATCCTTCTGAGGCTGCCATGTTCGCTCTGAGCAATTTGAGCGAAGTTTATGGCATTCGCCGCATCCAGTTGAATGAGAATGAGCAGACCATCCGCGTGGAATACGATGCTACACGCCTGAACAAGGCCGTGGTGGGACAATTATTGCGGCGCGCGGGCATCAGCATTTCCGAAGAGATTTCACTCATACCTCCTCAGCCTCCGGCAGAGATGGAAGCGGCTGCCGTCGCCGTGAAATGACCTCAATTTCATCTGCTGGCGTGACTGGACCCATGTCTGCTTCACGGGCATCGTTTCAATCGTAGAGGCGTGGAAAACAGGTCTTTGCCACGCCCATGACGACAGCAGAATGAATCACTTTCCTTCGAGTGCCTGGATCACTGTATTGATATTGGGCTGGGCGTTTTTCAGGTACTCACCGACGCGCTTGCGCTCCTCCGGAGGAAGCGTCTGCGCCAGAGACAAGAGGCGGCGCAGGGTTACGGTGACATCGTCAATGTAATTCATCAGTCGAATGGCTTCTCCGGAGAGCGGCATCGGTTTTCCTCGTTTTTGTATATTTCTTCTCTATTGTGTGCGGACGGCGCGCATTTCGTAAAGTCTGCACGGGCCGCCTTGCTGGTAAACGGTTCAGCTTCTTCGCGCATCCAACTGGCAGTACCTGCGACTCAATCCAGAATATATGTCCGAAGTAAGAGACTGCATTTTCCAGGTAGTGCACCGGGACGCTCGCGTGCCCAAATCAACATATCGTGTGCAGGTGCACTCTGGTTTTACGTTTGCTGATGTGGAAAAGATACTCCCCTATCTTCATGATCTGGGAATCAGCGATCTTTATTCTTCTCCGATATTCGAAGCCAGAAGCGGAAGCACGCATGGGTACGACGTCACACGGCACGACCGGATTAATCCGGTGCTGGGCGGAGAAGAAGGCTTTCACCGGCTGGCTGCCGCCCTGCGAGAGCGTGAGATGGGGCTGTTGCTTGACATCGTGCCAAACCATATGGGCGTTGGCAATGAATCGGTATGGTGGCAGGACGTTTTGGAAAATGGGCGTACCTCAGAGTTTGCCAGCTTCTTCGATATCGAATGGGAGCCGATCAAACCTGATATGCGCGGAAAACTTCTTCTGCCTGTGCTGGGAAACCAGTATGGGGAGGAGCTGGAAAGCGGGAAGATACAGGTTGCCATTCAAGACGGGCACCTGAAGATCAAGTATTATGACCACTCTTTCCCCATGGCGCCTCGTTCCATCCCTGTACTCTTTCCCGAGCGGGAAGACGAAAGAGAAGGCGTGCCGGCATCGTTTCGTGACCTGCTCAAGGAGCTTGCGCACATTCCACCGAACGATTCGTCTGATCCCGGCCTGATTGCACAGCGCCAGCAGCAGCTGCGCGACCTGAAGCCGCGGCTGATAAAGGCATTGCAGTCTCCGGAGATCCAACCCATAGTGGAGCGTGCGATTCAGCGCATCAACGGAGTTGAAGGTGATCCGCGCAGCTTTGATCAACTGCATGCGTTACTGGAGTTGCAGCCTTACAGGCTGGCCTATTGGCGGGTATCATCGGAGGAAATTAATTACCGCCGTTTTTTTGACATCAATGATCTTGTAGGACTGCGCCAGGAAGATCCGGCATGTTTTGCCGCTACGCATCGCCTGGTCCGCAGGATGATCGCCTCAGGTGAAGTGACCGGACTGCGTATTGATCATTGCGACGGCATGTTCAATCCGCGGCAGTATCTCATCCGCCTGCAACTGCTCTGTATTGCCGGACAATGCTTTGGTCCGGAACCGAAGGGCGAACTGACTGCCAATGGCATTGAAGTTGTATTGCGCGAAACGCTCCGCGGCTATGACTGGACGCGCAGTGCGGGGCCTCTTTATACGGTCGTAGAAAAAATTCTTGAGCCGCGTGAGGCGCTTCCGCAGGAGTGGCCAGTGCGTGGAACAACTGGATATGACTTCCTGCATCTTGCCAATCAGATATTCATCGAGCCACGCAATGAAGCAAAGTTCACCTCGCTGTATGCAAAGATTCTGGGACGGGAGGTCCGTCCGGATGAGCTGATTTACCGCTGCAAGCTACAGGTGATGCAGACCTCGCTTTCCAGCGAAATCTACGTATTGACAAACCTGCTCAATTACCTTGCTGCAAGCGACCGCCGGGCGCGCGATTTTACAGAGAGCATCCTGGAGCGCGTCATTCGCGAGACCATTGCTTGTTTCCCTGTTTACCGCACGTATATAGACGATCGCGGCCAGTACACAGAACGCGACATTACATTCATCGTCCAGGCCGTTGAACGCGCCAAACACCGCAACCCTGATGTTGCTGAGTCTGCCTTCGACTTTCTGAAGAACACGCTGTTACTAGGCAACAAAGATGACGAGAAATATTCTGCGCGCCTGCATTTTGCTCTGAAATTCCAGCAGCTTACAGGACCAGTCATGGCCAAGGGCGTAGAGGACACAGCTTTTTATGTTTACACTCGCTTCCTCTCTTCAAACGAGGTAGGCAGTTCTATCCGGTCATTCGGCATCACGACGGAGCTGTTCCACGCCACAAACCTCGACCGCCTGCAGAAATCGCCTGACTCCATGCTGACCACCTCGACGCATGATACGAAGCGCAGCGAAGATGTGCGCAACCGCTTGAATGTGCTGTCGGAAATGCCATCGCAGTGGGCCTCCATGGTACGGCGTTGGATGCGCATGAATGCTGTCTATAAACAGAAGATTAATGATGGACGCACTGCACCTGATCCGAACGAAGAATATTTGATCTATCAGACCATTGTGGGAGCATGGCCCTGGCGCATGGAAACTGCCGATGACCGCCAGCGGTTTCTAAATCGCATCAAGGACTACTGCACCAAGGCCTTCAGCGAAGCAAAAATCAACCTGAGTTGGACGAATCCTGATCCCGAGTATCTGGACGCAGTACACAAATTCATTGAGAACATTCTGCTTCCGCAAGGCCGCAACCAGGAAACGCGCTTTGTCCATACGCTGAAGTCTTTTATGCCTGCCGTACAGTTCTTTGGGGCGCTGAACTCCCTCTCTCAGATCGTCTTGAAAATCGCCTCCCCGGGCGTTCCTGATTTCTATCAGGGAACGGAGCTGTGGGACCTCAGCCTGGTGGATCCTGACAATCGTCGGCCTGTGAATTTTGAAGAGCGCGTGGATGCCCTCCGTCGTCTGCGTGAGCAAGCGGAAAGAGAAGGACCAGCGGCGGTCTGTACCAATGTACTCCAAACGCTTGCTGATGGACGCATCAAGCTCTGGACCATGCATCGCGCACTGTCTCTGCGGAATGAGTTGCACTCTCTTTTCCGACATGGAGACTACCTCGCGCTCAACATAGAAGCAGAGAAACAGGAGAATGCTGTCGCTTTCCTCCGGCAGGATGCGGCGACCAAAGAATCAGTGTTGGCCATTGTGCCACGCTTTGCCTGCTCTTTGATGGGCATGCGGACAAATTTGCCCCTGGGCGATGCCTGGGGAAAGGCACAGGTTATTTTGCCCGGGCAGGCACCCAGAAGCTATGTGAATGTTTTTACCGGCGAAGAAATTCAGTCCGGGGATGATGGCGTTTTAAGGCTGCAGGATGTGTTCACACAATTTCCGGTGGCACTGTTGAGGAGCAAGCCCTCCATTTCTCAGTGAAAGTCGCAGGACAGGCCCCAGGTCCAGCGTTGCGCGGGAACATGGAGATTTACAGCTTCTCGTCTGCCGAAGGGCCGAACATTCCTGGGACCGGGACGTCCAGCAACCGGAGAAACACCCCAAGCTGCGCACGGTGATGAATCATGTGGTTCATCACAACGGCGCGGAGGGCCGTCCATTTGGGCATTTCCAGAATGACCTTGTCGCCCAGTTTCAGCGTCCAGGGTTTTGCCATGTCTGCTTCGGTAAATTGTTGGAGGGCCATGCGACCTTCGCTTACGCTTTCCTCGAACCGCTGCATCAGCTCGACATGAGAAGTAGCTGCAAACGGTACGTAGTTGGCTTGCCGGGTGAATATGTCCTGCGAAATAGCGGCAGGGCGGGAGGGGAGTTCGGCAACATGGCCGGAGAGCCGCCCGAGTGTCATGGACTTTTCGTGGGGCTTCCACGCAAGGCTCTTTTCCGGCACACGGTCCAGAATTTTGCGCGTCTTGTTTACCTCATCGTCAAATTCAATCCGCAACGCTTCAAGAAATGTCATGGCTCTTTCACCTCGTAGGCAGTCTACATCTACAATCGTTTGTGATGACTAATTACCGCGATGCGCTTCTTAAATTGTTGGCCCGCATTTCTTTCAAGCTGGGTGAGTTCCGGCTGTCCTCCGGCGGGACGAGCGATTACTACATTGACTGCCGCCTGACCACGCTCCATGCAGAAGGCGGAAGGCTTACCGGGTTGGCGCTGCTCGAATTGTTGCGGGAGCACAAGCTACAGCCTGCGGCCGTGGGGGGATTGACGCTTGGTGCTGATCCGATTGTTTCAAATCTGGCGACGGCAAGTGCGTGGTATGCGCAGGAGCACCATGGCTCGCCATTCATTCATGGATTCCTCGTCCGCAAGACAGAAAAGGCACACGGCACCGGGCGGCGGATTGAAGGATTTCTGGAACAGGATGCGCCGGTCTTTATCGTGGACGACGTCTGCACGACCGGGGCCTCTACGATCACAGCAATTGAAGCTGCGCGCGAAGCCGGAATGAAAGTCATTGGTGTGGCCTGCCTGGTGGAACGCGAAGAGGCCGGCGGGCGCGCCGCGGTGGAAGCGGCTGCGAAGGAGGCCCCCTTCTTTTCGTTGTTTACGGCGAATGACGTGCGTGCCGCGCATGTTCGACAGCTTGCACTGTAACTCTAGCCCTTTTCTAAGGATCCTCTAATCTTCTTGTCCTGTTTCCGGTCAGCCGCTTGCAATTCTCCGTGGCATGACGACCGATATTTCTACCTCGGCTGAGGGCCAGACCACAGTGGCTGCTGATTCATCTCAGGTCCCTGTGGTCCTGGAAAAGCCGGTAGACGAGACCTCGCTTGCAGCTTTGGCTTCAAAGCTTCCTCTGCAACTCGACCTGCGCGTACCGGTGCCGTCTTTCCGCGTGCAAAGCCTTCTGTCGCTTGAAAAAGGACAAATCGTGGAAACCATCTGGCCGCATACGGAAGATCTTCCGCTGTGGGCCGGCGACGTGCAACTGGTGTGGACGGAATTCGAGGTTGTGGACCAGAAGCTGGGTGTACGGGTAACGCGGCTTGCTTGAGGGGAGAGACGAAATGACAGCAATGACACAAGCAGCTGTTCCCGGCAGGTTGGGTGGAGTTGTATCGGCATTCCTTCATTCTTTGAAAAAGCAAGTGGGTAGTGTGAACGGTGTTCTGCGCATCGAAGAACGCTTGTCACTTGGCCCGAAGAAGATGCTGTTCCTGGTGGACTGCAATGGACATAAGTTTCTGGTGGCTACTGGCGCAGACACGATTGTTTCTATGACGGAGATTCGACCGGAAGAGAAGCGACGCAAGGCGGAGAAAGCATGAACGCGATGCTGCTTCTCTTCGCAAAAGCGCCAAAGCTGCTGTCCTTGCCTGGTTCGCAGCAGCACCTGATAAACAACAACGGCGTTCCGTGGACGATTGTTTTTGCGCTTACGCTGATTACGCTGCTTCCCGCCATCCTGCTTTCGATGACGCCCATGGTGCGTCTGTTGGTGGTCTTTCATTTTCTGCGGCAGGCATTAGGGACGCAGACAGCTCCGAGTAATCAGGTGCTGATGGGGCTGGGACTGATGATGACCTGGTTTCTGATGCAGCCGGTATTGAGTGCCGTAGACCGGCAGGCAGTCGAGCCTTTTCGCCAGGGGCAGATCTCAGGCATGGAGGCCATCCAGCGCGGAATAGGACCTCCCAAGCAATTCATGCTGAAGTACGCGCGCGAAAAAGACCTGGCATTGTTCACATCGGCGGCTGCAACGGAGCGTCCGAAAACACCGGCAGATCTGCCGATGCGCGTGGTTGTGCCCGCGTACATGCTTTCTGAATTGAAAGCAGGCTTCGTGATTGGCGCTGTTCTGTTTCTTCCGTTTTTATTGGTAGACATGGTCGTGGCCTCCATCACGACTTCGATTGGAATGTTTCAACTGCCACCGGTCGTGGTCTCCACGCCATTAAAGATTCTGCTGTTTGTGATGGTAGACGGATGGAACCTGCTGGCCGGTTCTCTGCTGAGGAGCTTCTGATGGGGCCGGACCAGATAGCAGAGCTGATGAGGTATTTGCTCAAAGAGGCGTTGATTGTCAGCGCTCCAGTGCTGGTGCTGGCCAGCGTAACAAGTTTCCTTATCAGTCTGTTTCAAACGCTGACGTCGCTTCAGGACCAGACGTTAAGTACGGTCCCACGCATCGTGATTGTGGCCGTGGCCTTGTTGATTGGGCTGCCCTGGTTTCTGCGCAGGCTGGTCTATTTCACTGTCGTGCTTTTGGGAGATCTTCACCGCTATATCGGCTGACCATGGAAGAGCTATTCGCACGCGGAAATACGGACTGGGCGCATTATCTGTCGGCCCTCGTGCTGGTGCTTGTCCGCCTGGGCGGAATGGTTGTGGCCGCACCCTTTTTTTCATCGCAGGCATTGCCGAAGCAGGTGAAGGCCATCTTCGTGATTGCCACTGGCGTCCTGCTTGCGCCTGCTGTAGCTGCGTTGCCGATGGCCCACGCCGGGTTGGGAATTTCGGCCGTACTTGGCGAGCTGAGCATTGGGCTGGTGTTTGGCTTCTCGTTGACTCTGATGGACGAAATCCTGCTTTTTGCCGGACAGGTTTTAGGAGTGCAGTTCAGCTTCTCGCTGGCAAATCTGCTTGATCCGAATTCGCAAGTAGAAACACCTTTAATGTCCCAGATGTTTTCCCTCATGGGAGTCCTGGTGCTGATTGCCGCGGGCCTGGACCGGACGATACTGGCAGCGCTGATGAGGAGTTATGTAGCTGCTCCTCTGGGTGGGGCTTTCCTAAACGGCGAAGGCGCTCTGGTCCTTGTGCGGATGATGGGCGGGGTGTTCTTTGCGGCATTGCAGCTTGCAGCTCCTGTACTGGCGGCCACCATGTTGGTTGAGATTGCGGTGGCGCTCATCGGGAAAATGTCGCCGCAGCTTCCGGTGATGGCGGTTACCGTTCCGGCAAAAACGATTACGGGTTATGTGCTGCTGCTCGGATCGCTGGCACTGTGGCCGCGTTTTATCGAGGCCCGCTTCACAAAATTGCTGGATGTCGCAGAAGGTCTGTTGCGGCAGGGAGTGACGCACGGATGAGCGGCGAGCGCACAGAAAAGGCAACTCCCAGGCGAAGGCAAAAGGCGCAGGAGCAGGGAGACCGGGTTTACAGCCGCGAGTGGACGGCCGCATGCGCCATGTTGTCGGGCGTACTGGCTTTGGGCATGGCTGCTCCGCACTGGACATCGTTGTGGTCTGGAACGATGACGCAGATGCTCGCTGTGGCTTCTCCGTCAGCGTGGAATGATGCGGGCTTCATGCAACAGGCGCTGGTTTTGCGTCATGTCATCTTTGTTTCGCTTTCGCCTCTCGTCCTGTTGTGTGGGACGGCAGCCACGGGCGCATTGCTGGCAGGGATGGCGCAGGGAGGAGGCGTCCGATTTCACGCGCAGCATTTGCAGCCGAAGCTTTCGCGCATCCATCCAGCGACAAGTATCAGGCAGATGTTTTCGCTTCAGGGAAGCTCGCGGCTCCTGAAGTCGTTACTGCCGGTCGCCGTTCTTCTGTTTTTTGCATTCCGGCAAATCGAAGGCCAGCTCGCGCTTCCTCCGATGAGCGTCGAACATCTTCCCCGCATGTTTTCAGCGGCGTACACGCTATTGCTTGATTCTGCGTGGGTGCTCTTTGCCTGGTCGGCCCTGGATTACATCGTGCAATGGCGGGCGCGGGAAGGCAGGCTGCGCATGAGTAAGCAGGAATTGCGCGAGGAAATGAAGGAAAGCGAAGGCAGTCCCCAGGTGCGTAGCCGCATTCGTGGTCTGCAACGGCAGATGCGGCGCAGGAAATTAAAGGCCGATGTGAAAAAAGCAACTGTAGTGATTACAAACCCCACGCACTATGCCGTTGCCCTGAGTTTTGATTTTGAAACGATGGAGGCCCCGAAAGTCCTGGCCAAAGGGCGAAATTTGCTCGCCGAGCAGATCAAGGCCGAAGCGCGCTGGGCAGGTGTTCCGATTGTGGAGAACCCGCCGCTGGCCCGTTCGCTGTACCGCTCGGTTGAGGAAGGCCAGTCTATTCCGGTGGATTTATATGCGGCCGTGGCTGCGATTCTGGCGTGGCTTTATCGCAAACAAGTGGAAGAGCGGATACGGCGTGAGCGGACCGCGGCACAGAAAGCAAAGGAGAAAGCATGAGCGCTTCAGTTGTTGTTCCTGCGGCGGCAAAGCCGGCAACAGGGCAGGGTGTCCTTGCGCGAATCGCAGGCTTCGGGAAAGACCTGTGGCTGCCTGTAGCAGCAATCAGCATTCTTTTTGTCATGCTGGTGCCTGTTCCGGCGGCCGTGCTTGATCTGTTGCTGGCCTGTTCATTCTCGGCCTCGGTACTGGTCTTTCTTTCCGCAGTGCAGTTGCGTCGGGCGGTGGATTTTTCTGTATTTCCCAGCCTGCTGTTGTTGTTGACGCTCTTCCGGCTTTCGCTGAATATTGCGTCCAGCCGCCGCATTCTGCTGCATGGCCATGAAGGCACAGCGGCTGCGGGCAGCGTGATTGAGGCCTTCGGGCAGTTCGTAGTCGGCGGAAATTACCTAGTCGGCTTTGTGTTGTTTCTGGCGCTGGTTGCGATCCAGTTTCTGGTGGTGAGCCACGGGGCAGTGCGCACGGCAGAGGTGACCGCGCGCTTTACGCTCGATGCGCTTCCAGGCAAGCAGATGGCCATTGATGCTGACCTGAATGCCGGACTGATTGATGAAGCTGCGGCAAGAAAACGCCGTCAGGCCATTGCGCAGGAGGCGGAATTCTACGGCGCTATGGACGGCGCGGCCCGATTCAACCAGCGCGATGCGCTGGCGACCATTCTGATTACGGCCATCAATATTGTGGCAGGGCTTCTGATTGGGGTGCTTCAGCAAGGAGCCGCGATTTCCGAGGCTGCGCGTACTTATACCGTGCTGACAGTAGGCGATGGGCTGGTGACGCTGATTCCGTCGTTGCTGGTTTCGGTTGCCGGCGGAATGGTATTGACGCGCGCGAACACCGCATCAGGATTGACAACAGAACTCGGTGCTCAACTGCTGCGTAAGGGAGCGACGCTCTATATCGCCAGCGGCGTACTGGCTCTGCTGGGACTTGTGCCCGGGCTGCCGAAACTGGCCTTTCTACTGCCTGCGGCCACACTTGGATATATCGGATGGCGTGTTTCAAAGAAGCAGCAGAGTGAAGCAGCCGCAGGGCCGGAGCAAAAGCAAAAGGCGGCCGTCCAGACGGAAAACATTGCCTCGCTGCTGAAGATGGATGAGCTGAGCCTGGAGATCGGCTTCCAGTTGATTCCATTTGTAGATGAAAAGCAGGGCGGCCAGATGCTGGCACGCGTCCGGGCGTTGCGCAGGCAGCTTGCTTCCGAATTGGGCTTTGTGGTTCCGGCTATTCATATTTCGGACAATCTCCGTCTTCGTCCGCGGGAGTATGTATTCTCGCTGCGCGGGATAGAAATCGGCCGCTGGCAAATTGAAAACAACGCTTTGCTAGCCGTCGAGACCGGAAGGATTGCCCAGCCCGTTCCGGGAAAAGAGACTGTGGAGCCGGCCTTCCATTCTTCCGCCCGCTGGATCTCTCCCGCTTTGGAAAACCAGGCGATTGCGGCGGGTTACTCGGTTGTGGATGGCGTGACGGCAATCACCACACATCTGGCAGAGATGGTGAGGCAACATGCACATGAATTGTTGGGACGGGCCGAAACCAAACGTTTGCTCGATGCGCTGAATGAATCGCATCCCAGGCTGGTTGAAGAACTGGTGCCGAAGGTGCTGGCTCTGGGCGAGGTGCAGAAGGTCCTCCAGCAGTTACTGCGCGAGCAGGTGCCGATTCGTGACCTCGGGACGATTCTGGAAGTCCTGCTTGATGCTGCGCAGGTGAACAGGAACCTGCCGCAGCTGGTGGAAGCAGTGCGACAGGCCATGGGGCGGCGTATTGTGCAGCCGTTGCTGGAAGAGGACGGCACGCTCCGCATCCTGCAGCTTGATCCAGCGCTGGATGAAGAGATGGCAGCGGCGTTTTCCGGCGAGACAGGTGCGTTGCTTCTCTCGGATGGGCGCCCCCGCGGCGTTGTCTGGTTTAAGCGGCTGGTAGATTCTGTGAAACAGCTAATCGCCCAGCAGCCGAATCTGGCAATCCCCGTGCTTCTCTGTTCGAGTCCGGCGCGCTTTTATTTACGCCGTTGGATGGAGCCTGTTCTGCCAAAGGTTGTAGTGCTTTCGCCTTTGGAGATTCCCCCGGATGTGCGCGTGCGGTCAGTTGGAACAGTGCGCTGAGAAAAAGAATGGATGAGTTGGAAATGCGGAACCTGGGAGCCATGGCGAATCGGCCATTTACCGAAGAAGAGATGAGGCGGAAGGCGGCAATGCTTTCGCTTGCCGGAACGGAAGAAGAAAAGCAGAAAAAGAGCGCGCCGAAGAAGACGCCGGTGCGTGATGGAAATGCTGCGAGATTCACTCCGGAGCAGGAGCGCATGATGCTGGAGCATCTTCCGGTTGTACGCTACATTGCGCGGCGTATCCATGAGCGTCTGCCGCAGCATGTCGAGATGGAAGAGCTGGTCAGCGCAGGCGTGCTTGGGTTGATGGATGCGTTTCAGAAATTCGATCCGGCAAAAAAAGTACAATTCCGCAGCTATGCGCAGTTCCGGATTCGCGGCGCGATTCTGGACAGCCTGCGGACGCTTGACTGGAGTCCGCGCGAGTTGCGGCGCAAGGGAAGGGCCGTGGAACAGGCGATTCGCGTGTTGACGGCGCGCCTGGGACGCACACCTTCAGAAAATGAGATTGCCGCTGAGCTCGGCATGGAGCTTGGCGATTATCACCAGTTACTTGGCGAGCTAAAGGGACTTGAGATTGGAACGCTGCACATGGAGCGGTCAGAAGATTCGGGCGAAGAGGAGCTTGCGTATGTGCCAAACCGCCAGGAAGATGATCCGTTGTTTCGCTGCCTGGAAGGAGAGTTGCGGGAGCGCCTGGCCGAAGCCATCCGCAAGCTGCCGGAAAGAGAGCGTCTGGTGATGACGCTCTATTACTACGAGGAAATGACCATGAAAGAGATAGGACTGACGCTCGGCGTGGTAGAGTCCAGGGTCTCGCAGATCCATGCTTCAGCCGTATTGCGATTGCGCGCCATGCTGGCAGATCTTGCTGCAAAGAGAGCACAGGAGAAGTGATGGAAGGCGAAGGAACAAGAAAGGTAGAAAGAAGCCTGAAGCAGGATGAAATTGACGCACTGTTCCAGGCGGCGCGGGCACGGTCCAAAGCGGCCTCGCAGGAGACCCGCTCAAGGGTACAGCCCTATAGCTTTTCGCGCGCGGGACAAATCAGCAATGAGCAGCTTCGCGCCATTAGCCTGCTGAACGATATCTTCGCGCGTAACCTTACGCACAATCTGGGCGTCTGGCTGCGCAGCCGTTTTCGCGTGAACCTGGTTTCTGCCGAGCAGATGCCCTTTAACGAATTTATGATGCGCATTCCTGATCTGGCCTATGTGAGTTCGGTAAGGCTGGAGCCTCTGCGCGCGTTGTCGGTGCTTCAGCTTGATCTCGCGCTTGCGCCTCCGATGATTGATCTGCTGCTCGGTGGAGAGGGCAGGCCGGACAAAGTGCGAGAGCTGACCGACATTGAAGAATCTATTTTGACCAGTGTGGCCGAGGTGATCTGCCGCGAACTAAGCACAGCATGGCAACCTGTGGGGTTGAGCTTTTCCTTTGAGAGGCGTCAATTGCACACCCAGATCGCGCGTATTATGCCTGTCTCGGAAAAAACATTGTGCCTGAGCTTTGAGATCCAGATGCCGGGCGCGAGCGGAATGCTCAATCTGGCCTTTCCCGCGGTAGTTTCGAATACTGTCCTGCGACGCCTGACCGGCGACTGGAGCCGCCAGCATCGCCACTCGGCGGAAACGCGGCAGCGCATGCAGGAGCGGGTCCGGCTGGTAAAGGTGGGGGCCTCATTGCAGTTGCCTCCGGTGCGCCTGGAAGGGCGGCAATTGGAGCCGCTGCGTGAGGGCCAGGTATTGAAACTGCCGCTGATGGCCTCTCATCCTGCCGAACTCCGCATTGCGGGCATTCCCCTGTTTGAAGCGCATCCGGTGCAGGTGGAAGGGCAGCGCGCAGGGCACCTGGCGCGCACTACGCCGGCTGCGGCAAGAAGGATTTAAATACGCGGGAGAAGACAATGAAAGCATTTCTTGATGCGTGGCTGACGGAAGTCCCGATGGGATTCAGTCAGGAACTGGCCGGAATGGTGAAACTGGCCCAGGCTGCGGCCATGCCAGAACCGGAAAAGGCACTCTGTTTCCAGTTGGAAGTGGGCGGAGGTCTGCATGGCGTGTTCTGGGTGCTGGTGAGTGCGGAAAAACTGGCGGAATTGCTGATGGCTGCGCGCGTGACTGCGGACGGCATGGACCCAAGGCGTGATGCACAGCTTTGGGAAGGAATGCTCCGGCAGGTAGCAGAGCGGACGGCAAAGGCGGTGGGGAAAACATCTGGAGCGACGGTGTCCATCGCTTCTGTCCGCGAAGCCCCATTTCCCGCCGGAGAGAAGTTTGCTTTTTATGAGCTTCGTTTCGGAGAGGTCATTGTACCCATCGGTTTTGCTGACAGAACGGAAAAACCAAAAATGAAAGAAGCGTTCAACCCTCGAGGAGTTGATCTTCTGCTGGATATTGAACTGGATGCCTCATTGCGTTTTGGCTCGCGCGAAATGCCCCTGGGTGAGGTGCTGGAACTGGGGCCCGGTGACGTGGTGCAACTGGAACGGCATGTGACTGACCCGGTGGACCTGATTGTAGGCGACAAGATTGTGGCGCGCGGAGAGGTCGTCCTGGTGAATGGAAATTTTGGGCTGCGGGTCACCGAAGTTGCTGAACCTCGCAAGTCCCTGGAGAGCATACGATGCCTGTTCTGATGAAACGTGCGGAAAGAGGCGAGCGGCCTGGAAGTATTGCATCTCCTTTTTTGCCGCAGTGCGGGAATCCAAACTGCAAAAGTGGATGGCTGCGCCTGTGGCGAAGCCGTGAAGTGCCGGTGTTTGAAGGCAAGTGGGTCTGTTCCACGGTCTGCGCGCGGGAGATGATTGAAGCTGCGGTGCTTCGTGAAGCGCGTGATGGCAATCTCTCGCCGGCGATGCATCAGCACCGCGTCCCGCTGGGGTTGCTGCTGTTTTCAAAAGGGCATATCACGCAGGAACAATTGAAGCGTGCGCTCGAAGCACAGAAGAAGGCCGGCTCCGGGCGGCTGGGAGAATGGCTGGTCCGGCAGAAAGCAGTGGAGCAGGAGCAACTGGTCCGGGCGCTTGGGGCGCAGTGGGGCTGTCCGGTCTTGTCCGCAGACATATTTCATGCAGCAGCCATGGCCCCGGCATTGCCGCGTCTGCTGGCCGATAGTTTTGGAGCACTCCCTTTGCGTGTTGCCGGGCGCAGTCTTCTGTACGTCGCCTTCGAGAGCAGGCCCGATCCCTGCATTGCTTTGGCGCTTGAGCGCATGACCGGACTGAAGTGTGAGACGGGGATATTACGCGATTCTGAATTCGAGCGCGCGCATGGCGCGCTGTTGCGTGCTCCTTTCCCCCGGGTGCGCCTGCTTGAGACCACGAGCCTGCGCGGGGCCGCTCATGCGATGACCGCCATGGTCGAAGAGTCGAGGCCGGCCGAGGCGCGTCTGGTGAGGGTCCACAATTATTTCTGGCTCAGGCTATGGAAAAAATCTCCGTCTGCCGGGCAAAAGCATTCACTTCCGGCTGCCGGGGACATTGAAGACATGGTCTGCTCATTTTCCACAGAGTTCAGATGGTGCTCTAGTGGAGAAGAAAGCTGCCGATAAGAGCATTGAGCAAGGAGTGCTGATGAGCGATATTAACGCCCTTATCGTGGATGATTCTTCGGTGATGCGAAAGATTGTGGAGCGCGCCCTGCGCCAGGCAGGGCTGTCCCTGAACAAGGTCTATGAGGCGTCCAGCGGCGCAGAGGCCCTTGATGTCCTCAAAAGCGAACAGGTACAGCTTATTCTTTCCGACATCAATATGCCGATGATGGATGGGCTTGAGTTTCTGCGGCAGATGCGCGCACAGGATCTTGCTCCCGATGTGCCTGTAGTGATGATCACGACCGAAGGCAGCGAAGAGCATGTGAAGGCAGCCATAGCTGCAGGCGCGCAGGGCTACATTCGTAAGCCTTTTACTCCCGAGCAGGTCAAGGACCGTGTTTTGCCCCTGCTGGAACTCGTTTAGTCTGTTCAATTTCAACTACTGATTGGAGAAGCATGATGGCTACGCCGGCCCGGGAGCTGCTCCAGGAGAGCGCTCATGCGCAGGACCTGGACAGCGCAGTGGAGGAAGTTTTTCGTTTAATGATGGGTGCAAACTGCGCCCCTGCGGAAGAATATGTCTTTGGAAATAACGAAACTATTACGGCAGTTATTGGACTGGCGGGTGCGATGAGCGGCGCATGCACGCTTCGCTGCGGAATGGATGCGGCGCTGCGCATGGCTGAGTGCATGGTCGGCGTTCGTCCTGCGGAACTGGACGACATGGTAAAAGATGCGATTGGCGAGGTGTGCAATATGGTGGCAGGAGCATGGAAAGGAAAGCATCCCGTGCTGGCTTCCGGCTGCATGCTTTCTACTCCCGCCGTCGTGACAGGGACGAATTACCAGTTGCATATGCAGCAGCCTGAGTTTCGGATTGACCGCAGCTACAGGTTTGAAGAGCATGCGGTCAACATCAGTATTGTCTGTGAATCTATTCAATGAGATTTTTCTAATCTGCTCCGCCTTTCTTTGGTCCTCCTGCTGCAATATCTGTTTACGAAGGAGAGGACGAAGTGGACAGCGGCTATTACGCGGCGTTTTCCGGATGGTTGGCCCGTTCCGAAGCATTGGATGCAGCGGCCAGTAATCTGGCGAATGCCAACACCAGCGGCTTCCGGGCGCAGCGAGAGTATTTTCGCAATGCCATTGTCGGTCCGGAGGCGCTCAACTCTCAGGTCAATCAGATTGTCAATAACTACGGTGTGCTGGGTGGCAATCACCTTTATCTGGGGCAGGGCGCGCTTACGCATACCGGCAATCCTTTAGACCTTGCCATTGAAGGGCAGGGTTTCTTTGCCATCCAGACAAAGCAGGGGGTTCGCTATACGCGCGATGGCTCCTTTCGCCGCGCGCTCAATGGCACTCTGGTGACCGCATCGGGCGAACCTGTGCTCAACGCGCAAAATAAACCCATTCAGGTCCCCACAGGAGACATAGTCGTTGGCGTAGATGGCGTCCTTTCTGTTGGCGGCGCAGTTGCAGGTAAGCTGGGAGTCTTTGATGTTCCGGCTTCGGCGTTGGTCCCTGAAGGGGCCAACCGGTATGCGGTTACGGCAGCGGCAAAACCAACGGTGACAGCGGCAGCCATCCATCAGGGTGCGCTCGAAACGTCGAATGAGGACGTCATTCAGGGCACGCTGGACCTGGTTCTGGTGCAGCGTCAGGCAGAGATGATGCAAAAAGCGTTGTCCAGCTTTTATGTGAACTTCGACAAGACAGCAAGCGAAGATCTTCCCAAAGTTTAAGCAAGGAGAAAAGCAGAAATGATCCGGGCGTTATATACGGCGGCGAGCGGCATGAGCGCACAGCAATTGAATCTCGACACCATTGCCAATAACCTGGCGAACTCGTCCACTTCGGGTTTTCGCCAGCGCAGGCTCCAGTTTCAGGACATGATCTACCAGAACCTTGTGACTCCGGGAGCGGCGCAGAGTCAGCAGACCGTCTCTGCCGGACTTCAGGTGGGGCTGGGCACAAAATCGGCGGCGACAGAGGTCATCATGACGCAGGGCGATCTGAACCAGACGGGCAATCCGCTGGATCTCGCGATCCAGGGCAACGGCTTTTTTCAGATTCAGCGCCCGGACGGAACCATTGCTTATACGCGTGCCGGCAGCTTTCATCTGAATAATCAGGGCCAGATCGTCACGATTGACGGCGACCCGCTGATTCCAAGTATTACCATTCCGCCGAATGCGACTTCGATTGCCATCACACAGTATGGCGTTGTGAACGCAACTCTTCCCGGGCAACAGAACCCGACCCAGCTTGGGCAGATCCAGCTTGCCACATTCGCCAATCCTGAAGGACTGAACAGCATTGGCAATAATTTGTTTGAGGCCACGCTTTCCTCCGGCCAGGCCGTTCTGGATACACCTGGAGGCACACAGGGACTGGGCACATTACAGCAGGGCTATCTTGAAAACTCAAATGTGGATGTTGTGACTGAGTTTGTGCAGATGGTGCTGGCGCAGCGCGCTTATGAAAGCAATTCCAAAGTGATTCGCGCCGCCGATGATATGTATAGTCAGGTCAACAACATGACACGGTAGCGTGCGATGCGGCATCTCGGATGGGTCCTTTTGTTGCTTGTATCGCCTGCATTTGGTGCAGAATGCAGTGCGCGCGGTCCAGGCAGTGTGGTGGTCCGCTATATTTTTGACGGCGTGCTGCACCGCTATTGGGCCGTTGTGGCAGATTGCGCCCATCCTGAGCGGCCCTGGGTGACCGAAGAAATCTCGCAGGCAAATGCAGAAATCGAAGCGAAAACAGCATTACAGGCCACGCCTGTTGTGGAGGCCGGCGCAAAGGTCATTCTCCGGAAGAATGAAGACGGAGCAAGGATCGTTCTGACCGCAACGGCGCTCGAGCCAGGACGCACCGGGGACAGCATTCGCGTGCGCATTGGGTCTGGCGCCGTGCTCGAAGGAAAAATACGAGGGCTGGGCCAGGTCGAGCTTATCGGTAAGGCAAAGTGGAACGGGCAATGATGAGAAAGCAAACGCGGACTGGGGCTGTTTTATGTTTCGTATTATGTGGTGTCGCATTCGCGGCAACTCACAAGCCGGAAAAGCAGTCTAAACCAACACCTCCGGACATAGCACTGAATGCATATATTGAGCGTGTCCGCGCAGAGAATGCGGCCGAGGAGCATTCTCCCGGCGCAATCTGGACGCCGGATGGAAGGTTGACGCGCCTTTCAGCAGATGTGAAGGCGTGTCATGTTCACGATCCAATTGCAATCGTCGTTTCCGAGAGTCTGGCTGCTTCGACGGACGGCACAGTCAAGAACTCACGTGCATCCAACGCCAGTTCCCAGGTCTCATCACTTTTCGGAAAGCTTTCAGCCGGCAATGCGCTTAATAACCTTGTCAACCAGGCATCTGCCTCCGGTTTGAACGCGCAGGGCGAGAGCGTCACAAATTCCAGCCTGAGCACGACGCTGGGTGGCGAAGTTGTGGATGTGCTTCCAAACGGGATGTTGGTCGTCCAGGCGGTGCGTCAATTGACCTTCAATCAACAGACGCAGCTTATCAAAATGCGGGGCCTTGTTCGTCCGGAAGATGTGGATGCGCAAAACCGCGTGCTTTCCACCGCTATTACCAGTCTGGAGGTTGAAGTCGTGGGCAAAGGCATCATCAACGATTACACCTACCGGCCCAATGCAGCCGTGCGTTTCTTGCAGAAGCTATTGATTTTTTAGGAGATGGATTTATGCGCTGCGCCAGATTGGGTTATCTCTTGTTACTGCTATGGCCGCTGACAGCATGGCCGTACGAGCGGGTGAAGCTCGCCCGGGTGAAAGACGTTGCCACCGTCGAAGGTGTGCGCGACAACCAGCTGGTGGGCTATGGCATTGTGGTGGGGCTGCGCGGCACAGGCGACAGTCAGCAGACGGTCTTTCCCTTGCAGACCCTGGTTTCCACGCTCCAGCGCATGGGAGTGAACATGCAGCAGTCGCCGCAGCTTTCGCAGATGCGTACGCAGAACATGGCGGCGGTGTTTATTTCGGCCACGCTGCCTGCCTTTGCGCGTCCGGGAAATAAGATTGATGTAACGGTCTCCTCGGCCGGAGATGCCCGAAGCCTCGAAGGAGGGCTTCTGCTGCTGACCCCGCTCTATGGGCCTGACGGACAGATCTACGCCGAAGCGCAAGGTCCTCTGGTCCTCGGCGGCTACGCAGTAGGCGCCAATGGAAATCTGAAGCAGTATAACCACCCTACAACCGGCCGCGTTCCCGATGGCGCAATGGTAGAGCGGGCTGTGCCGCTTGATCTTTCACGAATGAAGACACTTTCTCTTCTGCTGAATGATGCGGACTTCCGCACGGCCGAGATGATGGCGGCGGCGATCAATAAAGAGATGGCGAGGCCGCTGGCCCATGCCGTAGACAGCCGCCGCATTACATTGGCCGTGCAGTCTTCCGATGATGTGCCTTCTCTGCTGGCGCAGGTGGAATCGGTCGAGGTCGAGACGTATCCGCGCGCGAAGGTGGTTGTGAATGAGCGTACCGGGACGGTGGTGATTGGTGGGGACGTGCGCCTGCAGCCGGTTTCGATTCTGCATGGTGGGTTGTCGGTCAATGTAGTCACGGAATATCAGGTCTCACAGCCTGCGCCATTTTCACAAGGGACAACACAGGTTGTCCCCCAAACGACCATTCAAACGCAGGACCAGCCAGTGAACCGTATCGAATTGAAACAGGGAGCCACAGTGGATGAGCTTGTCCGGAATTTGCAGCAGATTGGTGCGTCGGCGCGTGACATCATCTCGATTTTGCAGGCCATGAAAGAGGCCGGTGCTTTGGAAGCTGAACTGGAGGTGTTATGAACTCTGTATCGTTTTCGAGCTCTACAGCTGTAAGTGGCGAGATAAAGCCGAATCCGCGGCTGGAATCCGCGGCGCATGAATTTGAGGCCAGCCTGATGAAGGAATTTCTCAAGCCATTAGAGGAAGATGGCCTGTTTACTGACGGGGACAGCGCAACTGGAAGCGCTGACACGCTGATGAGCTACGGCGCCGAAGCGATGGCCAGGGGCATCTCACAGCATGGCGGGTTTGGGATCGCGACGCAGATTCTCCGGCATTTCCATAGCACAGCGCAGGTTGATGAAAATTCTCACAGAATCGGAAATGGACAGACACTATAATTTAGTTCTGTTTTGCCGATAAGGCACGGTGAGGAGCAAGAACGATGAACATCAACGATGGCCTGCACAATTTGACGGAGGCAACAGGAGTTACAGAGACTTCGCGGATCTCTCCTGTGCAGCGGCAGACCTCTGTGTCTTCACCTGGCACGGGCGCAACGGCGCAGGACAGCGCTGATGTCAGCGCGGCGGCTGCTCTGGCAAACAAGGCCATGCAGGCCGCGGATGTTCGTATGGACAAAGTGGCGGCGGTACAGCAGGCCATCCACAACGGAACATACAACGTAAGTCCTGAAGATGTGGCCGAGAAGCTCGTGCGGCAAATGATCGGCAAGTAATCGGGAAATTTTCATGTCAAGGGTGGGTCTTTCTCAGACACCCATTGTCGCCCTTTTTGAGCGTGCGATTGAGGCTTTGAAAAGGGCAGATGCGGCGTCCATCGGCGAAGTGTTGTCTGATTGCGACAGTGTTAAGGCGGCTGGTTCGCAGGAAGAATTCAGCCGCGCTCTGGCGCAGCGGGCGGTATTCAGCAAGCTGCTGGAGCAAACCAGCGAGAACCTCCGCATTCTGCGGGGCGAAACCGGAACAGCGAGGACTCGGGGATGGCAACGTTAAACTCGGCATTCAGCATTGCGACCGGAGCATTGGAGGCGGCGCAATCTGCCATCAATGTGATAGCCAACAATGTGTCGAGCGCAAGCACGCCTGGATACACTACGGAGCTTCCGCAGTGGCAGGAGAACGTGACAGTCAATATTGGCGGAGTGGACTATGGGCAAGGCGCCACGATGACTGGTCCGTCTTCGCAGCGCGACCTGGTGCTGGAACAGCGCATTCAGCAGCAGACGCAGCTTCAGCAGGACACAAATGCGCGTTACACCGCTCTCGACCAGGTGCAGAGTATTTTCAGTTCGGCTACATCCACCTCGTCTTCTTCCCTTGATATCGGGCAAAGCATCACCGGATTTTTCAGCGCGCTTTCGCAATTACAGTCAAACCCGTCGGACCCATCTCTGCGCCAGTCAGTCCTCACGGCGGCAACCACCCTGGTGAATGCATTTCATGCAGCGTCCTCGCAGTTGTCCAGTCAGCAGAATTCGGTGGACCATCAGGCGGACACGATCGTTTCGCAGGTGAATTCACTGACTCAGACGATTGCCGGGTTGAACCAGAAGATAGCTGAGATGTCACCCAACGGCGATGCTGGCCAGATGGAAGACCAGCGCCAGTATGATATCGAGCAGCTTTCACAACTTGTTGGCATTCATCAGATACAGACGGAAGACAACGGGTTGACGATTACGACCGCGAACGGGGCGCCGCTGGTCGTCAAAGATCAGGCATTTTCATTAAACACCGCGCTTTCCGGTGGAGTTACGCATATTTCTGATGCGCACGGCAACGACATCACGTCGGGTCTGGCCGGCGCGGGTGGGCAGCTTGGCGGTATTCTGACGGTTCGTGACCAGGACATTCCGCAAATGCAGAGTGCGTTGGATACACTGGCCTACGATTTTGGAACGGCACTGAATGTGGCAAATCAGGCAGGCACGGATGCAAACGGAAACCCCGGTGGTCTGATTTTTAATCTGCCAGCTGCTTCTGCGGGGGCCGCCAGCCAGATATCCGTCGCCATTTCATCCGGCTCGCAGATTGCTGCTGCTGCCAGCGGCAATGGCCCTTCAGACACGTCCAATCTGGTGAGCATGCTACAGCTTCAAAACCAGGCGATTGCAGGAGGAACAACGGCGTCGAGTTACTATTCAGGCTTTGTGTCCTCTCTCGGCAGTCTGGTTTCTCAGGTCTCGACGGAAAATACAGCGCTGCAGGCTTCGTTGACCCAGCTTACGACGCAGCGCGATTCTCTGTCGGCTGTCAACCTGAACGATCAGGCCGCGCTGCTTGAAAACCTTCAGCAGACATATCAGGCGGCATCAAAGGTATTCACCATCCTGGATACAGTCATGGCTTCGGCCTTGAATCTTGGCGTTGAGACGTCGGTTTCATAGAGTGCATAAGGAGAAGATATTGTGAGATTCGATCCGCTCTATCTGAATAATGCGATTACCTCGCTTGACCAGGCCTCCGCTCTCCAGCAGCAGCTTACAAATGAGCTTTCAAGCGGAAAGCGTGTCAATTCTCTGGCCGACGATCCGGTTGCAGCCGGAGAAAATGTGCTGCTCGCTTCGCAATTGCAGATGAACGACAGTTTCTCGCAGACCGAAACTTCTGTCGTTGGACGTTTGCAGGTAGCGGACTCGACCCTCGGCAGCGTAGTGTCGCAACTGACGCAGGCCGTTTCCCTTGCCATGCAGGGAAATAACGGAACTCTGAATGCAAGCGATCTGCAATCCATTGCATCGCAACTTTCTGGCATCCGTGACGAAGTTGTTTCGCTTGCGAACACAACTTATATGGGCACGTATCTGTTTTCCGGAAGTAAAGGGAATACGGCCCCGTTTTCACTGAACACGTCGGTCACGCCAAACACGGTTACCTACAATGGCGATTCCGTCGTTTCCTACGTCATGACCCCGAATGGGCAGCAGATACAGACCAACGTTCCGGGCAATGCAATTTTTAACAATCCGTCGAATGATGTATTAGGCGTCCTCAACAATCTGGTTGCGCAATTTTCTTCCGGCGCGCCGAGTGCTGCAAGCGTGGCTGATGCCACGGCGCTGAATTCGGCGCTGAACTATGTAAGCCAGCAGCGCGTTGTCCTTGACAATTCCATTACCCGCCTGCAAGCGGCACAAAATTATACCCAGATGCAGGGGACGCAGATTACAGCAGCACAGACAGACCTGTTGCAGACGGATGTGGCCAAGGTTTCCACACAAATGAGCACGGCGGAAACACAGCAAACCGCGCTCATTCAGGTTGTAAACCTGCTTGAGAAAAATAATGGGAATCTGTTCAGTCTGCTGTAGTTCATGACGTTGGTGTCCTGCGCCAGTCCCGCTACACTATAGCAGATAGTCTGAACCATGCCGCGAAACTACAGTTGCCGCGACCAACAGGGAGTCGGCGACACTGCACAGTACAAATGGAGTTGTGCAGAATCTGTGAAAATGTCTTAGTTGGTTCGCAGAGCAATCATCGGGTCAATCCGTGCGGCCCTGCGCGCCGGAATCAAGCCTGCAACGAGAGCAACCAGCGTGAGCAGCACAACCACTCCTGTGAAGGTGATTGGATCAGTTGGCACGGTGCCGAATAGCAATGAGGCAATCATCCGCGCAACGGCGAAGGATGCGATGGTTCCCGCCGCAATTCCAATGAGCGCCAGCCGCAATGTCCTCCAGATTACGGTACGCAGCACATGTCCCTGGGTTGCGCCCAGTGCTATCCGGATGCCAATTTCCTGGGTCTGCCGGGTGACGGAATACGAAATGACGCCGTAGATCCCCAGTGAAGCTAACAGAAGGCCAAGTCCGGCAAAGGTCCCCACCAGCAGCACAAAGAAGCGTCTTGGGGATGTTGCGTGGTCCACCAGTGTTTGAATGGGCTTGAATTCTGTCGCGGGTTGCCCCGGATTGATCTGCCGCAAAGTGCGCATGACGCTTGTAGCCAGTGCTGAAGGAGGCAACTTTGAGCGCACGACCAGATTTGCTCCCTCTGGGCCAAACTGACTGGTGGCAGGTAGATATTCCTGATTTCCTGCATTGTCTTCCGCGCCGCTTTCACGCACATCGGCTATTACGCCGATTACTCGGACATCTGTTCCGCCTGTTCTTGCTGTTCTTCCAATGGGGTCTTGTCCCGGCCAAAGTCGCCGCGCCACAGACTCGTTGATGATGACTACATTCTGGTTATTTACAAGGTCTTCCCAGGAGATATCGCGGCCTTCCATCAGGTGCATCCCCATCGCTTTCAGATAGCCGGGTGAAATAATGTAGACAAAGGTGCCAACAAACGGCGAATCAGACTGCTGTTTTTCGCCTTTGGCTGAAATCCCCCAGCCTCTGTTCCGGCTCATCGGCAGATTGTCGGAGATGCCTGCTGCTTCCACTCCCGGAAGCACGGAAACACGACCTACTACATCTTGCCAGATCGCAGCCTGTTTTGCCGGATTGCCGCCACTGTCGTAATCCACGCTGATGGCGGCTGCATGGCCTGGTTCGAAACCAAGATCAACATCCAGTACGTGCAAAAAGCTACGCAATAACAGTCCCGCTCCTACAAGCAGAACACATGCCAGAGCGACTTCGGTGACGACCAGCGCCGAGCGCATGTGGTCATGCTTTCTGCCCTCACTGGTTCCATGGCCGCCATCCTTCAGTTCTTCCTGCAGGTTCACTCGAGATACGCGCAGTCCAGGCGCCAATCCAAAAAGAAGTGCCGCGATGAGTGTGGTCAAAAGTGTCCATGTCAAAACTGTTCCATCTATACGCACGCTGCTAAGAAGCGGGAGAGCAAGTGATCCCTGATGGGCGAGATATGAAATCACAGTATAGGCAAGGCCCAGCCCCAGCAGCGCTCCAGCGCCTGATAGCACCAGGCTCTCGGTCAGCCATTGGCGCACGAGTCGGCCTCGTCCCGCTCCTAAGGCGCTGCGCATGGCGAATTCTTTACTGCGCGCTGCTGCTCGGGCAAGCAACAGGTTCGAGAGATTTACGCAGGCGATCAGCAGGATCATCCCGACTGCACACCAGAGCACAATGAGAGAACGCTGGAGCTTACCGCTTACATAATCCTTCAGGACCGTAAGCTGGCCCGTATATTCCGGTTTGAACTCAGGATGTTTATGTTCGAAAAGCAGCTTCGGGAATATTTCATCGGCATCTCTTTGTGCAGCTGACAGACTGACTCCCGGCTTCAGACGCCCAATCAGCGCCAGATCGTTTCCATCTTCGCGGAAGTCATCCATGATGTAGGGCACGAAGAGGTCCACCTTTGCTCCCGGCGAAAAGACAGAGCCGAAGTCGAAGCTGTCGGGTAATACTCCTATAATCGTTACCGAAGTATTGTTGAAATTTACTGTGTGCCCAATAATGCTGCGATTGCTGTGGAACTGCCGTTTCCAGAATGGATAACTCAATAGCGCCACAGGTTGGGCATGCTTAGCAAATTCTTCAGGCCGGAAGAGCCGCCCAAGCGCGGGATCAACACCAAGCGTTTGAAAAAATCCTTCAGCCACAAGAATGCCTGTAACCGGTATAGGCTGTCCGTTTCCAGTGAGCTTGAAATTGTCGGGGCTGGAGAAAGCGAAATAACCACTTACGGACTGGAAAGTGTGGTTCTGTTGCTGGAAGTCCTGGGTGGCGTCCGCAGTGTATGTTCTGCCGGACTCATTGGTGCCAGCTCCTTTTTCTACAATTCGCACTAATCGCTGTGGATCGCGAAAAGGCAAGGGCCGCAGCAGAATCGTATTCACCACGCTGAAAACGGCGATGTTTGCGCCGATACCAAGCGCGAGAATCAGCACGGCAACAATGGTGAACCCGCGGTCGCGACGCAGGGTACGGAAGGCGAAGCGCAGGTCCTGTATCAGGACATCAAGCCAGGGCAGACCGCGCGCTTCACGGTGATGTTCGCGGGCCTGCTGCACTCCGCCGAATTGAATGAGTGCCTGCCGCCGCGCCTCATCGGGAGACATGCCGCGCTTCAGGTTTTCTTCCATGGACATTTCCAGGTGCGAGGCCATTTCGGCGTCAAGTTCCTGGTCAACGGGGCCTTTGCGGAAAAAAGAGCGGAGGCGGCGCAATGCTTCAGGGAGACCATAGATCATTGCTCGCCGCCTTCACTCTGCATGGCCAGGACCCGGCCCATGACACCTGACAACCGTTCCCAATAGGCCGCATCCTGCGCAAGCTGTTTTCTTCCGGTTTTAGTGATGGAGTAGAACTTCGCTTTGCGGTTGTTCTCAGAAGTCCCCCACGAAGCGGCAATCCATCCGCGCTGCTGTAAGCGCACCAGCGAGGCATAAATCGTGCCCTGGTTCAGCAAGACTTCATTCCCGCTGATCTGCTCAATGCGGCGCGCAATGCCGTATCCATGGAGTGCGCCCATGGCCGCTAATGTCTGTAGGACCATCAGGTCCAAGGTGCCTTGTAGAAGGTCAAGTTTTGATTTGCTCATTACCGACTCCTGTGGTTATGCCACATCAGTATGGCATATCTTCTGTGGGGATGCCACATAAAACTGAATTTTGCTTCGAGAACAACATCAGGCTGTATTTCTTCTTGCCCCGAAGCGTGCGGAAGAGTATGGTTACATTCACTCCAGGAATGGAAGCGGCTCCCGCCTGAATTGTTTGCTGCCTGTTGATTCCCCTCACGCTCGGCATTCCTGGTCTGAAAACCTTAAGGAACAGGAGCAGCATCCGTGAAAAGACTTACAGAATTCTTCGCAGGATTATGTCTGTCCGCATGCGGACTGACGGCATTGGCACAGCAACCAACTGAAGGTGTAATGCAGCCGCCAAAAGTGCTTGTTGTGCATCGCGAGTTCATAAAACCAGGCAAGGCCGGGGCTGTGCACGTAAAGAGTGAAAGCGCGTTTATACAGGCCATGACTGATGCAAAATGGCCCACACACTATTTCGCAGTGACCTCGCTTTCAGGCCCATCGCGGGCACTGTTCATCATGGGCTACGACTCCTTCGACGCATGGGAGAAGGACAATCTGGCAATGATGAAGGACGCAAAGCTTTCGGCTGCTTTTGACAATGCAGCCCTCGCCGATGGCGAACTGCTGAGCGGATACGATGACAATGTGGCCGTTTATCGAGAAGACCTGAGCTATCATGCCGGCGTAAACATCGCGCGAATGCGGTACTTTGAAATCTCCCGCTACGTGGTGCGCCCGGGACACAGAAAAGAATGGGAAGCTCTGGTCAAGGAGTATATGAACGGTTATCAGAAGGGGGTTCCGGATGTGCATTGGGCTGTTTTTGAGAGTGTCTATGGGCAAGACAATGGCGGAGTATACCTGGTCTTCATTCCTCTGAAATCGCTCTCCGAACTGGACCACTTCTCCGCTGAATCAAAAAACTTTGAGGCAGCAGTAGGAGAAGCAGGGATGAAGAGAATCGAAGACTTGACGGCATCGTGCATTGAGTCGAGTCAGACAAACCTTTTTGCTTTTGATCCACGCATGAGCTACCCGGCGGAAACCTGGGTCAAAGCAGATCCCGACTTCTGGTCTACGAAGTAGGCCGCGGCATTTCAGATTTTGGGAACTGGACAGGAGATCTGCGCCTTGCTTGCGAGACAATAGGAGATATGCAATTTGTTGACCTCAAGGCGCAATATCGCAGACTGAAACAAGGCATAGATGCCCGCATACAGGCGGTGCTCGATCACGGACAGTTCATCCTCGGTCCTGAAGTGGTAGAACTCGAGGAAAGGCTTGCTGCCCGCACGGGATCGAAATACTGCATCACCTGCGCCAGCGGGACCGATGCGCTCTTGCTGGCGTTGATGGCGCTTGGCATAGGAGCAGGCGATGAAGTGGTTACCTCGCCTTTCACGTTCTTTGCCACCGGAGAAATGATTGCGCTGCTCGGCGCAACTCCGGTCTTTGTGGACATTGACCCTGATACATACAACATCGCTCCAGACAAAATTGAGGCTGCCATTACGCCTCGCACAAAGGCGATCATGCCCATCAGCCTGTACGGACAATGTGCTGATTTTGATGCCATCAACGCGGTTGCGGAAAAACATGGGATTGCCGTGATTGAAGATGCTGCGCAGAGTTTTGGCGCGACATATAAAGGCCGCCAGTCCTGTAATCTCAGCACGATCGGATGCACCAGCTTCTTCCCTTCGAAACCTCTCGGCTGTTATGGCGATGGGGGAGCGTGCTTTACCAGCGACGATGAACTCGCCCGTCGCATGTTTGAGCTGCGCAATCATGGGCAGGACCGGCGTTATCATCATGTTTCTATCGGAATCAATGGGCGTCTGGACACAATTCAGGCCGCAGTTCTGCTGGCGAAACTGGACGTCTTCGATGATGAACTTGCACTCCGCCGGAAGTCGGCGGCCATGTACGACAGGCTGCTTGGGGATGCAGTCAGGGTCCCTGTCATACGCGATGGAAACACCAGCGCTTATGCGCAGTACACAATTGAAGTAGATGAGCGTGATGCTTTGGAAAGTGCGCTGAAGCAGGCTGGAATTCCTACTGCCGTCCATTATCCGGTGCCGCTTCATCTGCAGCCTGTATTCGCGGGCATGAATCATGGCCACGGCAGCTTTCCAAATGCCGAACGGGCAGGGCACCGGGTGCTGAGCCTGCCCATGCATCCGTATCTCGAGGAAGAACAAATTGTCCGGATTGCAGGAGAGGTGCGGCGAATTGCCTCGCCTGTTTCTTCGTCAAGGTAGACTGCGGTTTTTACTCCACCTTGAGCGTCAACACCTGTTGCCCATTCAGAACACTGTCAATCGGAACGGAGGCCAGCGGCACTGCCGATTCGCCGTTCAATGTGAGCTTCTGGTTCTGGCGCATAGGTTCCAACACGTTGGCCAGTGATACGGGTACGGTCGTCAGTGTACGCCCGTCAAGCACGGCCTGCGGTGAAGGATCAAGCAGCGTTACGTAGAGATGGTCGTTTTCGTGCTGGCTGTTGAGCTGTTCAATGGTGGCGGCCACATCTAGCGGCTGCGAATTCATAAAACGGGAAGGTGACTGCGTAAGGCGGTCGAGTGTGCTGCCATCGCTCACCAGCAAACGTACTTGCCCCTGAGGCAGCACGGCAGGCAGTGTGACTGGAATGCGGATGTTCCTGATTTCGCCTCGCCATGGGCGAATGGCCGCATGAATCACGACCGTTTGCCCCGCGTGTACGATGGTGTCAGCCGACTGCGCGCTCTCAAGCTGTGCTGTCAGGCGCTTCGGGATGGCTTCCACTTCAATATTCACGCGATGAATCGGGGCCTGACGCGCGGCATTGTCATACAGACGCGAAAACTGCTCTCCTACCATCAGCGCCGCGGTCAGATTGGCAGGCAGCTCTCCAGGCGCAGCCAGACCGGTAAAATGGACAGCCGGATAGCCAGGAATGTCCACCGTGCTGCGGACGCGATAGCTTGTTTCCGCTGTGAAGTCATTACGCTCCATCAATCCCTGAAAGACAGCAACCATCACAACGGAAGGCGTGATCTGCGGCTGGTCTACGGCCTCCATGTGCAGCGTATGCGGAGCGGGTTCACCGGTAATGTTTACCGTCACCGGAATCATCTTCGCTTGCTGGCCGAAGTGTCCGAGAATGGCCGACTCGCGGTCTTCAGTAAACGAGCCCACGGTTTCCGTCGTATTGATGATTTTGAATGCGTTATATGCAGAAGGCAGCGTAGCAACCACCTGAGCCTTGGTCATCGGCATGGAAACCGGCCCGAACTGGGTAATCGGGTGGCCGCAGGCGAGAAGCTGTTTTGGATCTACATAGGTAACAGTGCAAGTGGCCGCGATTTCAAGATCGCCGCGCATCAGCAGCGCGCTTACCGCCGACCCGGGGACAATTGGATCGGGCTGCTTCTCATCACTCGATGATCCCCCGATTCCGGAAACTGCTGTTGCGCCCAGGGCTGGCGGAGCATGCTCTTTCCAGAACTCAAGGGCCTGCTGGCTAAATCCCGTAAAGACCAGAGGGGTGTCCATCGGTTGGATTGCATCGGTCTGTATTACGTCCGAAGAGGCCGGCTTGACTGCTGTTCCACTGCCGTTCGAGGCCATCAGATATGGATGGTCGTGCGCTACTTCCAGCATCTGGCTGATAGGCGTGATTCCGGCAATGGGCTCTTTGCTGAACATGCCGATGCGATAACTTAGCGCGCCAAGCAGCCTGCCATCCACATAGACCGGGCTGCCGCTCATGCCCGCAACCACTCCTGTGTACTCGGGTTTTGTGCCCTCCAGGCGTGCCAGAATCATGTCCTGCCCAGGGCCGAGGGCGTTATGCAAAACGCCGAGGATTTCCACCCCCATGGGCTCCGGTTTTGTACCCTCAAAAACGGTATAGGCCACCCCATGCAGGCCGCGATGCACCTGGTCCAGAGGATAAAACCCTGCTGTATAAGGAGGTGGCGCTGCCGGCAGAGGAGAAGATGCGGACACGGTCTGTCCCCCCAGGGCTGTTGCTGTGCACAGGATGAGCCAACCGATGTCTTTCAGGCGGGTAATCACGTCTACAACAGTAGAGTACCAGTTCTCTGACGAAACGATTTTAGTTTCGTAACAAGCGCCCGCAAAAGGACGCTTGCAGTAGAATGCTTCGGAGTTCGACAATGAAGTCACCCATGAGGATTTCGCTTCGTAAGGCCCTTATCTTCTGCGCGCTGGCAGGTTTCCTGCAGGCGGAAACGCCGGTCCCTGCACAACAGCAGGACCAGCAGCAAACCCAGCAGAATCAGCAAAATCAGCAGCAACAGCAAGACCAGAACGCCCCGGAAGCAGGCGGGCCCGCGGGCGATACAGGCGCTATAGCCGTTCCTAAGAAGAAGGAAAAAGAGGAAGAGGCCCCACCACCCCCGCCGGAGCCGAAGGTGAAGAACCCTCCCGGGCTTGAAAATTATTCTTTGCGGGTCAACGTCCCTGTAGTCAATGTAGATGTGGGTGTAGTGCTTGAAAAAACACATCAGTTCGTGCCCAACCTGCAAAAAGAAAACTTCCGCGTTTATGAGGACGGCGTTCCGCAGCAGATTACCGACTTCCGCCGTATTCAGGCCCCAATTACCGCTGTCCTTTTAGTTGAATTTGCCGCCAACAGTTGGTGGTTTATTCAGGATATGGAAAATGCTGCGTATGCCTTCGCGCAACAGCTCAAGCCCGATGACTATATTGCCGTGGTGATGTATGACATGCACACCCAGATACTGACAGACTTCACCCAGGACAAGCGCCTGGTATACGAAGCGCTGAACTCGCTTACCATTCCGACATGGCAGGAGACAAACCTTTTCGACGCTCTTTATGAAACTCTGGATCGGCTGACCCGTGTGGATGGCCGGAAATACATCATCCTGATTTCCTCCGGACGCGACACCTTCAGCAAAATCACCCTCGACAAAGTCCTGCAGAAAATAAAGGCCACGCCGAATGTGACCATCTTTTCTGTTGGCACGGGGCAAACGGCGCGCATCCTGGCTGACAGCTACGGCATGATGGGCCCCATCCGCAACCTTGACTACCTGCAGGCAGACAATCAGATGACAACCTTTGCCCGCATGACCGGAGGCATGGCCTTCTTCCCGCGCTTCGAGGGAGAGATGCCCGACATCTTCCATCAGATTAATGAGTCCATCCGTAACGAATACGTGCTCAGCTACCACCCGACCAACCAGAAGCTGGACGGCACCTGGCGCAAGATTCGTGTTGAGCTGGTGGACAACGAGGGGCATCCATTGCGAATGCAGGATGAAAAGCATCATCCGCTGAAATACGACATTATCGCCCGCGACGGCTACAAGGCCCAGCAACAGGTGGAGTAGGCAACCGCCAATCTGGTTCCTGTCATTTGGCCGTGGCGGGGCCGTATCTTTTTCAGGAACTTCGTTATCCTACCTTCTGAATGACGCGCGCAAAAAACGCTGCTATGGAAAATCCGCTCCCCTCGGTGCGTGCTCAGATGGAGGCGCATCCGGAAATACCTTTGGCTGAAGCGCTCCCGCCAGATCCGTCGTTGCCGCCGTTGGCGCAAATCCGGCGGTTTGATACGCACCGTCTCATTCCGGCGAAGTACAGCGCCAACCTGGAGTCTGTTTTGACGCGCGTGGCTGATAACGACGGGCATCTCCAACATATTTTTGAATTGGACAACGCTACCAACGCGCGCCTGGAAGCAGAAGAAAATCTGCGCCCCGGAATTACACAGCGCGAGTTGGTCTTCAACGTGCCGCATTACCGTATCATCAACGCCGCATTCACGCATCCCAATCCGCTGGGAGCGCGCTTCTCCACCTCTGACCGGGGTGCCTGGTATGCCGGCTTTGAGCTGGCAACATCCAAGGCCGAAATCATCTTCCACAAATCCGTTGAATTTGCCGAGATCAACTGGAGAGAGCGTGAAGAGCTTCAGTACGATGAGTATCTGGCAGACTTTACCGGAAGTTTTCACGACCTTCGCCCCGC
>DASRBV010000187.1:0-7210 GCA_035653455.1 Pseudacidobacterium sp. | reverse complement strand
GTCATCATGATCCTCTCCATCGTCGGCATCATGATCGGGCAGGTCTCCAATGCCAGAAACCAGACCGGAGGCATCGGCGCTGACATGATCGTGCGCCCGCCCAACGCCAGCTTTGTCACCGGCGTTGGAGGCGCGCCCGTACCGGCCAAAGTCGCCGATGTCATCGCCAGGCTGCCTCATGTTGCCGTGGCCGCACCCGTCATTACCGACTTCAATATGGCCGGCTCGGTGGAGACCCTCTGGGGCATTGATTACAAAAGTTTCAACGCGCTGCGCCCCTTTGTCTTTCTCTCCGGTGGCCCGTTTCAGGGTCCAAACGACGTCATCGTAGATGACGTCTTTGCCCGCGCCGATCATGGACATCACGTCGGCGACACCATCAAAATCAAGGACCACCCCTTCCGCATCTGCGGCATCGTCGAGCACGGCAAAGGAGGCCGCAAGTTCCTTCCCATCCACACCCTCGGCGCGCTCATGGGCAATCCCGACAACGCCTCGCTCTTCTACATCAAAAGCGATGACCTGAAAAACCAGGACCTCATCCGGCAGGAGATTCTGGCAACTCCTGGCCTCGGCCAGTATCAGGTACAGACCATCCAGGAATGGATGTCGCTGATGACCCCCGAGCACCTCCCAGGATTCACACCCGCCCTGAACAGCGTCATCGGAATCGCTGTGATTGTCGGCTTTATCGTGGTCTTTCAGACCATGTACACCGCCGTGATGGAGCGCACCCGGGAAATTGGCATCCTGAAATCGCTGGGAGCGTCGCGCTTTTATATTACGAACGTCGTGCTGCGCGAGGCGGCCCTGGTCTCCATCGCCGGAATCGTTCTCGGAATCGCGCTGACGTATCTCGTAAAGCTGGGACTCAGCTATAAGTTTCCGACCATCCCCTTTCCGGTGACCATTCAATGGCGCATCAACGCGGCGCTCATCGCATTCACCGGCTCTCTGCTGGGGGCGCTCTACCCCGCGCTCAAGGCCGCGCGCAAAGACCCAATTGATGCTCTGGCTTACGAATAATCCCGGGCTGTGTCGTGGGGCCTGCCCTGAGTTTGCCGAAGTAGGACCTGCTTTTTCGGAGTTTCAAACTATACCGGAGGCGTGCCCTCCACAATATGCGTACCCGCCGGAGCCTGAAAGATAAAATCGCTGTCTGACGCAGGGGCATTCGGCACTTCGCCACTCAGCACAAAGGTGTTGATAGCGCCGTCCGTCTCTTCTATCCGCATAGACTGGATCGTCCCATCCGCGCTGGCGGTAATCGCAACCGAGGCAATCCGCTTTTCCATGCCTTTCGGGACACCCGTGAGTGTCCACGCCCCGTTCTCAGCCGGCGCCACCTGAAGATTGGTCAGCTCTTTCTCAAGCTGCGTATGCCCCAGCAGAAAGCGCAGCGGCGAGCGCAGATCGTCCAGCTTTTTAGCCGGGACGCGCGGGATCTCGGAGTCTCCCGGCGAATAGAACCAGGCATCATGCCCATCCAGCACAAAGAGCTTCCCCGCAGGACTGGAGTACGTCCAGCGCATCTTGCCGGGTTTCTTCAGCAGCAGGATGCCGCTCTCGGTGCGGTGCATCCCCATCCCGTCATATTTCTGCGTGAAATGGACAGAGAGCGAGTGCAGGGCGTTGTAATGCCTGTCAATGCGCAGGGCCAGGGCCTCCGGCGTAAGCGTCTGAGCAGGCGCGCCTGCGGCCCAAAGCAAAACGGCAAACCCCACAAAGACCCTGGGCCGCGCACGCAGGAATTGGCTGACTCGCTTGCGAAGCGCTGACTCACTCCTGTTTCTCACTCTGCTTATGCTCCAGGGCCTGGGTACCCATGTAAGCCCGTTCACTGGTGTGGTGTAGTTGAAAATCGTTCACTACTGGATCGGCACTGTGCAGTTGGTACCGCCCGCCGGATCGGCCTTGATCTCGCCCGTCATATCAATGCAGAAGCCGCGGTGGCCGGTCTTACCCACGGCCTGCGGAACAGCGGTGGCTTCATAGCTCGTGTACATGTCCTGGTTGTTCACCGTCGTCTTGGTGCAGTTGGTGATATTAAACGTGTATCCGGCCTTGGAGCCGGTGGCCAGGTCGTGCTGAAGCAACTGCGCATTCTGGGCGCTCGGTGGACCGGCGTTGGCATCCCCACCCAGGGCCTGCAGCGAGCAGGCAAAGCCATTCGCAGGATAGTTGGTCTGATACTGAATCTGCGCCTGATAGATGGCCCGCAGTGACTGGATGGCCGAGGTCTCATTCGCCTGGCTGCGCAAATTCAGCATGTTCGGAATGGCGATGAGCATAAGGATCAGCATGATCGAGATGACAATCAGCAGCTCCATCAGTGTGAACCCGGCTTGCCGCCTGCGGCGCGAGGAAGACTTGCGATTCAGCAGAGAAATAACAGATTTGTACATGGGTCGTGGCACTTCCGCCTGTCGAGAGAAATGCTAAATGAATAAGACGCACAGCGCCAGTAGAGCGCTCACGCACCACGGTCGCCTCGCTCTGCCTCAGGCCCACTGCAGAAAAAGCAAGGACCCACATAGTATTCAGCGTTTTGGTGTTCTGTGCGATATACTGGCGCGGCATCTATTTTTTGCCCTCAAGGAAGATCTCGCAATGAATGGGAAAACGTTTGCTATCGCCGCGGCGCTCGCCTCCGCCCTCCTGGCGCCCGCGGCCTACAGCCAGAATTCTCCGCTCCTCACCGTCCACGTGGACAAGACGGCCGCCAAAGTCAGCCCTACGCTCTACGGCCTGATGACCGAGGAGATCAACTACTCCTACGATGGCGGCCTGTACGCGGAGATGGTCCGCAACCGCACATTCCGCAGCGATTGGTCCGGCATCCGTTACTGGTACCTGGTCGAGGATGGAACATCCCAGGCGAAGATTGACATTGATAAGCAGTCCGGCCCCAGCAAGGTGCTCGATGCCAGCCTCCGGATTGATGTCCAGAAAGCCGATGAAAAGAGCAAGGCCGGAGTGTTGAATGAAGGCTACTGGGGATTCGCCCTTCATCCAAACACTACGTATGAAGGCTCGTTCTATGCCAAAGCAGACTCCGGAGCGCTCGGGCCTGTGACCGTAAGCCTGGTAAACAACCAGAGCAACAAGGTTGTGGCCAGCGCTGCTGTTTCCGGGGTCACCACGGACTGGAAGCAATATCACTTCACTCTGAAAACTGGCGCCATCCAGCCCTCGTCTGCGAATCATCTGGAAATCACCGTTACCCATCCGGGAACGCTCTGGCTCAATCTCGTTTCGCTTTTCCCTCCCACCTACCACAACCGTCCCAACGGCAATCGCATTGACCTGATGGAGAAGCTGGCCGCCATGCATCCACAGTTCCTGCGCTTCCCCGGCGGAAATTATCTCGAAGGCAATCACATCTCCGAGCGCTTCGAGTGGAAGAAGACCATCGGCCCGCTGGTAGACCGCCCCACCCATCCCAGTCCGTGGGGCTACCACTCCTCAGACGGAATGGGACTGCTCGAATTTCTTGAATGGTGTGAAGACCTGCACATGCAGCCGGTGCTGGCCGTCTATGCCGGGTACTCGCTCGAAGGCGAGCACGTCAATCCCGGCGCCGACCTCGAGCCTTACGTGCAGGACGCGCTGGATGAAATCGAATACGTCACCGGAGACGCCAATACAAAGTGGGGTGCTGAGCGCGTAAAAGATGGCCATCCCCAGCCCTTCAAGCTCACTTATGTAGAAATCGGCAATGAGGACTGGTTTGACCGCTCCGGCAGCTATGATGCGCGTTACGCCCAGTTTTACAAGGCCATCAAGGCGAAATACCCCGGCCTGCAACTGATTGCGACGGCCCCGGTAAAGGGTGTCCGCCCCGATGTGATTGACGAACACTACTATCTGCGTGCCACGCAGTTCTTCCACGATGCCAGCCACTACGACAAGACAGACCGTAACGGCCCTAAGATCTTCGTCGGTGAATGGGCCACACGCGAAGGCACCCCGACGCCCAACTTTGGCGCGGCGCTGGGCGATGCCGCATGGATGACGGGCATGGAGCGCAACAGCGACATCGTCATCATGGCCTCGTATGCCCCGCTGCTTGTCAACGTAAATGGCATGCAGTGGGAGACGGACCTCATCGGCTACGACGCGCTGCGCAGCTACGGCTCACCGAGCTATTACGCGCAGGTAATGTTCGCAAGCCATCTGGGCGATGAGCGCCCCGAGGCCGGTCTGGAAGGCGTGGATACGGCGAACCCCAAGCTGTTCTACTCCGTCACAAAAGACACACAGAAGAAGCGCCTGTATGTGAAGCTGGTAAATGCTTCTTCAATTCCGCAAAACGTGGAAGTCAGGCTTGACGGCGCAAATATAGCAAAGACCGGCAAGCTGACCACACTGAGCGCCGCAGGGACCCAGGCCACCAATACGATAGATGAGCCAAAGAACATTGTCCCTGTCGAAAGCACGCTCAAGGACGTCAGCAGCGACTTCCATCACACTCTGCCTGCATACTCCATCCAGGTATTAGAGCTGGATTTGCAGTAGCCCCTGAGGCCCTCGCCCTTTTCTGCCTGTTTTCCGGGCCGAAAAGGGCGGAGCAGAAGGATTTCGGAAGAAACCCCGCTCGCCCCCCTTATTCCCCGCCTGACAGCCCCCGGCTCCCATTTGGCTGCTATGCTTTGCGCTGCGTATTCTGGTCTTGTACCATCGTAAAGGTGCTTTATGCCTCCCGGCAGGCCCATTGCAACATAAGGGAGAACTCGATTGTCCGCACGCGACAAGTTTTTATTCACCTCTGAATCCGTAACCGAAGGCCATCCAGATAAAATCGCAGACCAGATTTCCGACGCGATTCTCGATGCCTGCCTCGAACAAGACCCCTACAGCCGTGTGGCCTGCGAGACCCTCACCGCAACCGGCCTCGTGGTGATTGCTGGCGAAATCACCACCCAGGCCTATGTGGACTTCCAGACGCTCGTGCGCGGCGTGGTTGCCGCCATCGGTTATGACAACGCCCTCTATGGCTTCGACTCCAATACCTGCGCCGTGATTTCTTCCATCAACAAGCAGTCGGGCGATATCGCCATGGGCGTGGACACAGGCGGCGCCGGCGACCAGGGCATGATGTTCGGTTACGCCACCAACGAGACCGAAGAGCTGATGCCGGCCCCCATCTCCTGGGCGCACAAACTCACCCGTCAATTGAGCGCAGTCCGCAAGAACGGCCGGCTGCCTTACCTGCGGCCCGATGGCAAAAGCCAGGTTACAGTGGAGTACGGCTCCGATGGCCGGCCCGCCCGCATTGATGCCGTGGTCATCTCGACGCAGCACGCCGAAACCGTCTCCAATGAGGAACTGCGTGCCGACATCCTGAAGAACGTCATTCAGGCCGTCCTCCCGGCAAACCTTCTCGACGAGAACACGAAATATCACATCAACCCGACAGGCCGCTTTGTGATTGGCGGTCCAATGGGCGACTCCGGCCTGACCGGGCGCAAGATCATCGTGGACACCTACGGCGGAATGGGCCGTCACGGCGGCGGCGCCTTCAGCGGCAAGGACCCGACAAAGGTGGACCGCTCGGCCGCTTACATGGCCCGCCATATCGCCAAAAATATTGTGGCCGCCGGACTCGCCGACCGCTGCGAAGTCCAGCTTGCCTACGCCATTGGAGTGCCCGAGCCGGTCAGCGTCCTCGTAGACACCTTCGGCACCGGCAGGATTGAAGCCAGAAAGCTCGAAGAGCTGGTCCGCGCCAACTTCAAGCTGACGCCAAAGGGCATTATCGAGAGCCTGGACCTGCGCCGTCCTATCTACAGAAAGACCGCAGCCTATGGCCACTTCGGCCGCAACGACAAGGACTTCACCTGGGAAGCCACAGACAAGGCCGCTGCCCTGCGCGAGCAGGCCGGGCTGAAAGAAGCAGTCGCAAAGTAGAGCGGGCCAGCTAGTCAGGAAAGGCAGGTCTTCGGGCCTGCCTCAGATGGATGACAAAGCGAATGCTTTGAAGGGGCACGGCTTTTAGCCGTGCCATAAACCTCGCAATAGGAATGCGGCTTCAGCCGCTGAGGGGTGTTTTCTCTTAAGGCCTGACTTTGTCAGCTGCCTAAGGCAGGTCTTCGGATCTGCCTTTTTCCTTCAGTAAAGGAGACGCACAGGTACGCAGAGTCATTTACTCCCCGTAGGTGTGTCTTCGGGAACTTTAACGTTCTTCGCTCTAAGCTGTTAAGGACATGCCCGAAAAACAAAAATTCGAGCGCAAGAAGCGGAGTGCCGCATCCCCTGCACCTGCGCGAAGATCAAACCTGAAAAACGAAAGCGAGGCTGATATGAGCGCACTTCAGGTTTGGGACCGGGCATGGCAGATGGTGGAATCGAGGCAGGCCGCTGCCGACATGCTCTTTGTATATGCCGTACGCACCACGGGCGTCTATTGCCGGCCTTCGTGCCCAAGTCGCAGGCCATCGCGGAGTGCGGTCGAATTTTTCGCTACCAGCGAGCTGGCCGAACGCGCCGGATACCGCGCCTGCAAGCGCTGCGCCCCCAACCGGGAGCACCCTCAGACCCACATGCTGACGCAGGCGTGCGATTACATTGAGCGCAATCTCGATAGCACCATCAGCCTCGAAAAACTCGGCAAAATCACAGGCCTGAGCGCCTTCCACACCCAGCGGCTCTTTCGTCGCTATCTCGGCATCTCGCCCCGCCAATATCAGCAGGCGCGCCGCATGGAGCGTTTCCGCCAGAACCTGCTCACGCACGACAGTGTCACTACAGCCATGTATGAGGCCGGATTCGCATCGAGCAGCCGCCTGTACGAATCAGCCCATGAACACCTGGGCATGACCCCCACCGCGTACCGGAAAGGCGGCAAAGACGTGACCATCCGCTATGCCATTACTGATTCCCCCTTGGGAAAAATGCTCGTGGCCGCAACCGATGTGGGCATCTGCGCCACGGCATTCGGTTCGCTGGCCAGCGAGCTGGAAGATGATCTTGCCGCGCGCTTTCCACAGGCCAGAAGAGAACGCGACCACACCGGCCTCGGTGAGGCCGTGAAGAAAATCCTCGCCCTGATGACCGAGCATCCGGTCGCTCTCGAGCTGCCGCTCGACGTCCGCGCGACGGCCTTCCAGCGCCGTGTGTGGGAGGCGCTGCGCCGCATTCCTCGCGGCCAGACACGCACCTACTCGCAGATTGCGAAGGAAATCGGCCAGCCCACGGCTGTTCGCGCAGT
>DASRBV010000186.1:0-4264 GCA_035653455.1 Pseudacidobacterium sp. | reverse complement strand
CGATCATCTACGCCCATGCGCGAGAAGATTTCGCTTACATGGCATTTGACCGTAGCGCGGCTGATGCCCAGTGCCGTGGCGATCTCTTTGTTGCTCTTGCCGGCGACGATTAAGGCCAGCACTTCGCGCTCGCGCGGGCTGAGGTCAGAATCAGGCATGCGCGATTCGAGGATCTTTTCAATGGGGCGCGGCAGATAGCGGTTGCCCGCGTGGACGCGGCGCAGCGCATCAATGAGGGTCTCATAGGGCATGCCCTTGATGATGTATCCTCGAGCGCCTGCTTCGAGTGCCTGATGGATGTCCTCGTCGCCGTCATATGTAGTAAGCACGATGAATTTCGCGTTGGCGTTTTTACTGCGAATGCAGCGGATGATTTCTACACCGCTTTTGTCCGGCAGTCTCAGGTCTACCAGAATGATGTCGGGGTGGTGTTGGGCATACTGCCGGACTGCTTCTTCCGCGGAGCCGGCCTGGGCAATCGTCATCATGTCTGGCTGCGCGTCAATGATTGCAGCAATGCCGACCCGCATTAAAGGATGATCGTCTACGACGAGAATTTTGGTCTTGTTCTGGCTCACAAAATACCTGCCTGCTCTGCAATATTTTCCTCAATGGCCGCGGTACTTTTTGGCACGCGCAGGATGACACGGGTGCCCGCTTCCGCGGAACTGGCGATCTCCAGGCTGCCCCCCAGCCGCACTGCCCGTTCGCGCATCCCCGTCACCCCGTAATGCTTATGTCCGTTACCTGTAAGGGATTTCAGGCTGAAGCCCTGCCCATCGTCTGCAATTTCAATCGTCAGAGTGTCCTGTTCAAGGATTGAGAGCAGATGAATGGCTGAAGGTGATCCATGGAGAGCAGCATTGTGCAACGCCTCGCGCACGATCATCAGAATTTCATGCATCGCAGCTTTACTTGCGGGAAACGGCCGGCGCTGTAAATTGCAATACACCGGGATTCCAAATTCAGAAAAGATTTGCGCAGCCATTCCCATCATGGCTGTGTTGAGACTTCCACCAGGCGCTGCCTTTTGCCGCAAGTCCCATACGGCCCGCCGCGCTTCTTCAATTGTGGCGCGCACCTGGGCCCGCGCCCGCCCGAGGAGGTCTTCCCGCAGGCCGGCCTGCGCCGGAGAGATCGTGGAGACAGCTTCCAGCACGGCAGAAACACTGGTGCAGCCCTGAATGACTGTGTCATGGATTTCACGCGCGATTCGGTTACGTTCTTCAAGCACGGCAAGGAACCGCTGACGCATGCGGGCCACCCGGGCGCGATACACAGCAAGAATGACAGCCGCCATTGTCACTGCCATCAGAAGCGTAAACCACCATGTTCTGTAGAAGTACGGCCGCTTCACAATCATCAGTGAAACGGACGAAACATCATTGGGGGCATTCGTTTCAAAGCCCTCCACGCGAAAGATATAGTGGCCTGGTGGCAGATTGATATACGAAATATCGCGGCGAAGCAAAGCATCGTTCCATCTCTTCTCCAGGCCCTCCAGTTTGTAGCGAAAACGGACGTTACGCTGGTCGCGCAGCATGACCGGCGAGTAAGAAATTTCAAGGCTGCTGTTTCCCGGCGCCAGCGCAATTTCTGATGTTTGTGATATCGGCCGTCCATCCGCCAGGACCTGATCAATTTTTAAGCGGGGCATTGTCTGTTGCTGACTCTGCGCCAGCGATACATGGACCGGGCCCAGATTGCCAGGAAACCAAACATCGCCTTGAGGTGTAATGCAACCTGCTGGCTGCACTCCGCCAAAAAGCTGCACGGGGCCGTCGTCATCCGGCAACGTGTAGAAAGTGAGGGAGAGCGCGCGCCGATGGTGCTCCGCGTAAGCATCCAATTCGTGCCGGTCAAGAAGGGAGATACCTCCGGGACCGCTCATCCAGAAGTGCCCAGAGGCGTCCTCCAGAATCTGATAGACACCATTGCTGGCCAGTCCATCGGTCATCCCATAATGAAACAGACTTCCTCTTTTGTAGCGGTAGAGGCCATGATAACGTGTGCCGAACCAGAGTCCTCCGTCTTTGTCTTCATGGATGGCCCATACCTTTTCTTCCCGCAAATTGTTCACGGCAGCATCAGAGACAAATTGACCACGGCTGAAATGGCTAAGCCCCTGGTCGGTCCCTATCCAGATGTCGCCATTGTGGTCTTCAAGCATGGACCGAATGCTGAAATATGCAAGACCGTCGCTGGTCCCATAATTTGTAAATCTGTTGTCGCGCAGCCGGCTTACGCCTTCGTCTGTTCCGATCCACAGGCTGCCATCATGGGCCTGAATGATGGCGCGGATGAAATTGTTTACAAGACCTTGCTCTGTTGTGAAGTGCTCTATGTGGTCGCCCGTCAAATGATATAGGCCATTGCCATCGGTGCCGAGCCACAGTGTTCCGGCGCGGTCACGCATGAGGTTGCGTATTTTGGTCCCGGCCAGGGTTGGGAAATGATATTGACTGGCAATATCATCGCGAACATGGACCAGGTGGTTTGCTGCATACCAAAGCGTATGGTCTGCATCGAGATACAGCGTACCGAAATCCGATGCGCGGGCATCCGGCAACGGGAGAATACTGACAGGCGTGCGGCTGTAGCGCACCATGCCTGTTTGCGTGCCCACCCATATGTTCTGCTCTGTGTCCTGAAAGACGCTCAGAATGGTCCCGGGCAAAGGCACCACAGGAGCAAGAAATGGCGTAGTACTGGAGACGCGGTAAACTGCACCCTGTTGCCCAACAACGCTCATCCACAGCAACCCATCTTTGCTCTGACGAAGCACGCGGACCGTACCCTGGATTCCCGGTATCCGCTGAAATGGAGCAGTACCATCCGGTGAGCGGTAAAGCCCGGAAACGGTGCCGATCCACATGGCGCCGTCACTGGTCTGCAGAATAGATTTCACGCGATTACGGCTGTGATATCCCGGCAAAGTACGCTCCTCGAATCTCCCCTGGTCTCCAACCATGAGCCGGGAACCGCCAATCCAAAGCCGGTGCCGATCGTCTTCCTGAATCGCATTGATGGCCAGCACAGGCAGTCCACCAACTCCATCGAGGCGCTTAATCTTGTCGCCGACAAGCTGGAAAAAGCCGTCGTTTGTCCCGATCGAGAGATGGCCGGAGCTGTCCTCGAAAACTGCGCGCACAAACATGTCGCTCAAACCTTCATTCGAGGTATATGCGTGAAATGTTCCATTGCGATATTGAATCAAGCCGCTGCCCTCGGTGCCTATCCACAAAGACCCGTCTTTCGAGGCAGCAAGGCAATGTACGCTGATTTCGTGAAAGGCAGGTCCGCGTTGATTGCTTAGGACAGCAAAGCGGGCGCCATCAAAGCGGACCAATCCGCCTGTAGTGCCGATCCATAAATAACCATCGGAGGTCTGGGCGAATGCCTGCACGATGTCTTCCGGGAGGCCATCGCGCACGCGATAACTGGTAGTGGCGAAATTCGTCGTAATTGGATTGGCAGCGCTTGCCATCGCGGCACGGACGCCAAGAAAGAGCAGCGCAAGAACAACCGCGTTGCGGACAACAGGCATTTCGACTCTGGAAAGACGAGTATACAAGGCCAGAAACATGGTTGTCCGGATTTTTCCGCCAGGCATCGGCCATTTGGCCGATGAGAGGCACTCGCAGCACCGCTATGATTTTGTGCCATGAAGCAAAAACCGGATGTCCGCTGCTTCATTTGTTCAGGAGGGCCATGTTGTGAGTTTAAAAGAGATAAAAAACATTGGAAGTGCCGCGCTGCTCTGTTGCTGCCTGGGGATGGGCGGACGCGCGCTCGCGCAGAATACAGGTAGCATTGTAGGGACAGTTACGGACCCAAGCGGCGGCGTTGTTCCACGAGCGCATGTAGTGGCACAGTCTCTCGAGCAGGGATTGGAACGCTCCGTCTCATCCAGCGAAGCCGGATCGTATGTTCTACCGCAGCTTCCTATCGGGACATATTCTGTGACCGTCGAGGCGGATGGCTATCAAAAGTTTGTCAGTGAAAACGTCAAAGTAGATGCAGACCAGAATGTCCGTGTAGATGCGCTTCTGCAGCCAGGGCATGTGTCGCAGCAGATTACGGTCAGCGCAGCACCGCCGCTGGTAGACACACATTCTGACACCATCAGCGCAATCATTCCTCATGAGCTGGTCAATGATATGCCTACCAGTACCGGACAGCCTCTCGATTTCATTTCCGTGCTCCCCGGCGTTTCCGATGTCAGCACCAGGGCGGCATTTGCTCCGGACCGCAACGGCCCTAC
>DASRBV010000185.1:0-5171 GCA_035653455.1 Pseudacidobacterium sp. | reverse complement strand
AAGAGCGAGAATCCAGAGAAGTTTTCGCATGAGCGCAAGATAACATCAGGCAAACCGCTTTACGAGCGTTTGTGCGTTCTATCTCATATGGCGAGACAAAAACAAAAATTTGTAACAGAAGTATTGACAAATCTTATCTGCGACGAGCATTCTGTTGCGTTTTGTTAGTTTTCCTATGGTTGTATGCCTCCCTGGCCTGACAGACAATGTTCTGTCAGGCCAAATTTTTATGTCTACAGCCGAACAGAACCGCAGACCCCTGGAATCCGGCATTGTTACGGACTTCCGTGAGCGCATGAGCTATGCAGGCTATCTGTGTCTGGATGGCCTGCTTTCTCAGCAGCGTCCGCTGTCGAATCCGCCGCACCATGACGAGATGCTGTTCATCATCCAGCATCAGGTGTCGGAACTGTGGATCAAACAACTGATCCACGAGCTTACCGCAGCGATTCGTTTTGTGCAGCAGGACCAGCTCGATCCGTGCTTCAAAATACTTTCGCGCGCCAAACTCATCCAGATGCAGCTCTTCGAACAATGGGCGGTGCTTGAAACGCTTACTCCGTCGGAGTACATGGAGTTTCGCGGCGTCCTGGGAAATGCCTCCGGGTTCCAGTCGTTCCAGTACCGCAAGCTGGAGTTCCTGCTGGGCAACAAGAACGGCGACGCGATCAAAGTCTTCGCCCACACGCCGGAGATTTATCACGACCTCGAAAAGACGCTACACGCGCCGAGTCTTTACGATGAATTTCTGCGCCACCTGAAGCGCCGTGGACTGGCTGTGCCGGATGCGTGCGTGGAGCGCGACTGGTCGGCACCTTACCAGAAGAATGAGCAGTTGGTGGAGGTCTTCCGGCTAATTTATGAGCGTCCGCGCGAATACTGGGATGCTTATGAGATGTGCGAAAAACTGGTGGATGTAGAAGAGTATTTCCAGCTCTGGCGCTTCCGCCACATGAAGACAGTCGAACGCATTATTGGCTTTCGTCCCGGAACAGGCGGCTCCTCCGGCGTTGGATTTCTGAAGCAGGCGCTGGAGCTTACATTTTTTCCTGAATTATTCGCGGTGCGCACATGGTTGAAACAGAAATGAGCCCAGTGATTCAGGAAGCAATCGAGCGCCTAGGCCCCGGCCCGCTTACGGAAGAATCCGTGCAGCAGCAGATTGCTCCGCTCTTTTCGCGCGTGTTGGAGGGCGACAGAATTTACCTGGCGAACCACTCCCTGGGAAGACCGCTGGATGTGATGGCGGATGATGTGCATGAGGCCATCCTGCTGTGGGAAACAAAACTGGGTGATGCATGGGACCAGTGGCTCGCCGAACGAGAGGCATTCCGGGCACGCATGGCCGCGCTCATTCATGCTCCGCGCACGGACTGCGTTGCGCCCAGGACTTCGGCCGGACAGGGGCTTCGCGCAGTTCTGAATGCGCTTCCCGGCAAGCCTCATGTTTTAAGCACTCGCGGCGAATTCGATTCGATTGACGTCATTCTGAAGCAGTACGCAGCGCTCGGGCGCATCACAGTGAGTTGGGTTGATGCGAATGCAGAGGGCAATTTTTCTGTACAGGAGATCATCCGTCATCTGCGCAAGGGCATGGATCTGGTTGTCATTTCGCAGGTGATGTTTCAGACCGGACAGGTGGTCAGCGGACTCGACCAGCTTGCTGATGCGTGCCACGCAGCAGGCGCAAAGCTGCTGGTAGATGCGTATCATGCGGTTGGGGTATTTCCTGTAGATGCTTCGGGCATGCGCGCGGACTTTATGATCGGCGGCAGTTACAAATACCTGAGGGGTGGGCCGGGAGCGGCATTTCTGTATCTTTCGCCCGGTATTTTAGAGAGCGGTCTGCGTCCGCTGGATACAGGATGGTTTGCCCGCGAGGAGGTCTTCAATTTCGGGCGCACGGAAGTTCCCGCCTTAAAGCAGGGCGGAGACGCATTTCTCGAAGCCACTCCCCCGGTGCTTACGTGGTATCAGGCGCGCAGCGGCCAGCAATTCACGCTGGCTATGGGCGTAGAGCGCCTGCGCGAGTACAGCCTGAAGCAGCTTACGCAATTAAAGAAGTACCTTGCGGATGCCGGCGTTTGTGCTGCTGGCGGCGATTCTCAGCATGGGGCCTTTCTGACCGTGCGCCATGCCCACGCAGGTGAGCTAGTAAAAAAGCTGGAGGAGCGCAGAATCATTACAGATGCTCGCGGAGAATGGCTGCGGATTTGTCCTGACTGCCTGACGCGGGATGAGGAATTACGCGCGGTTGCGGACGCCTTGTGTGAAATTATCTGACTTGCTGTTGCAATCCATCCAGCGCCAGATTCAGCTCAAGAACATTCACGCGCGGTTCGCCGAGGAAGCCAAATTGCCGGGGCCGAATGTGCGCCATCACCAGATTGCGCACAACACTCTCGTCCAGCCCACGTGCCATCGCTACACGATGCACCTGATAGAGCGCACCGGCGGGTGTGATGTCCGGGTCAAGCCCTGAACCAGAAGCAGTGACGAGGTCAATTGGCACGGGCCGTCCGTTGGCCTCCCCGTGGTACTTCGCAACATCAGCCTCAATGCGTGAAACGAGCTTCTGGCTTGAAGGAGCAAGGTTCGAGCCTCCGGATGAAGTCCCGTCATAACCGTTGCCAGCCGCAGATGGGCGGCTGTGAAAATATTTATCGCTGGTGAAGTTCTGCCCAATGATGCGCGATCCGATAATCTGGCCGTTTTGCATCACAAGCTGGCCATCTGCTTTGTCTGGAAACACGAAGTGCGCAAATGCGGTAATCGCAAGCGGATAGGCAATACCCAGCAGAAGCGTAGTGACCAGCGTAAAGCGAATCGAGATGATAAGCGTCTGTTTCATATCTTCCTCAGACCAGATGTAAGCCGTTCACCACAACATCAATCAGCTTGATGCCAATAAAAGGAACAATCATTCCGCCCACTCCATAGATAAGCAAGTTGCGCCGCAGCAATGCCTGCGCAGACTTCGGTTCATACTTCACGCCGTGCAGCGCAAGCGGAATCAGCGCAATGATGATGATTGCATTGAAAATGACAGCCGAGAGAATGGCCGAGTGTGGCGTTTTCAAATGCATAATGTTCAACGCATTCAGCACCGGAAAAACGCCTGCGAACATGGCCGGAATGATGGCGAAGTACTTCGCTACATCATTCGCGATGGAAAACGTAGTCAGCGCGCCGCGTGTCATCAAAAGCTGTTTGCCAATCTCAACGATCTCAATGAGCTTGGTTGGGTTCGAATCCAGGTCCACCATATTTCCGGCTTCTTTCGCTGCTTGTGTGCCGGTGTTCATGGCTACGCCTACGTCTGCCTGTGCGAGAGCAGGCGCGTCATTCGTGCCGTCCCCGGTCATAGCGACGAGCTTGCCTTTGGCCTGCTCACGCTTGATCAGTGCCATCTTGTCTTCGGGCTTTGCTTCGGCAAGAAAGTCATCCACACCTGCTTCGCGCGCAATAACGGCAGCAGTTAAAGGATTGTCGCCTGTAATCATGATGGTGCGGATGCCCATCGCACGCAGTCGTGCCAGACGCTCGCGTAGGCCGCCTTTCACGATGTCCTTGAGATACACAACTCCAAGCGCAGTATCATTTTCCGCAACCACCAGAGGCGTTCCGCCGAGGCGCGCAATTTCTTCTACCTTGTCGTTGACTTTGCGTGGAAGTGACGAGCCTTGCTGTTCGAGGAAACGCGCAATTGCGTCGGCGGAGCCTTTGCGGATGCTGACACCGGGCAGGTCCACGCCGGACATGCGCGTCTGCGCGGTGAATGGAACGAACTGCGCGTGCATTCCGGTCAGGTCGCGTCCGCGCAGATTGTATTTTTCTTTTGCGAGCACGACGATGGAGCGGCCTTCGGGAGTTTCATCCGCGAGTGAGGCCAGTTGCGCGGCATCGGCCAGCCGCTCGGTGCTGATGCCCGGTGCAGGACAGAACTCCGTCGCCTGGCGGTTGCCCAGCGTGATGGTGCCGGTTTTATCAAGAAGCAGAGTGTTCACATCACCTGCTGCTTCCACTGCTCGCCCGGACATGGCAAGCACGTTGTATTGGACAAGCCGGTCCATTCCCGCAATGCCAATTGCAGAGAGCAGTCCGCCAATCGTTGTAGGGATAAGGCACACGAGCAGCGAGACGAGCACAAACACCGTCTGCGGCGCATGAGAGTAAATCGCAAAAGGTTGAAGCGTTGCAACGGCCAGCAGAAAAACAATCGTCAGTCCGGAAAGAAGAATACTGAGCGCAATCTCATTCGGTGTCTTCTGGCGCTCGGCGCCTTCCACCAGCGCAATCATCCGGTCGAGAAACGTTTCTCCAGGATTCGATGTGATGCGGACAATGATCCAGTCAGAGAGCACGCGTGTTCCACCAGTCACAGCGGAGCGGTCGCCTCCGGCTTCGCGGATGACAGGGGCCGATTCGCCCGTGATGGCCGACTCATCCACAGAAGCCACGCCTTCGATCACCTCGCCATCGCCTGCGATAAACTGCCCGGCCTCAACTTTGATGAGGTCTCCGGCACGAAGCTGTGAGCTGGAAACAGCCTCGGTTCTGCCGTCTTTTTGGATGCGATAAGCCATGGTTTCGCCTTTCGCCTTGCGCAGCGTGTCTGCCTGCGCTTTGCCGCGGCCTTCAGCCATGGCTTCTGCGAAGTTCGCAAAGAGCACGGTGAACCAGAGCCAGAGAGTAATCTGCAAATCGAAACTGAAGCCAGGGCGGTGCTGCACGATGTCCTGAATCAGCAGAACCGTTGTGAGCACGCTGCCGATTTCCACCACGAACATGACTGGGTTTTTCACCATCGCACGCGGACCAAGCTTGGTGAATGCGCCAACGAATGCCTGTCGAAGAATTTCCGAATCCCAGAGACTTTGCCGTTTCGCCATGTTTCTTCTCCGTGCCTAAAAGAGCTGCCCTGCGCGCAGCAGAAGGTGTTCAAGAATAGGGCCGAGGCTTAAAACCGGAAAGAATGTCAGCGCGCCTATGATCAAAACCACTCCGGCCAACAACACAGTGAAGAGTCCTGTATTGACCGGAAAAGTCCCCGGCGAAGGCGGCACGCTTTTCTTCTGCGCCAGGTTTCCGGCCAGGGCCATCATCGGCACGATCATCAGGAAGCGGCCTGCCAGCATGGCCAGGCCCAAACTGATGTTGTACCAATGTGT
>DASRBV010000184.1:0-15991 GCA_035653455.1 Pseudacidobacterium sp. | reverse complement strand
TCCCACCAATGCTGCACAACCAGTTCAGGAACAAGCACAGCAATCTGGCGGTCACCATACTTTTTTTCTTCTGCAAGAACATGCTCGACCAGCGGCTGAAGAAAAAACCTGTACGGCGATTTGATCGTGACCAGCTCCGGTACGGGCAGTCCTGCGGCCTGAATGGGCTTGAGTACTTTTTCGTGCCAGGCTTCACAGATACTGTCTTGCTCGTCGCCACAATCCACGTGGACGACCTCGACCTCCGGGGACATCATTAGCGCAAAGCGCAGTCCTTTTTCGCTGATGCGGTTCCACTTGTCCATGGGCAGAATGACCCGCGGCGGCCGCAGCCCATGCACGGCAAGTGCTCCCGGCTCCGTTGTTTCATCCTGGACCCGCTGATAATGCCTGTGCACACTCTTCATGACCAGAATCAGCAATGGCACCAGGAGCGCGGTGACCCACGCCCCTTCTGCAAATTTGGCCACCAGCACCACGAGCACGGTGATTCCGGTGGCCACGGCGCCAATACCATTTACGATCATGCGTCCGGTAGCATTACCCTGCCTGCGCCAGTGCACTACCATTCCAGACTGCGAAAGGGTAAACGCCAGAAAAGCCCCGATGGCATAGAGCGGGATGAGGCGGTCCGTAACGCCGCCAAAGAGCACAAGCAATGCAGCCGTGAAGAAGGCCAGCGCGATGACCCCGTGCGAATAAAGCAGCCTGCGCCCACGCAGAATAAAGACGTGCGGCAGATAATCGCGCAGGGCAATGGCCCGCGCAAGCCTGGGGAAATCGGCAAACGCAGTATTGGCCGAAAGCGCCAGCACGAGCAGGATGGAGCCGATGGTGGCATAGTAAAAAATGCCCTTGCCGGCAACAGCAGCCGTCAGTTGCGATAGCACGCTCTCATATCCGGGAGCGCCCGGGTCTGTTGCGCCGATATTGTAAGCGCGGCAAAGCAGTGCTATTCCGGCAAGCAGAACAATCAGCAGGGCAATGATGATGGTGAGGGAGAGTTTTGCGTGTTTCGTGCGTGGCTCGCGAAAGGCCATCACGCCGTTGCTGACAGCTTCCACTCCGGTCATGGCAGTGCATCCGCTGGAAAATACTTTGAGCAAAAGCCAGAGCGTAAGCGTAGTCGTGGGCGGGGGCAGTTTCGGAGGGGCCACGATGGGTTGCGGATGTCCGCCATGCGTCAGCGCTTGAAAGCCGCCAAGGACAATCACAAGCAGCAGTGTCAGGAGAAATGCGCAGGTCGGGACCATGAAGGCAACGCCCGTGTCACGCACGCCGCGCAGATTGACGACAGTCAGCAGGACCAGGATTGCAAGACACAGCGCCAGCGTGTGCGGCTGCAGCTTCGGCGCGGCCGATACGAGCGCCCCTACTCCGGCTGAGATTCCTACGGCCGCCGTCAGAATGTAGTCAATCATCAGGGCGGCAGCAGCCAGCAGTCCCGCTCTATTCCCAAGATTTTCGGTTGCGACAGTATACGAGCCGCCGCCTTGCGGATACGCCTCAATGGTTTGCCGGTAAGAGAAATAAACAATGACCAGCAGGGCGATAATCGCAAAGCTGACCGGCACAATGTAATGCACGCCTGCCAGCCCAAGCGGAAGAAGCAATGTGAGCGCGGCTTCCGGGCCATATGCGGCGGAGCTGAGCGCATCCAGCCCGAAAATGGGAATGCCTGCGGCAGGGCCAATCTGCTCGGCGCGCTCTTCTGATGTAGCTAACGGACGGCCAAAAAGAAGGTCGAAAGTTCGCATAGTGATGACGGGACAGCCGCAACCATCCTATCGTGTTGGCATTAACGCAGCATCATGACAACGATGCGTCCATCGGAATGGAAGCTTCCTCCGGTTGCCGTGTGCGATTCTTTCAGCGGGTCCGCGGGTGTAACGTAAGCGGCACCAGCAAGCATGCCGGCGGCGGCAAAGCTTTGCTGGATGAAGTCGCGTTCCGCATCAATATTCGGATCAATGTGGTGGGTCACTTTCCCGTTGCGCTGGTCTTTTTCAAAGCCATTGTCATGCGTGGCAGATCCAACCCAGAGAGGCTTGCCATCCACGGTTTCGGTGGTCTGCCAGACGCGCAGGTGATGACGCACCGCAGCCACGGCGATAGGATCGGCGCGCGCGAAGGAAAGGTCCTGTGGCCGTCCAAAAAGATACAGGGTGCTCATCGGCATTTCTACATAGGCTTCATGCGAGAGCGTGGCCAGCAGCCCATGCAGAATGGCGTCTTGTGTAGTCTTGTCCACGGCCGTCCATCCAGCCGCCTGGAAGGCTTTTTGCACCTGGTCTTTCGTTCCGATGATGGCAAAATTCACCATGTCGCCCGGGTCCCCCTGCTCATCCTGCACCGTACGCGGAATATTGTTGAACAAAGCGGGCGAGAGCAGATTGCCCAGATTGACCGAACTTGCCGGAGTTACTGCGGCCTGCGTTTTGGAGATTTTCAGTTTGACCGAGTAGCTTCCGTCGCCGGAGAGGTCGCTGCTCAGATTCGTGTTCAGGTACAGATGGCCGCTTGTGGTCACGTCCATCTGCCTGCCAGCGCCGATAAGGAACGGCACCGAGGCGTCATTGCTGCTGATGCGGCCAATCAGCGCGCCGGCATTTGCCGTATTGAGCGGGAATTGCCTGAGCAGGTCTTTCCAGCCGCGCGCAACGCCGTCGGGTGAAGAAGAACGGTTATCAGCAAGAGTGATCGTGCCGTTCGCAGTGAAATCAAGGTGGTCGCCGGGGGCCACTATAACGCCGGTATCTATCCAGTCACCGGATTTCACTTTGAAGGAATAAGAGCCTTTGCGCGAAGAGAGCGCCTGAGCGTCAGGTGCTTTTGCCTCAATCAGTTGCACTCCCTGGCGCACCTGCACGGTGGCCGGGGCCGTCGTGCTTTGCGTCTGCGAAGCTGCCGGTTCCGGCGACTCAAAAACGCGAACGGGCGAAGCCTGCTGCTGCGCTCCAGTGCTGACGGCCAGAAACAAGGAAAGACCGAAGATTGGGAATATCGTGGGAGAGGATCGCATGGCCTTATACCATTATGGACGCAGAAGGAAAGGAGAAAGTCGTTGCTGCCGCCAAGGGGGTTCCTTGACAACTTACCCTCCAGCGGCAGACTATGAACGCCCGGAGCGTAAGAGTGGCTTATTCATAGATTTGTCACATGACGGGGCCTGCTCTGAAGCTAACATGCAGAAGTCAGCAATCAGCAAAAGGAGGCTGAATGAAACTGCAGCTTAAACGGCATATCTCATCTCTTGTTCTGGCCGCATTTTTCTTCGGGCTGGCTGTACCCTGCGCCCTCCATGCGCAAAGCACGCAAGACCAGAGCGCGTCCTCAACTTCATCTACAACGAAGACGAAGAAGAAAAAGAGTAAGACTGACGCTTCAGCAAGCACCACGAGCAGCACTGACACCACTTCAGACCAGAGCGCTACAGCTTCCACCAGCGCATCCAAACACAAGAAGAAGAGCACATCTGCGGATACATCCGCGACGGCCATGCCGGCAAGTGCTCCGGCCAGCGCTCCGGCAAGCGCATCCACAATGAGCGCATCCTCGTCTGCGCCGGCTGCTTCCACACACAAAGCAAAGGCTTCCACGAGCAGCTCAGTGCAGGCCCAGACGCCTCCTTCACCCGGGATGGTGTGGGTCAATACCGACTCTGGCGTGTATCACAAAGCCGGCTCCCGCTGGTATGGAAAAACCAAGCAGGGTAAATGGATGACCGAACAGGACGCCGTGAAGGCCGGATATAAACCAGCTTCCAAAGAGTAGTTGTTATTTCGCAAAGGAGATCGAACAGGAATGAAACGGAAATATTCATGGACCATAACCGTGGCGCTGGCGGTCGCGCTACTCTTCGGCGCGAATATGTCTTTTGCGCAATCGGCAGCCAAAACCAGCACGAAGTCATCGGCAACGGCCGCAGCGGCGCAGACGCAATCTGCTGATTTGGTGGACCTGAACACGGCCAGCCTGGACCAGTTGAAGGCGCTGCCCGGCATCGGCGATGCGTATGCCCAGAAAATCGTAGACGGGCGTCCGTATGCGAAAAAGACCGACCTGGTGCGCAAGAAGATCATTCCTGCGGCAACTTACAGGAAGATTGCCGACAAGGTGATCGCGAAACAGTCAAAGTAGTTCCCACACAGAGGCAATGGAGGCGTGTATGTCTCTTCTGGACAATGTAAAGCAAATGGTCAGCGGTCAGGCGGCCGAGAGCGGCGAAGAAGCGGGGCTGCTGGGCCACGTCATGGACATGGTGAACAATCCTGCAACCGGAGGGTTGCAGGGTTTCATCCAGCAGTTCCATGACAAGGGGCTGGGCGGCGTGGTCAGTTCCTGGATCGGCAATGAAGAGAACCAGGCCATTTCGGCGCAGCAGATCGAGCAGGTTGTCGGGCAGGAGAGGATAAACGCCATCGCCTCGCGCCTCGGCATTCCTCCCGAGGAGGCCTCCGCCAAACTGGCCCAATTCCTGCCTTCCATCATTGACAGGCTGACACCCGGCGGAAAAGTAGAACAGGCATAGAACTGAGACATTGAATGAGAGGGTCAACAGGCCCTAACTGAACTGACTCATGTTGATGCCCAGTTCATACTTTTCGCCGTGCTTCAGCAACTCGTCCCAGGTGACTTCGCGCTTCTGGTAGGCAGCCATGCGGCCCAGCATGCAGCTTCGCGCGCTTTCAACGCCTGCGGCGATCTGGTTGTGGAAGTTGCCTGACGTAATGCTTTCAATGAAGCCCTTGTCTTTTTCAGAATCGGCCTGGGCGAGGTTGTCAGTGAATGCTCCGTTGGCGGCGAAGGAGCCGGTGGGCTGCGCGGTGCTTCCTGCCCATGTCCAGGGATTGTCGCTGATGATGCGCAGCGGGCCGGAGTAGGGCGCTTCGGCGATGCCTTTTTCTCCGAAGAAGCGCTCGGATACATCGAACCAGTGTGCCGGGCAGAACTGCGTCGAGGAGAAGCTGACGCGCACATCATCGGGGTAGGTGAAGACCACCTGATAGTTGTCATAGCAGTCGCCCGGATGCGTAAGGATGCTGCGTCCGCCTTTGGCGATGGCCTTGACGGGATGTCCCTGCAAGGCCCAGTTGCAGATGTCAATCACGTGGATGTTCTGTTCGACGAGGATGTCTCCAGAGAGCACGCGGTCCCAGAGCCAGCGGCGGATGCGAAGCTCGTCGGATGACGCTCCGGGGAAGTCGGGATAGGTGGACGGCGGGGCGTTATACCAGGCTTCGACGCTGGCGATTTTGCCCAGCTCGCCCGAGTGGATGCGGCGCACGATCTCGACAAACGGAGGCGCGCTGCGTATCTGGAAGCCGACGTCCACACTGACTTTATTGTCTACGTGCTTTGCGATTTCGAGCGCCTGATTTGTCTGCGCGATGTCTACGCCAACGGGTTTTTCGCAGTAGGCGTGCTTGCCTCCTTTGACGGCAGCTTCAAGGTGCTGCACGTGGAAGTAGGGCGGTGTAGATATCTGGATGGCGTCAATATGCGGAGAGGCGGCCAGCTCCTCATAGGCCTTGTAACCGCGGAACATCAGCCTGGGGTCCGGGCCAGAGTAGCCGAGCGATTGGTTGATCTGGTCAAAGTGCGCCTTGCCCGCATCGAGCTTGTCCTGAAAGAGATCGCCGAGTGCGACAACGCGCGCGCTGGTGTTCTTTGCAAAGGAAGTGGCCACAGACGTGCCGCGGTTGCCGCATCCGAGCAGCGCATAGCGCACGGCGGAGTTGGCCTCGTATCCGAAGGCGGTCTTCGGTTTCAGCAGGAGAAGCCCGGAGGCTGCGGCGGATCCAGCGAGAAATTGTCTTCTATCCATTAAATTTCCCTGTGTTTTTTCAATTTGCAGAACGACGCCTGCGCCCGCTCATTAAGTACACATCGGCGCGCGGCTGGAAAAGCGGATCGTCTGAAGCCTCGATGCCATCCACGCGAGGAATTGGGTCGAAGATGATGTGCTGTTGCTCTTTTGCATCGTTTTCGACAAATCCAGTCAATGTGATTTCACCGAAGTCCGCCAGAGGCCGGTCCTCTGGCCATCGCACAGTCGCATCATTCGTAATGTCACCATCCGCGGCCAGCTGCACAACAATCCTGAACTTTACGGGTGTTCGTGGAACGCGCTGCCGGACCTCATCAAAAAGAAAATTCGGCGATTGCGCAGCCGCGGCTTCTGCTGTGAGATATTCGTTGCCTGCCTCCGGGAGCACGCGATAGCGTCCATACTGGCTTTTGCCTTCGGCATTTGTAAACTTAAACGCCGAAACAGCAAAGAAGGATTCGTGTGCAAAGCTGGTTGGAATCGGCTTTGGAATCTGTATAAATGCCAGCGCCTCAGGATGTGCGCTGAGGTATTGCTCCACGGGGTTTGGGTGCGGACTATCAGGACCGGTTGCAGCTATAGCATTCAGGAAACCGATGAGGTCTTCGGCCGTGCGTGCCGGGAAGGAATCTACCGAATGCGCAACGATGTCCGTGTGAACATGTTCCGCCAGGTGAAAGCGGATGGCGCATCCTCGCGGACTGGCTCCATTCGGGTCATTGTCCGGGACATTGGGAATTCCTGCAAAGTCTGACAGGCGGACGGTCACCGGAGTAGATGTACGCAAGATATGAGGCGCACGCGTGAGTGTGCGGGCCTGAGCAGAAGGCGTAAATGTGCCGGTCAGCAGAATTCCCTTGGCGTGTCCGGGACGAAAACCCGGATGAATGCCACCAGCTACTTTATCGAAACTCTTCAACACTTCACGGGCAAGCTCTACAGCATTCGGGTCATTGGACAGAGGCATGGGTTTCTCCTTCGTCTTACTACTTTAGCTGCAAAACTGAAATTCGTTCCTGCGTCCTGCTATAAATTTCGCTTAAGAATTGCCGCTTTGAATTTTCTCGATGATGCGCTGGAGATAGACCTTTTCTTTGCGAATGTCTTCCATCTGCTGCGCGCCTTCGATTTCGCGCTCAATGGTAATGGCGCCTGTGTATCCCAGCTTGTGCAGCTTGCTGAAGACTTTTTCAAAGTCCACGAGGCCTGTGCCGATCAGCACTTCCTGGCCGAGCTTCATCGGATCCGTAGGCCATTTTCCATCTTTCGCGTGAATGCTGCGGACGTGAGGGCCGATGATGTCCACTGCATCCACCGGATTCGCTTTACCGTAGAGGATGAGGTTGGCGGTATCGAGCCCGACGCCGAGGTTGGGATGGTCCACGTCCTTGATGGCGCGTGACATCGTCGTCGGGGTCTCCTGCCCGGTCTCCATCAGGAAATGCTGGCCGTTGTTGGCGCAGTGCATCGTAATTTCGCGGATGGCCTGGACGGTTTCAGGATAAAGCGGGTCGCGCGGGTTTTCGGGGATGAATCCGCAGTGCGTCTGGATTTGCGGAACGCCGAGGAGTTTGGCGAAATCGGAGGTCTGCTTGAGAGCGTCGAGTCGTTCGGCGCGGCTTTCGCGCGGGACAAGGCCGATCGTGGACGGGCCATCTTCAAAATCCCAGACGAGGCGGCCCGGGCCGACGACTTCTGCCGTAGTGGCGGTGATGCCATATTTGTGGAGCGCGCTGCCGATCTGGTCTGCAAGTTGGGGGGTGAACTTGCCGATGTAGCGGTCGAGCGAGAGAAAGCAATTGTTGAGGCCGAGTTCTTTGACGCGCGCGACAGGCTCCTCAGGATTGTCGCCGATGCGGATGAGTACGCCGATGTCCATGGGCCTGAGTTTGGTTTCGGCAGCAAAGAACGGGGGCTGCGCGAGCGCGCAGCTTGCGGCAAACGCTCCTGCTTTGGCAAGAAATTCTCTTCTTTGCATGGAAGGCCCTCCCGTGGCAACGATTCCAAAACGGAAGGGTACCATATTGCGATGGCGAAGTTTTGCCGCGGGCCGTGTTCCAGGCAAGGCGTGGCTCGTTCTTTGTCATCTGGAATTGGCTGTTGCACAGGCAGCATCCGCATAAATGAGGCTGTTGATGTGTTTGAGAAAGTTCATTTTTCACTGATCAGCCGGATCCGCCCAGTCAGTGCGCGGCCCATGGGTTGGCTGAAGGTGCCGTACGCGGGTGAGTCCACAACATTGTTGACAATCGCAGGATTCTGGCTGCCTGTTGCGTTTTCGAGCACTCCACGCAGGCCGAAGTAGGCCCCGTGAAAGTGGAAGCGCCATTCGAGACCAGGGCTGAAGTTTACATAATCAGGGAAGCGTCTGGAGCCGGGTGCGCCGATGACCTGGCGGTTTGCGTTGATGGACGTATACGGGAATCCGGTCTGCCATTGCATGGTGTAGACAAAGTCCCAGTTGTGCCTGAACCACGGCAGAGGAAATGGCAGCCATCCCCAGGAAACGACGCGGTCCGGTGCGTCCCATGCCAGTGGGCCGTGTTGCTGCGGGCCAAGCAGGGAAACAGACGGGACGTAATCCACGGCTGCGTTTGTGCGCGCCGAGGAGCGGGTATAAGAGCCGAACAGCGTGTATCCATTGGCAAAGTTTTTGCGCGCCTCAATTTCAAAGGCGTTGTAGTGGTCGCGTCGCGCGTCGGTCAGAAGATACGTGCCGGACAAGGCTCCGGGTGCGGACTGGTTCTGGTAGACCCAGCCGTTGACGATGCGTTTCTGAAGGAAGTTCACTCCACCATATATCTGCCAGGGAAGCTTTTGCTCGATGCCGAGGCTCCAGTTCAGGGCGCGTGTCTGGTGCAGTGCGGAAGGACGAGCTGCAAAACTGGTAAGCAGCGGGCCGCCCACGGGGGTGGTCCCGTCCGCGGCGTAGTAGGTGTCATAACGGATGCCGGCCAGGGCGCGTTGCAGATACTCAAGCTGTGTGTGCTCGTAATAGAGCCCTGCTCCGGCGGAGATTTTCGTCTTTGCTTCCGTTCCGGATGGCGAATAGACCAGCGCGAACCGCGGCGAAAATTCAGGCCGGCGGAGGACTTCGTCCCAGTCAAAGCGCACGCCCGGCTCAAACAGCAGGCCGGAGTGCATGAGCCAGCGGTCCTGTACATACGCTCCAGCCTCAACGTTATGGCGCGTGAAGGGAGGCAAGGCCGGAAAAGTGCTCTGCCGCAGGAGCGTGCCGTCCTCGCGTAGATAATTCACAGGGGCGCGGTTGTAATTGCCGGTAAATGCGATGTGGTCGAGGTCTATGCCTGTCTTCAGGTCATGGCGTCCGAACCAGGAGCGCGGTGGAAGGTACAGCACTGCGTTGGCTTCTTCGCGGCGCGAATGCGAAACAGCGCTCTCAAAGTAACTGCCGTGGGAAAGCTCGGGCGTCAGATCATAGGGGAGCGTTCCGCGAGGCTCGTATCCATCACGGAAGCGGACGACGCCGAAGCCAGTCTCAAGCAATGCGCCGCCATGGAAGCTGTGCTGGTCACGCACATATGGGAGCCACGCTACCGTGTCGCGTTTTGTCGTGCTCTGTTGGGGAGTGAGCGCGGAGATGCCGTCATAGGGCGAGTGGTAATCGTTGAACAGGAACCCGCCGGAAAGAATATTGGCAGGCGTGAGGTCTACCTGTGCCCTGATGAGATTGCTGCCGCGTATCAGGTTGTTTGTGTTTGCGCCTGAGGGCAGCTCCTTGATGTAGATGCTGTCGTACTCGGTCTCCAGGCCATCGAAGAACCAGGCGTGGTCGCGTTGGATGGGCCCGGAGAAGGTGATGCGCGGGACATATTTATCGAAACGAATACCGTTGATGTCGTGAAAGGAAGGGATGAAGTTGGTGGCATTGAAGCGAAACTTGTTGTCGCCCATTCCGGTGTAGAAGGCCACGACGCCGCCTGTGCTGCGTCCAAACTCGACGGGATAGCGCGTGCTTTCTATGTCTATGGAGCGCACGGCGTCTGCGCTTACGCGCATGGCGAGCATTCCGCTGACGGGCGAACGAATGTCGAAGCCGTCGAGCATGTCGAGTGTGGCGTAGGTCTCCGAGCCTGCGATATGCACCTGGCCGGATGCGTCCTGCACAACGCCGGGGTTGAAGGGCAGAAGGCTACGGATGTCGCGCGAGGTGGGATAGGGCACATTCACGATCTCGGGCGTGTTCATCGTGCTTTTGTCGGAGGTCTGTTCCGGGTCAATCCCAACGGGAGAGGCGGTTACGTTCACCTGCGTGCGCACGATCTGCTCATGCGAGAGGACCAATTGCACATTGCCGAGCTGCGGGTCAATGTTTGCGCTGTCTGTCTGGAAGTAGCCTGGCTTGACGACGCTGGCTGCATAAGCGGCGTTTTTCCGGAGGGTAAAGACGCACCGTCCGGCGTAGTCGGTTTGCAACTGGAGTGTTGGGCCACCCGGCCATTGAATGGTGACCTGCGCGCCAGGGACCGGAAGCCCGGTTTCATCTATGACTGTAAGCGTTACACGTGTCTGTGCGTATGCACAGAAGAAAGTGATCGCGAAGAGTATTCCACTTGCCAGACGATAACGCGGCATGAGAATAAGTTAAGGCTAGCTAAAATAGACTTAAGCTTACATGAATCTTTGATGCACGCAAATCTTCTTTAAGGAAGCGAAACCTTGGCAAGACAACTTTATACGGCGCGCCTGCGGCAGAAGCTCTTACTCTCTGACCCGGCGCAGTGCTATCACCTTGAATTCAGGATTGATGATCTAGAGAACTTCGAGTTTACTCCGGGACAGTTCGTTTCCTGCGTTGCTGTGGACAAGAACGGCAAGACGCAGACGCGCGCTTATTCCATCGCTTCTGCTCCGCGCGCAAATGAATTTGACTTGTGCGTGAACCGTGTAGAAGGCGGGTTCTTCTCCAACCTGTTGTGCGACCTTGAGCCGGGGCAGACGGTGCAATTCCACGGCCCGCATGGCCTGTTTACGCTACGCCAGCCGCTGACGGACTCTATCTTTATCGCGACCGGGACCGGTATTGCGCCGATGCGCGGCTTTGTGCAGTGGCTTTTTCCGGAAAACGGCGAAGACCGCAGCGAGGGGCGGCCCATCTGGCTGGTCTATGGCACGCGGTATCCAACGGAGATTTACTACCAGAAATATTTTGAAAAGATTGCTGCCGAGCGCAGGAACTTTCACTACCTCTCAACCCTGAGCCGTCCTAAAGAGGACTGGCAGGGGCTGCGCGGATACGTGCAGGAGCATGTGGCAAAGATAGTGATCGAGCGCGCCAGCACCAACCACTCCGGCCCGGTGGTCACTGCGGCTGAGCCGGGCGGGTTCGATATTCACGCGTATATCTGCGGGCTGAATGATATGGTTTCCGCCAATCGCGACAAGCTTACGGAGCTGGGCTGGCAGAAGAAGCAGATTATTTTTGAGCGATACGACTGAGTCTGCGTTGCTGCTCAGCGCCAAGGGCATAGGAAAGGCGCTTGTTACAATGGTGCGCATTCAGCAATCCGGAGCAATGCATGCGATTTTTCGGGATGTCTGTTCTTCCGCTTGCCTTTCTTTTGCCATTTGTCACTCAGGCTCCCTCCATGCAGCCCAAAGCGCCTGCGCCTCCACAGCAGGGTGCAGGTGAAAAGACCCCGCCGGTGACTCCACCCAGCGGGCACGGACTGGAACCGGCCGACCTTGAGGCCTTCTTCGACGGAATTCTCCCGCTCCAACTGGAGCGCTCGGACATTGCAGGCGCTTCTGTGCTGGTGATGAAGGACGGCAAGGTGCTTCTGTTGAAGGGCTACGGCTATGCCGATCTGAAGACCAAAAAACCGGTAGACCCGAATGCGACGATGTTCCGGCTGGCATCCATTTCCAAGTTGTTTACCTGGACGGCGGTCATGCAGCTTGAAGAGCAGGGAAAGCTCGACATAGATGCCGACGTAAACAAATATCTTGATTTCCAGATACGTCCTGCTTTCGGCAAGCCCATTACGTTGCGAAATCTGATGACCCACACCGGGGGCTTTGAGGAGGCCGACCGCGACCTGATCGTTGTCCATCCGAAAAAGGACATCTCAGTGCGCGAGTACCTGGTCGAAAATCAGCCGAAGCGGCTTTTTCCTCCGGGCGAGGTCCCGGCGTACTCGAATTACGGCGTCGGGCTGGCGAGCTATATCGTGCAGCGCGTCAGCGGGGAGCCATTCGAGCAGTATGTGCAGGAGCACATCTTTGCGCCGCTTGGGATGACGCACTCGACGTTCTACCAGCCTCCGCCAAAAGAGCTGGAACCATATGTGTCCGTGGGTTATCACGGAAACACAGAGAAGCCGTCCGTGGGTTTTGAGGTGGTGCATCCGGCGGGAGCAGGCGCGCTTTCCTCCAGCGCCGCGGACATGGGCCGCTTCGCCATGGCTTTTCTGAATGGCGGCGAACTGGATGGCAAGCGCATTCTGAAGCCAGAGACGGTTGCCGCCATGTGGACGCCGCAATTCCGTGCCAGTGACCAGATGCCGCCCATGTGCATGGGCTTTTACCAGATGTGGCGCAATGGTCTGCACTGGATCGGACATGAAGGAGACCTGGTGGCGTTCCACAGCCTGTTCTTTGTGGAGCCAAAGGAGCGGCTGGTGCTTTTTGTCTCCTATAACTCGGCGGGCGGGGGAGACAAGCCGCGCCCAGAGATCATCAATCTGTTTTCTGACCGCTATTTTCCCAGTAACGAGAAGCAGACGTTCATCACTGTTCCGCGCAATGAATTGCAGGAGATTGCCGGGACCTACCTGACGACCCGGAGGGAAGACAGCACGAAATTCCGGCTCCAGAACCTGCTTTCGCAGCAACGCGCAACGGTGGACAAAGACGGCGTGCTGCGCATAGAAGACCGCGATGATTTGCGCGGACACAACATCAAATGGAAGCCAGCCGGCAAAGACCTCTGGCAGGAAATCGAAGGACAGCGGCGGCTGTTTGCCATTCGGGATGCTCAGGGAAAGATTGTGCGGCTGGCCTCCGATTTCCCTGGTATCCAGTTGCAGCGTGTCCCCTGGTATCAGAATGCCAGGCTAGTTCTGGGCATTGTGTGCGCTGCCCTTGCGGTGCTGCTCGCGGCGGTAGTTGCTACTCTGCTTCGCCTGTGGCGCAGAGTGTTTTTGCGAAAACGCGGCCTGCCCGCGCCCCAGCCCGGGACCCGGTGGCTGCCATTTTCGGGCAAAGCTGCGGCATGGATATGGTCGGGGCTCCTGCTGGGTATCTGGTACTTCCTCTCAGGGGACGAGATGCCGCCAACATCCGCGTGGGACAAATACTTTTATCTGGTCAATGTCATCACGGTAGTTGCGATGTTGTTCAGTGTATTCGCCATCATCTCCGGGCTTCGCATCTGGAAAGCGGCGGCCCTGCGAACCATCACCAGGGTGAAGTTTTCACTCGTGGCCCTGGCCTGCTTTGTTCTGAGCATCTTCGCCATTCAGTGGCATCTGATCGGTCCGGCAACGCGGTTCTAGAGGCATGGCGACTGAATCTGACATGATGGATTCAGGCGGAGCGATGCGCATCCATTACCTGCAGCACGTGATATTTGAAGGCCCGGCGGCCATTGAGGACTGGGCGCGCCAGAAGGGGCATACCGTAACAGGCTCGCACCTTTATCGTGGAGACCCTCTGCCCGGCGTTTCCGCCTTCGACCTGCTGGTCATGATGGGCGGGCCGATGAGCGTCAATGACGAGCATGAACATCCCTGGCTCCTGCCGGAAAAGCAGTTAGTCCGGAAGGCGGTCCAGCATGGCAGGGCCGTTTTCGGCGTCTGCCTTGGCGCGCAGTTGATTGCCAGCGCTCTGGGTGCAAGCGTGTATCAGGCACCGGAACGAGAGATCGGCTGGTTTCCTGTGCGCCGTGTGACCGGGGAGCGCATAGGCGCGCTGCTGCCCCAGCGCTTTACCCCGCTGCACTGGCACGGGGAAACATTCGATCTGCCCGCAGGCGCGGTGCGTCTGGCTGAGACAGACGCTGTCCCGAACCAGGCCTTTCAGTTTGGCGACAACGTGGTGGGCCTGCAGTTCCATATGGAAGCCACTCCGCAAAGCGTCGAGATGCTGGTGGAGAACGCAGGGCAGGAAATCCAGGAAGGCCAGCCCTTTCAGCAACCGCCACAAATAATCGTGGCGCAAGCGCCGGAAGCATCTGCGGCGGTGCGTCCTGTTTTGTGGAAACTGCTGGACCATCTCGTTGGTGCGGCGAAGTGATCTCTAAGGGGCCGGCAAAATACGGAAGCACACCGTATCCCGGCTATACTCAGGAGAGGGTCCTTCTGGCCCTTCAAGGTATTTCCCAATGAGCGTTTCCTTAGAAGACGTACGCCACGTGGCCGAACTTGCCAATCTTGAGTTGACTGCCGAAGAAGAGGGCCGCATGTTGCGCGACCTGAACGCCATTCTTGCGCATGTGGCGCAGATGAATGAGCTGGACACCGCAAACGTCGAACCCATGGCGCAGGTCAGCGAGGTGATTGGCCAGGCGCAGACGGAAACCGTGCTGCGCAGCGATGAGGTGCGGGCGTCGCTTGACCGCGCGTGCGTGATGGCTACAGCGCCGGAAACCGATGGAACATTCTTCAAAGTACCGAAAGTGATTGAACGCTGATGACAGTGGAAACCGCAGTATCCAGGCCGCTTTCGATTGCGGAAGTCCGCCGCGCCATAGAGTCGGGCAGCCATAAGGCCGCTGAGCTGGTCGAGGCAGCCTATGAGCAGATTCGCGCGCGCGACCCGCAGATCCATGCCTATCTTTCGCTCAATCCGGAGCGCGCTTACGAGCAGGCCCGCCGCATTGACGAGATAGCGGCAAAGGGCGCGCCGCTGCCTCCGCTCGCGGGTGTTCCGGTTGGGATTAAGGACGTCCTGACCATCGAAGGTCTTCCGGCCACGGCTGGGTCGAAGATTCTGGAAGGATATATCGCGCCCTATACTGCTACTTCCGTCCGCAGGCTGGAAGATGCAGGCGCCATCATCCTGGGCAAGATCAATTGCGATGAGTTCGCCATGGGGTCGTCGAATGAAAATTCGGCCTATGGCCCGGTGCACAATCCTCATGCGCTCGACCGCGTGCCGGGCGGCTCCAGCGGCGGCTCGGCGGCAGCTGTGGCGGCGGGCATGGCTGTGGCTACGCTGGGCACGGACACCGGCGGCTCGATTCGCCAGCCTGCTTCGTTCTGCGGAGTGGTGGGCATTCTGCCGACCTACGGGCGCGTCTCCCGCTATGGTTTGATTGCCTTCGCTTCCTCGCTGGACCGCGTTGGGCCGTTTGCCGCGAATGTGCGCGATGCTGCCATTACGCTGGGCGTGATTGCGGGGCACGATCCGATGGACGCGACCTCGTCTCCGCTGCCCGTGCCGGACTACACCGCTGATCTGGACAAAGGCGTGACCGGACTGAAGCTCGGAGTTCCCGCCGAATACTTCGCCGAAGGGCTCGACCAGGAAGTCCGGGCCGCGATCGAGAAGACGATTGATCAGCTTCACGCTGCCGGGGCCGAGATCAGGCCCATCTCGCTGCCGCACACGCGCTATGCCATCCCGACGTATTATGTGATTGCGACCGCTGAGGCCAGCGCCAACCTTGCGCGCTTTGATGGCGTGCGTTATGGCTTCCGCGCCAAAGACGCGAACACACTCTCGGCCATGTACCGCCGCTCGCGGGACCTCGGTTTTGGGCCGGAGGTCAAGCGGCGCATCATGCTCGGCACCTACGCCCTCAGCGCAGGCTACTACGATGCCTATTACAAGAAGGCGCAGCAGGTGCGGCGTCTGCTCACGGACGATTTTCTGAAAGCATTTGCAGAAGTGGACGCTATTCTGACGCCAACGGCCCCCACACCTGCATTCAAACTGGGCGAGAAGACGGATGATCCGGTCTCAATGTATCTGGCGGACATCTATACCGTCACGGCGAGCCTTGCGGGAATCTGCGGAGTCTCAGTGCCCTGCGGAACATCTTCAGAAGGGCTTCCGATTGGGTTGCAGATTCTGGGCAGGCACTTCCATGAAGCCATCGCGCTGCGGGTGGCGCAGGCGGTCGAGTCTCTGCAAAGCGAATCGTAACGTGGCCCTTGTCGCTGTCGAGCACCTGTCGAAAAGCTACCCGCGCCGTAA
>DASRBV010000183.1:0-9396 GCA_035653455.1 Pseudacidobacterium sp. | reverse complement strand
GCCAGGGTGAAGACATCGCGGCCATTGAGGCCCTGGCTGCGCTGCTGCCAGGTCGAGCCGTTGTCCTCTGTTACAAAGACGCCGCCATAGGTCTTGTCGTTGATGACTCCGGCATAGATGGTCCCCGGATGCTTTGCATCGGCAAGGATGGTGGTCACCTGGCGCTGCGAAAACCCTGCATTCGATGCAGAGAAGCTCGCGCCGGCGTCGCTGCTTTGCAGCACGCCGCTGCGGTCGGTGGCAAGAAGGACGTGCCGGGGATTGGATGGGTCTACATAAATGTCATTAATGATGACATCAGGGCCGGTCATGCGCGTCCAGTTCACGCCGTCATCCACGGTCTTATAAAGGCCCTCGGTCGTCCCTGCGTAGACGGTTTTGCGGTCGACCGGGTCCTGCATGAGCACGCGGGTACGGCGGGCAGTGGATGGGATGCCCTGCACCTTACGATAAAGCTCGCCGGCAGTTTCGCTGCGGTAGATTCCGGAGCAGGCGCTGGTGTAAATCACTGTGGGCCGCGTCGGGTCAATAATGATAGAGAAGACGTCGGAGTCGTCAATCAGACCCTGTTTGATGCTGTGCCAGTGCTCGCCGCCGTCGGTGGTCTTCCAGGGAAGGTGCCATGTGCCGACGTAGATGGTGTTTGGATCATAGGGATCAATGGCGAGGGACTCGATTTCGTGGATTTCCCCGCTGCCAGGAGGGCTGATCTGCTTCCAGTGCTGTCCTCTGTCTTCTGTACGGAAGACCCCGGCGAGCGTTCCAGCGACGAAAATTTTTGGATTCGAGCGTGCCTGGACGAGAGCTCGCACAGACTGGCCCTGCATGTCAGAAGAGGGCGTCCAGGTAACGCCGCCATCGTGGCTGATGTAGATGCCGCCGGAAGGGCGGTCTATCTGCCAGACGCCAGCAAGAAGGGTCCTGGGGTCGGAGTTGTCCACGACCAGGCTGTCTACGACCAGATCGTCATCTTTGCCGATTCTGGCAATGCGCTTCCAGGTGCTTCCACCGTCTTCAGATTGATAGATCAGGCTGGTGGTGGTGCCCAGATAAATGTGCTGAGGAGTTTTGGGGTCGGCTGCGAAACTACGCGCGTCTCCGCCATCGGGACCAATCGCCGTCCAGGGATGGGACTGGGCCTGAAGCTGGGCGTTTCCATGAAGAAAGAAGAAACAAAAGGTGCCAAGGTAGAAAAACCGCAGTAGCTTACGCTTCATATGTTCCAATTACAACTTTACTCCGATTCTGGTTTGATTTCCCGATGCAAAACAGTGTGCCGGAAAAAAGAAGTACTGTACGCAGAGCTACAAGCCCACCTGCCGGACCGGAATGATGCAACCCGGCAAAGCTCGCTCTACTGAGAAGAAAAGGCCAGCCGGAACTCCGGCTGGCCTTCGTGCTGCATTCCACCGCACTTACTTCTTTTTGGCGGTGTGACGGTGGTGCCTGGTAGCCAGGGCCTTGCGTGGCTGGGCCTTGACTGCTGACTCATCCACAGCGGTGGTGCCTGACACATCGGAGTCGAAGTTGGCGCCTGCGGGCACGAGGTAGTTTTCCACTTCCTTCGAGCCTGCTGTGCCAGTGCGGACTTCGATGCGGCTTGCATCAATGCCCTTCTCCTTCACCAGGTAGTCCTTCGTATTGACAGCGCGCTGCGCGGCGAAGTCAGACAGCGGGTGCTTGCGCTTCGCGGTCTTGGCAGCTTCTGCCTTCTCCTGGTCGGTTTCGTTGCCCACGACAACCACCTTGGCATCGGCCGAACGCTGTGCGTTGAGCGCCACATCGTCGAGGCAGGCCTTGGCTTCGTTGTCTACGCGGGTTGGACGGCGCTTGTCACGATCGAAGTTGATCGAGCAAAGCGTCTGCGTCTTCGGTGCCGGAGGCGCCGGAGCATTGACCGTCACCGTGCAGGTGCCGGATGCTGTCTGACCCTTGTCGTCGGCAACATTGGCGGTCACGGTGATGGTGCCAGCCGGAGCGCCGGTGGTGGAAAGCGTAGCCGTGTTGCCTGTGCCGCTGATGGAACCAGCCGATGCGCTGTAGCTGTAGGTCAGCGGACGGTTCTGCGGGCTTACGCCAGTAGCGGTAACGGTGACCGTGTCACCCGGATTGACGGAGGACGGGTTGACCGAGCAGCTGACTGTCGGCGGCTCATACTGCTTCACAGTGAAGCTCGCGGTGCAGTCGGCGAACTGGCCGGCCTTCTGGCCTTCGCTGACGTGTCCGGTAACGGTGTAGTTACCGGGCTGGAGACCAGTGGTGTCCACGTTGGCGGTGGCTGTGTCACCCTTCACCGTCACGCCCTGACCAGACCAGCTATAGGTCGCGGTCTTCTTGGGGTTCAGGTTGGTGGCAGTGCCGGTAATCGTGACCGGGTCGCCAGGATAGACAGACGCCGGGCTGGCCGAGCAGCTGTACTGGACAGGCGGCGGAGGAACGATGTTGCCGAACTTCCAGACCAGACCGGTGCTGAGGCGGGCGTTGTTGACGTTGGCGCGACCGCCATACGAAACAACTGGCCCATAGTTCACGTGGAAGTACTCGTAATCAGCCTGGAAGAGGCGGAGTGCGACGTGGCCGCCCAGAAAGGGCAGGGCATAATCAAGTCCGCCACCAGCGGTCAGCGCCGGGCCCCAGGTATAAGGGTGAGCAGCAAACGGCTCAGCATTGGGTCCACCGAGATATACTGCTCCAGCCAGAGCATGAACAAATGGGGTGATCCCCTCAGAAGTTGGATAGCGGAAGATCGGGCCGCCCTGGATCGTCTGGGCGCCGTCATTCCGGCCATCTGGGTGGTTTGCATACTCGACCTGCCCGCCAAAATAGCGATTGAAGTAGTATGCAACGCTGCCAATAGCGCCGTAATCAATGGACGAATAACGGTCACTGAACACGGAGCCATCAGGCTGTGGCGTGTTGACCGTGCCATGCGGCGCGAGATAAGAATAGCCGGTAAATACATCTACACGGGAAACGGGCCGCTCAGCAGGAGCAGCCGGTTGAGGATTCGAATTCTGCCCGTAAAGACTCGAAGCACCGAGTCCTACGGCGCAACTGACAAGCAGAATTCGGCCCACGGAACCTAACGGACGAGAATACATGCGTCTATCCTCCGCAACCATAGCTTTGAAAGTCACAACACAGATAAAATTTTCGGCTTAAGATTCAAGCCGGGCAGAAACCGCGTAAGAAAACTACGACGGTATAAAAACTTACCACACGTTTCACTAGGTTAGAACATAAATTCTTCAATAAGTTGCCTCAGAATGCACTGAATTCTGAAGAGCACCCCTGAAGTTAACAGCAGTCAAACATTCCCGGAAGAAAATCCCGGAACAGCAGAGCCGGGAAGCTGGCCTTCCGTCCCCCCTGCTGGAGAGACATGGCCAGGTATTATTAACCTATTGAAATATCATAACTTACTGAGGGACTGACGAAGCAGTGCCAGTAACCCCTCAGGTTATTGCAAGTTCAACGCGCGTTTCAAGCTGCCACGCTCACGCTGGATCTTTTCCTGAAGCAGGGTGATGGCGTAGATCAACTGCTCCGGACGGGGCGGGCAGCCGGGTACGTACACATCTACAGGAATTACCTGATTCACCCCCTGCACCAGGGCGTAGTTGTTGAAAACGCCTCCGGAAGTGGCGCATGCGCCCATGGAAATGACCCATTTCGGCTCGGGCATCTGCTCATACAGGCGGCGGATGACCGGGGCCATCTTCTGCGAAACACGCCCGGCGATGACCATCAGGTCAGACTGGCGCGGTGAGGCGCGAAAGACCTCTGCGCCGAAGCGGGCAACGTCAAAGCGCGATGCGCCCATGGACATCATCTCAATGGCACAGCAGGCCAGCCCGAAGGTCATGGGCCAGATGGAGTTCTTGCGGATCCAGTTGATGGCCGAATCCAGCGAGGTCAGAAAGACGCCTTCTGGCTGCTCATAACCATAACTGACTTCCCGCAATTTCTCCTGGTTCTTGGCACTGCTCTCCAGATTGCCGAACAAGTACCTGTCGCGCGCTAATTCGCTCATATTTCTACTATAACGCTGCACGACCGGCCGGGCGAGGCAGCCCGGGCCAACGGTGAAAATATTTCCGGCGCCCAAGAAATTTTCTTTATTCTCCGTATAAAAATTTGCTGTTTGTGATTTTTCAGAAATATGTAAAAGTAGCTGCAACATATTCTGGAATTTCACACAAGACATTTCCTGTTTGCCTTGCGCCGCAGTCCTTTTGGCTGGTTTGCAGTCATGCGGGCGGGCAGGGTCTATCTCAAATCTGTTCGATGGGGTGTTATGCATCGTTGTCGCAGCATAAAATTTTTTTTGGCCATAACTGTGTTGGCGGGCGGGTTGTTTTCTGCCAGTGCGCAGGCTCCTGCCTCTGACCAGATCGCAAAACTGCAGGCGCAGGTGACGGCTGCGCAGTCCGGAGCGGACAATGCCTGGATGCTCACCAGCGCCGCACTTGTTCTGATGATGACGGGGCCCGGTCTGGCGCTTTTCTATGGCGGTCTGGTACGGAAAAAGAACGTGCTGGGCACCATGATGCAGAGTTTTGCCATGATGGCCATCATTACGGTGCTCTGGGCCTTCCTGACGTATAGTCTCGCCTTTGATTCCGGCACGAGCTTTATCGGCGGGCTGCACCATATTTTCCTGAAGGGCGTCGGACTTCAGCCGGACCCCGATTACTCGGCGACCATCCCGCTGCAGACTTACATGATTTACCAGTTGATGTTCGCCATCATTACCCCGGCGCTCATCACCGGGGCCTTTGCCGAACGCATGAAGTTCAGTGCGATGGCGCTGTTTCTTACGCTGTGGTCCATTGTTGTTTACTCACCGATGGCGCATATGGTCTGGGGCAAGGGCGGGCTGCTGAATGCATCCCTGGGCGGAAAATTCCCGACACTGGATTTTGCAGGCGGCACGGTCGTGCACATAACGTCAGGAGTGTCAGCGCTGGTCTGCGCCCTGTATCTGGGCAAACGGCTGGGCTATCCCAGAGAAGCGACGCCGCCGCACTCCGTCGTGCTGAGCTTTATCGGGGCCTGTCTTCTGTGGGTGGGCTGGTTCGGATTCAACGCCGGAAGCGCGCTGAACTCAGGGACGCTGGCCACGAGCGCTTTCGTCAACACGCACTTTGGCGCAGCCGCGGCTGCTTTGGGCTGGATGGCGGCGGAGTGGATCCGGAATGGCAAGCCGAGCGCGCTTGGCGGTATTTCCGGAGCGGTGGCAGGACTGGTGGCAATTACTCCCGCGGCAGGTTTTGTAAAGCCGATGTCGGCGCTGGTGATCGGCGTGGCGGCGGGGGTCTTCTGCTACTTCATGGTCTTCAAGGTGAAGAACTGGTTTGGTTATGACGACTCACTTGACGCCTTTGGCGTCCACGGAGCGGGCGGCACACTGGGCGCGGTCCTGACGGGACTTTTCGCGTCGAGCGCCATCAACCCCATTTTCAAAGACGCGAACGGCAACACGCTGCCTTCCGGAGCGGTGGACGGCAACTGGCACCAGGTGCTGAACCAGCTGGTGGGCATTGCGATTGCCTGGGTCATCTCAATTGTGGGAACGCTGATTCTGCTGAAGATTGTGGACCTGTTGATTGGTCTGCGCGTGCCACGCGAGCATGAACTTGAGGGCCTTGATCTGACGCAGCACGGTGAAGAAGGCTACGATTTCGCCTCGTAAGCCATAGAATGGTAGAACCTGTTACCCTGTAACCTCTGAGACGACACACTATGCAGAAGATTGAAGCGGTCATTCAACCGTCGAAGCTAGATGCAGTCAAAGACGCCCTGGTGGAAGTGGGCATTGAGGGCATGACGATTCTTGAGGCCCGCGGCCATGGCCGGCAGAAGGGCCATACCGAGTTTTACCGCGGACGTGAGTACACGGTAGATTTGCTGCCGAAGATCAAGCTGGAAACCGTGGTCCCCGACGAGCTGGTGGAGAAGGCCGTGCAGGCCATTCTTTCCGCGGCGCGAAGCGGGAAGATCGGCGATGGCAAGATTTTTATCTCGAAGATTGACGAAGCTGTTCGCATTCGTAATGACGAGCGCGGGCCTTCGGCGCTGTAAAACAGGCTTTCGCCTGCGCGCTTCTTTCAGGATGACAATTCTGATTGAGATTGACGAAAGCCAGAAAATGCGGCTCCCTTGATAAATAAGGAAGCCGCTTCCATCCCCGCACCTGAATTGAAGACCGCATGACGCCAGAGATCCAATCCCTCCCGCGCATACGGGACGCATATCAAAACGACATAGCAGACCTGCGCCAGACGTTTGAGCGCAGCGGAGATGGGTCGGCCTCCATCCGCCGCCGCTCAACGCTGGTGGACAAAGTTCTGCGCCAGCTCTGGACCGAGATCATTGCGGCCCACGCCGAGCCGTTTAATATCACTCTGGTCGCGACGGGTGGTTTTGGGCGCAGGGAGCTTTTTCCTTTCTCAGATGTGGATGTGCTCTTCCTGTGCGGGAACGACGGCGCGGAGCGCGATTTCCATCAGGCGATTCGCGCCACGATTCAGGCCATGTGGGACACCGGCCTGCGGGCCAGCCCCTCGATTCGCACCTGGAAAGAGTGCGACCGGGTTGATCCTGACAATCTGGAATTTCTGGTTTCGCTGCTCGACCGGCGCTACCTGTGCGGAGACTATTCACTTTACCGGCGCTTTGAAAATGATCTGCTGCCATCGCTTGTTCTGCGCGAGTGGAACACAATCGTGCAGAACCTGGCCGAGATTGCTCGCGCGCGCCATGCCAAATACGGCAACACGATCTTCCATCTTGAGCCGAACATCAAAGAGTGTCCGGGTGGTCTGCGCGATTATCATCTGGCGCAGTGGCTGTCGCTGCTGTTTTCTCTGCAGGAAAACAAGGCGTGGCCCAAGCCTACAGGCAATTCGTTCTTTACCGTTCACAACGACCTTGAGTCGGCCTTTGATTTTCTGGCGGCGACGCGATGTTTTCTTCACTACCGCAGCGGGCGCGACAACAACACTCTCGACTGGCACGCCCAGGACGGGGCCGCAGCGCAGAGCATCGGGCTGGAGACCCGTGGCAGCGCCGACCCCGCATACTGGATGCGCACCTACTACCGCAATGCCCGCACGATCTTCCGCCGCGCTTCTCTGCTGATGGATGATGTGCCGCCGCCGCGGCGCTCGTTTTATAAGCAGTTCCGCCGGCGGCGCACTCCGGTGCCGGGAACGGACTTCGTGCTCGAACAGGGCCGGCTGGATTTAAACAGCACGGGAACTGTCAACGATGCGGAGATGGTGTTGCGCATCTTTGGCCAGATTGCAAAGCATGGATACAAGCTGAGCCAGAACGCCGAAGACCGCATCGCCGAAGCGCTGCCGGCATTGGCTGTGCAGATGCCGGAAGGCCCGTTCCTGTGGAACTGCCTGCGCGAGGTCCTGCTGGGGCCGCATGCCGCGCACGCGCTGCGCACGATGCACGCGCTGGGCCTGCTGGAACTGGTCATTCCGGAATTCCACGGCATTGACGCTCTGGTCATCCGCGACTCGTACCATCGCTATACGGTGGATGAGCACACATTTCTCGTCATAGACAATGTTCACGCGTTGCGGCAGCCTGCGCACGACTGGGAAAAGCGCTTCGCCACGCTGCTTCCGGAGATTGACCGCCTCGACCTGTTTCTGCTCGCCATCCTGATGCACGATACGGGAAAAGCGCGCCGCACGGGCGACCACTGCACGCAGAGCGTGGAACTGTGTGAGAGCCTTTTTGCCCGCCTGGACTTTGAGCCGGAAGAGCGCGAAACCATACGTCGGTTGATTCGCAATCATCTCGACATGTCATCTGCTCTGCGGCGCGACATTTTTGACCCGCAGAGTATCCGCGCCTTTGGCGAGAAAGTCAACAGCCAGCAGCAGCTCAAGATGCTCACGCTGCTTACTTATGCCGACATCAAGTCTGTTGCGCCGGAAGCGCTGACGCCGTGGAAGGCAGAGAACCTGTGGCAGCTTTATATTGCTACGTCGAATTTTCTGGACCGCAGCGTGGACGAAGAGCGCTATCACGTGGAGAGCGACACTGGGACACTCAACCGCATTCTTGCTCTGGTCCCGGACCGGAGTGAAGAATTAAAAACCTTCCTCGAAGGCATTCCGCAGCGATATTTGCAGACGCACCTTCCTGACCAGATACGCAGTCACTTCCGTATGGCGCTGGCCCTTGCCGAAGACCCCGTGCAACTTGCGTTCCGCCCTCTGCGGCAACTGCATGAAGTCACGCTGATCACCAAAGACCGCCCGATGCTTTTTGCCGAGATGGCGGGAGTGCTTTCGGCCTGGGGCATGAACATTGTGAAGGCCGACGCGTTCTCAAACAGCGCCGGAATTATCGTAGACACATTTCAGTTTACGGACTCCTTTCAGACGCTCGAACTGAACCCGACGGAAGTAGACCGCTTTCTGAAAAGCATTCGCGATGTCATTTCGCGCCAGGTGCCACTGGAAACGCTTCTGCGCGCGCGCAGCCATGTGAACCGGCATCATCAGGCGAAAGTGAAGGTGGAAACGCGGCTGATGTTTGATAACGAGGCCTCGTCGCACAGCACGCTTTTACAGGTGGTGGCGCAGGACACGCCCGGTCTTCTGCGCGAACTGGCGAAGAGCTTTGCTGAACAGCAATGCAATATTGAAGTCGCCCTGATTGATACGGAAGGCGAGGTGGCGATTGACGTCTTCTACCTGACGTCGCAGGGAAAAAAGCTGGAACTGTCGCAGCAGCGCGAGTTGGGGGCCTCATTGGAAAAAGCGATTGAGGAATTACGCTAACCTCACATCGCTCTAGCGTTTTCACAGATAGTCTGGACCATACCGCGAAGCTACAGTCGCCGCAACCAGCAGGGAGTCGGCGACACTGCACAGTGCATAGAGTGTACAGAATCTGTGAAAATGCCGTAAGATTCCTCCTCACTTCGGTCGTCGGAATGACAGATTATTCGAAGCTGATGCGCCCAGGATTGTGTTGTCAATCAGGCGCGTGTTCCCCACAAATGCAGCCACCGCTGCGAGAGCACTGTGGCGGACCTCGGGGACGTCTTCGAGGGTGTCGGGGTCTACGATTGCGACATAATCTATCCTGACGGAAGGCCCTTCGGCGAGGACCTCGCGGGCGGCTGCGGTCAGCTTCTGTGAAGAACGCTCGCCCTGCGCGGCCAGGTCCTCGATGCGCTTGAGGGAACGCGAGAGCACGAGCGCCTGTCTGCGCTCTTCCGGCGATAAATAGCGATTGCGGGAGCTCATGGCGAGGCCGTCCGGCTCGCGCACGATGGGGCAGACGACAAGCTGCACGGGAAAATTCAAATCACGCACCATTTTGCGCAGGACGGCGACCTGCGCGGCGTCCTTTTGCCCGAAG
>DASRBV010000182.1:0-6580 GCA_035653455.1 Pseudacidobacterium sp. | reverse complement strand
ATCTCGCTCATCGAGCGCACATCGCGGTAACTCCTCGGGACATACGGCTCTCCCAGCAGCTTGCCATTGACAAAGACGCGGCCATCGCGAATCTGAATATTATCGCCCGGCAGCCCGATCACACGCTTGATGTAACTCTTCGAGGGATCGCGCGGGTAATAGAAGACGACCACATCGCCGCGTGAGATTTTCTCAAAGTCATAGGCAAATTTGTTGACGAACAGGCGGTCCTGGTCGCGCAGCTCCGGCTGCATGCTCGTCCCTTCGACCTTTACCGGCTGGTACAGAAAGGTAATGATAAAGAACGATGCCATCACCGAAATGATGAAGTCGCGCACCCACAACTGAAAACCGCTGCGGGCGGCCTCCGTGCTCTTCTGAATCTGTTGACCGTTCTCAGTGCTCATCTGTCCGTTTAATCAACGCATCCCAGGCTGCCGGGAGGGCACAGCATCTTATACTTGGGCTTCCCCAGCGGCTGTTGCGCAGGAGCAACGGGCGTGGCCTGGCCTGCAACGTCCGGCCCGGAAAGGTTTGCCTGCGTAATCGTCAGCGGACGCTGCAAAACCATTTCCACTCCCTGTCCGGCTGGAAGCACAACCTCATCGCCGCGCGTCAGCAGTGTCGTAATCAGTCCGGCCGCACCACCACCCAGAGCGCCAATGAGTGCGCCCTTGCCCGGACTGCCTGATACCGCGCCGCCAATTGTACCCAGACTCGCGCCCGCCATCGTGTCCTGAGCAACGGTCCCGGCGTCTTTTCCCTTATTGCCGGCCTGTTCAATTTCACCTTCCTTCTTCACCTTTGGGCCGCCCGAACCAGGCAGGCTGTTGACCACTCCAGGAATCGTAACAACGCTCCCGTTCGGGAAGATCATGGAAGTAAAGTGCATCCGTACAGCCGCCCGCCCCTTGATGCGTCCCGGACGCGTCACCTGGTCTATTACGCCCTGCACATACACTCCTACAGGAATGGCGACCCGTCCATTCACTACCACTGGAAAGCTCGATGAAAGATAGACGCCATCCCCCGGCTGCGCGGTCTTTGTATTGATCGCCGAGCGCAGTTCCAGAAGCACCTTTGTTCCTTCAGGAACGACAACTGTCTTCGCGTCTGTAGCTGCAGCCGCCGGCTGCTGTTGCTGCGCAAAAGCGCAGGTCGCAACGGCCAGCAGTCCGGTTATGAATGGCCTGTACATGGCGCCCTCCGGCCCTGTCTATATTGTAGACGCGCCATTACTGCCAGCGGTCAACGATGATCTTTGCCGCCTTCGCCATCAGGACTTCGGCAGAATTGTCCGGCGTCCAGCTCGTGTCCTGGTTGTCCCAGGTAAATTCTGAAAGGATGACTGGTCCATTTTTTGCATCTACCACCCCAACATCATTCCGGACATGATCGAGCGCCCCGGTTTTGTTAGCAATTTTCGATTCGCCTTCTGTCGTATCAATCGTCTCCAGATAACGCGGGATACTGTTGCGATAGAACTGGTTGCGCAGCATGTGCATGGCCGCATCGCATAGCTTTTGGTCTCTGCCCTTGGAGTTTGCCGTGCGTCCCGGAGCATTCAGATTACAGGTATCAAACCGCTCCATTACCTCCGCCATTTCGCGAGCCGTCGTCTTGCCCAGGCCAAATTGCTTCTGGTCCGGAGGCATCGGACCAACCGCGGGTTTGGCAACCTTCTTGTAAAGCCAGGTGTCCTTCAGGCCCAGCCATTGGATGCGCTCATCAATGTTCTTCAGGCCCAGTTTGTCAATGGCCACATTGGTTGCCGTGTTGTCGCTGACAACAATCATCATCGTCAGAATATCTTTCAGCGTAAGCGTCTGTGGGGTATCGAAAAAACCGAGCACGCCAGACCCTTCCACCTGGTTTTCCTTTGTCAGCCTTACCCGGTCTTCAAAATGTGCCTTGCCCGCCTGGATCTGTTTCAGTGCCTCAAACAACACCGTCAGCTTAATCACGGAAGCGGTCGGTACAGGCGTGTCCGCATTGATGGCAATTGTCTTGCCGCTGTTCAGGTCTTTGGCGTAAATGGCCACCTTGCCATGATGCAGGGCCGTCAGTGCGCGGAGCTGTGCCTCAAGCGCGGTGTCTTCCTGCGCGTGTATCGGGTGAAAAGCGAGAAGACATAAGGCAAGCACAATCCATAGAGACGGTTTGTTCATTCGTTTTCTCCTGAAATCGCTTACTATACTTTCACCTGCATCGAATTGCTATGCCTTTACCGCTCTTCCATTCCGGACAACGCGAGCAGTTTGCTCAGGCGCGTTCCATTCTTGAGCAGGCCGTGGCCAACCGCGCCTTTCCGGCAGCGGCCTATGGTGTGCTCTACCGGGGCAAGATCATCGCGCTTGACTCCGTAGGCCGCTTCACTTATGACAACGGGGCCGAGACGGTCCTCCCGGAAACTGTCTTTGATCTCGCCAGCGTAACCAAAGTCCTCGCCACTACTTCGATGGCGATGCTTCTTTATGATCGCGGCATTCTCGATCTTGAAACGCCGCTCGGAGAAGTCCTCCCCGCCTTCGTCATTGGACGCGACCCAGGCAGTGGAAAAGAGCGCGTGACCCTGCGCATGTTGCTCGCGCATTCCTCCGGACTGCCCGCCTATGCGCGACTCTTCGAGCAGCATACTTCCGCCAATGGCCTGCTGCGCGCCTGCCTTCAGATGCCCCTCGAAGCGTCCCCCGGCATGCGTGTCGAATACTCTGATATTGGCTTCATCCTGCTCGGCAAGGCGCTCGAAGTGCTCGCTGGAGATTATCTGGCCCGTTATTGTGAGCGCGAAATCTTTGCTCCGCTTGGAGTAACGAACACCTTCTTCTGCCCGCCGCCGCAAATGCGCCCGCAAATTCCGCCTACCGTAAACGATACAGAATTCCGCAAACGCATCATCCAGGGCGAAGTGCATGACGAACACGCCTATGTGCTCGGTGGATACGCCGGTCACGCCGGGCTCTTTGCCAACGTATTCGATGTTCTGACCTTCGCCGGCTGCATTCTCTCCGAAGGCCTTACAGCAGATGGGCATCGGCTCTTCAGGCCTGAGACCGTGCGCCTCTTCGCAACCAGACAAAACCCCCTGCGTGCCCTGGGATGGGACACTCCCACTCCGCCTTCCTCGTCCGGAAAATACTTCAGTCCATCTTCCATCGGGCATCTCGGCTACGTTGGCACCTCTCTCTGGATAGACCCGGAACGCCAACTCGCCGTCGTTCTTCTTACAAACCGCACCTGGCCCGACCGGTCGAACAAGGCCATCCAGCAGGTGCGCCCCACATTTCACGATGCAATCATCACTTCTCTTCCCTGAAAAATCTTTTTCAGGAAAGGAGATTTTTGCCGCAACATGGAAAATGCGCTCAAGGCATTGCCATTAGAGCTACAATAAGGGATGGCAAGAGTGCAGGACACAGTACAGCCATGGCAACCATCACCACACCTCCACAAGCAGAAATCCCACGCATGGCCAATGGCCATGCAACGCCAGTGACCAACCTACACGAACTCATCACAGAAAGCCCAAATGAAGCATCGCAGGGCTTCGACACCAAATCTGCGCTGGAAATCGCGCGCATCATCAATCACGAAGACGCAAAAGTTGCAGCCGCAGTAAAAAAGGCCCTTCCGGAAATCGCGCTCGTTATAGATGCCGTTGCCCGCAGCCTGCGCGATGGCGGAAGACTTATTTACGTCGGTGCAGGCTCCAGCGGACGCATCGCTGCGCTCGACTCCTGCGAATGTCCTCCTTACTTCTCCAACTCGCCGCAGCAGATCCAATACATTATGGCGGGTGGTCCTAAGGCGCTCGCCTCTCCAGTGGAAGTCAACGAGGACTCAGAAGAGCTGGGCCAACGCGACATTGCCCGCCGTCGTCCCACCCGCAAAGACGTCGTCATCGGCCTCTCCGCCAGCGGACGCACTCCGTACGTTGTTGCTGCTGTTGCCTACGCCCGCGCTCGCGGAGCAAAGACCGCCTGCATCACCTGCAACCAGAACACTCCCCTGGCCGCAGCCGCAGACATCGCCATCGTGGCTGAGGTCGGCCCCGAAGTCATCTCCGGCTCCACCCGCATGAAGGCCGCCACCGCACAGAAGATGATCACAAACATGATCACCACCGGTGCGATGACGCGCCTCGGCTACGTCTACGAGAACCTGATGGTCAACGTCCACATGCAGAACTCCAAACTCGTCGAGCGCGGCATCGGCATTCTGATGCGCGCCTGCAATGTAGACCGCGAAACCGCAGTACGTACCATCAAGTCCGCTGGACGCAGCGTCCCTGTCGCCCTTGTTATGCTGAAGGCCAACGTGGACAAGCCGGAGGCCGTCCGCCGCCTCGCCCGCTCCGATGGCAATGTGCGCCGTGCGATTGAAGATACCGTGATGGATCTATAGCGAAAGCTGTTATTTCTTGAATGATTGCGCCCGCCTGGGCGCTTTTCTTTTATCCGGCCTCTACCAGTCCATACCTTCTCTGCCATGCTTCGCGTAACTGTTCCCGGACCAGCTTTCGTTCCTCTTCACTGGCTTCGCCTTCAGGATTCCGCACAAACCGCGCTGCCTCTTCTTTTGCTGTCTCCAGTACTTTGCGGTCGCGCAGCAGATTTGCCACACGGAAATCCGGCAGTCCCGCCTGTCGTGTTCCGAAAAATTCTCCCGGCCCGCGCAGTTGTAAATCCAGTTCAGCCAGCTCAAAACCGTTCTGCGTGCGGACCATCGCTGCCAGCCGCTCCTCGGCCTCCGGAGAGACCTTTCCGCCCGTCATCAGGATGCACCAGGACTTTGCGCCTCCACGGCCAACACGCCCACGAAGCTGGTGCAACTGCGCCAATCCAAAGCGTTCGGCGTGTTCAATGACCATGACTGTGGCGTTCGGAACATCCACGCCTACTTCAATCACCGTGGTTGAGATCAGGACGTCAATCTCGCCGCGTTGAAAGCGCCGCATCACAATTTCCTTCTCATCGGAATCGAGCCGCCCATGCAGAAGCCCCAGGCGCAATCCAGCGAGCGCACCCGCGCGCAGCGACTCATACATCTCTGTCGCGGTCTTCAGGGTGGGCTTCTCAAACAGCAGCGGTGTTTTGGACATTTTCTTCGCTGGCCTTTCTTCTTCCTGCTCGGGAGGAGCAAAGTCCAGCTCCGGCTGGTCGTCCTTCGCGCCTTCAATCACGGGATAGACCACATATGCCTGATGTCCTTGGGCCACCTGCTCGCGCACGAACTTCCACACGTCCTCCGCGCGCTCATCGGACACCTTGCGTGTGACAATTGGCGTGCGCCCGGGCGGAAGCTCATCAATCACGCTCAGATCCAGGTCGCCATACAGAGACAGCGCCAGAGTGCGTGGAATGGGTGTCGCCGTCATCACCAGCACGTCCGGCTCTGCATCGGTTGGTTTCTTCATTAACTTGAATCGCTGCATGACCCCAAAACGGTGCTGTTCATCTACGACAATCAGGCCAAGTTTGTGGAACTCGACTTTTTCCTCAATCAACGCGTGCGTCCCGATGACCAGGTCGGCCACACCCTCATAAATACGTCGGCGGTTCAGCCGCTTCAGCCCGTCCTCAAGTGAACCGGTAAGCAGGACGATTCTGTAGCGCTTCGACGCCCGCTCCAGCAGCTTCTTTGCCGCCAGATAATGCTGTGCCGCCAGAATTTCCGTCGGCGCCATCAGCGCGGCCTGATGGCCATTTTCAATCGCCACCAGCATGGCCTGCAGCGCGACGATGGTTTTCCCTGAGCCGACATCTCCCTGCAAAAGCCGCCGCATGGGGAAGGGCCGCCGCATATCGGCGACAATCTCCGCCAGGGCGCGCTTCTGCGCCGCTGTTGGATGGAAGGGCAGAACCTCGCGAATGGCGCTCCGGACCTGATCATTCGTCTCAAAGGCAATGCCCTGCCGTTCTTTAAATTTCCGCCGCTTCAACTCCAGCCCCAGTTCCAGATAGAACAGCTCCTCAAAGATGAGCCGCTTATGCGCCGCCGTTGCCGACGCCTGCAACCGGGACAGCGGAGTGCCCGCGGGAGGAAAGTGGACATCGTGCAGGGCCTGAGCACGGGATGGCAGTTGCAGCCGCTCTGAGAGGGCCTTCGGCAGAGTTTCCCGAATGTTCCCATTGAGATCTCTCAGCAGATTGAAGATGATTCGCCGTATCCATCGCGAGGTAAGCCGGTTTCCGCCCAGTGTTTCATACACCGGAACAATGCGCCCCACCTCGAGCAACCGGCTCTCATCGTCATCGTGGTCTGATGGGAGCACTTCAAACTGCGGTTGAATCATCTTGAAGCCACGCCCGGAGCGCGATGCTTCCACCTTGCCATAAAGCGCCAGCATCTGCCCGTGTCTGAACTTGTCCTTGAGGTACGTTCCATGAAACCAGATGCACTTGAGCGAATGCAGCCCCTGCCCTACCGTCATCTCAAAGATGGGCATCGCCCGTGTGCGCAGGAGTGCAGTCCCACGCACCTCGGCAATGACGCTGGCCATCTCGCCGGGCTGTAATTCGTTCAACGCGCGCGGATGCAGCCTGTCCTCATACCGGAACGGCAGATGATACAGCAGGTC
>DASRBV010000181.1:0-5312 GCA_035653455.1 Pseudacidobacterium sp. | reverse complement strand
TGCAGGTTGCGTGGCTCAAGCAGGCGGGACGCCTTTCCTTTGACTTCAACTACACGTGGTCAAAGTCGCTGGGCATTATCAACAGCACGCTGGATGCTTTCAATGTTCACGGCAACTATGGCATTCTGGCGATTGACCGTCCGCAGGTCTTCAATGCTTCGTATGCGTTCGATCTGGGCAGCCTGTATCACGGCAATTTCCTGCTGTGGAAGGGCGTGTCCAATGGCTGGACAATTTCCGGCATTAACACGTTCCAGTCCGGCAGCAATCTCCAGTCGAATTCATCGCAGAACCTCGGTCTGACCATTTACGGAAAAGACGCAAATGGAAACACGGAGCAACTGACATCGAAGACATGGTTTGGCACGGACGCGAACTCGATTCTGCCGATTGCCACGTGCGATCCGCGGAGCAATCTGCGTTCGCACCAGTTGCTGAACCTTTCCTGCTTCAGCGCGCCGCAGATTGGCCAGCAGGGCGTGCGGCAGTTTCACCCATACCTCAATGGGCCGTGGTACACGGATTCTGACCTCAGCGTTTACAAGACGTTTGCCATCACTGAGCGTCAGCATGTGCAGTTCCGCGCTTCGGCCTTCAATTTCATGAACCATCCGCTCTGGGGATTCAGCGGCAACAATCTGCTGACGCTGAAATATAACACTCCAGACCGCGGGCACACATTCACGACCGACGCGAGCACTCTGGGTCTTGCTTCCACCAGCCTGTGGGGCGTGATGAACCAGAAAGCGGCGTATTCAGGAGCGGGTTATAACCGCATTGTGGAACTGTCGCTGAAGTACACGTTCTGAATTTGTATACTCCCGAAACTCTGGCGAAGTGGATTGCAGTCCACTTCGCCTTTTCTTTTGCGGCAGGCGATGAAGTGTAAGAGAATCCAAGAAGCCAGATGCACTTTTCCAACTGGACAATTATCTTTACGTGGGTCATTTCGCTGGTCAGCATTCTTCTGATGCTGCTCCGGCCCAGGGGCATTGCCGAGTACATATGGATATGCCTGGGCGCTCTGACGCTGGTGCTGGCGGGCGCGCTGCCGCTGTCCGACGCGGCGCACGCAATCTATGAAGGGCTGGATGTTTATCTTTTTCTTGCCGGAATGATGATTCTGGCAGAGCTGGCACGGCATGAAGGCGTGTTTGACTGGGTGGCCGATGTGGCTGTGCACCACTCCAATGGATCGCCGGCGCGGTTGTTCCTGCTGATTTATCTTGCAGGAACAGTGGTGACTATTTTTCTTTCCAATGATGCTACGGCGGTCGTGCTGACTCCGGCAGTGCTGGCTGCCGTGCGCCGGGCACGTGTAGAACCGAAGCCGTATCTGCTGGCCTGTGCGATGATCGCCAATGCGGCCAGCTTTGTGTTGCCGATTGCCAATCCGGCGAACCTTGTGGTTTTTGGGAAAACGCTGCCGCCGCTGGCCCCGTGGCTGCGCCTGTTTCTGCTGCCGTCAGTATTTTCGATTGCAAGCACGTATTTCTGCCTGAGGCTTCTTTCGCGTCATGTGCTTCAGGGAAAGATGAACTCCAAAGCAGATGGCATTCAACTTTCGCCGCAAGGACGGCTGGCCCTGTTCGGAATCTGCATTGCCGCCGCGACACTTGTGGTTACATCCGGACTGGGTTTTCCATTAGGATTGCCAACCTGCATCACAGGCGTGTTTGCGCTGCTGCTTATTTCCTTTCGCAACGGCGGAGCATGGAAGGCGGTGTTGCGAGGAGTTTCCTGGAGCGTGGTGCCGCTGGTAGCAGGGCTTTTTATGATTGTTGCCGCGCTGAATCGCGCAGGCATGCTGCGGCTTGCACAAGCAGGACTGGCCTGGCTGGCGCGGGTCCCGGATGGTTTGGACAAGTTGGTTGCGGCAGGAGTTGTGGCGGGTTTGTCGAACATCATGAACAATCTGCCGGTGGGACTCGCGAGCGGATCTGCGTTACAGCCGATGCATAGCGCGGGCGCACTGACGCATGCTGTGCTGATTGGCGTAGATCTGGGGCCGAACCTTTCTGTTACCGGGTCACTGGCTACGATTCTGTGGTTGATTGCGTTGCGGCGCGACGATGCGGAGATCACGGCATGGGAGTTTTTGAAAACCGGCATGATTGTCATGCCGGTTTCTGTGGCGCTGTCGGTCTTAAGCCTGCATCTCGTTCAATAGAAGAGTCGCGAAGAGACAAATTCTGCTTCGGGTTCTCCTGCGTATTGCATTTCTTCTTTGAGTTGTTGCCGTAGTTCCCGTATTGTCTCCCTGTGCTCGGGGCGCCAGCTCAGGTTGACGGCTTCGTAAGGGTCGGCGCGTTGGTCGTAGAGAAGATAGTCCTGATATTTTTTACCGAATTTATCGGTTTGCACGTTTGCGTCCGGGTCAACGACGCTGTAAGTCCAGTCTCTGGTGCGGATGGCGCGTGCCGTCATGGCTTCGCTTATCTGGACCAGTTCACGGTTCTTCCATTGCCTGCGCCCGGATGTGTTTTGCGCCAGAGGAAGCAGGCTTTTGCCTTTCATGCTTTCAGGAATTGGTACGCCAACTGCGTCTAAAAGCGTGGGCGTAATGTGGATGTTTCCTACGACTTCATGAACAGTGGCTGCATTGTCAAAACCGGGGCCCTGAGCAATGAGTGGGATGCGGATGGAGGCATTGTGGGGGCTGCGCTTGTATTCCGTATTTCGGGTCTTAAAGTGGCATCCGTGGTCGCTCGAAAACATAAAGATGGTGTTTTCAAGCTGGCCCTGTTCTTCAAGTGTTTTCAAAATGCGGCCCACAGACTGATCAATGGAAGCAATGCAACCGTAGTAGCCGGGAAGCTCGCCCTGCCAGTCGCCGGGTTTGCCATTCAGGTCGTGGGGCACAAATGGGTTTGCAAACTTGTCCTTTGAGCCATTCGGGCCGACGAAGTGTTTCACGTCATTCTGGAAGTGTGGTTCCAGTTGAGAGACAAAAAGCAGAAAAGGCCTTTCATGTTTCCGCTGGAGGAATTTGACGACGCGGTCGGTGAGGAAATCCACGCGGTACTGGTCTTTGAAGGTGATGGGGTTTCCGTCGCCGTCCCAGATGGTGCCTTCGTAGGGATGTGTGGTCCATTCGTACTCGTTTGCGCCTTCCCAGTAATCGAGAAAGCCAGCGCGAAATTCGGGTTTGACCGGTCCGCGTCCGCCGCCTTCCTGCTCCGATGAGGGAGCGAGATGCCACTTGCCGATAAAGTTTGCGGTGTAGCCGTTCTGGCGCAGAACGGAGGCGAGTGTTGGCAAGGAAGGATCAATTGCGCGGGCGTTGCTCCACACTCCGGTTTCGGTAGCATACCGTCCTGTCAGCATGACGGAGCGCGATGGGGAGCAGACCGGCTGATTGGTGACAGCTGTGGCAAAGCGTGTTCCGCGAGCGGCGATTGCGTCGAGATTTGGCGTGAGGGTAGTCGGATTTTCGCCCTGCGCACCGAGAAAGTCCCATCGCATCTGGTCGGCAACGTAATAGATGATGTTTGGCTTACGCGACGGCCTTGCTTCAGCAGGCGCGCTGGATGGAACAGCGGCTGTGACTGCAGCTGCTACGGTGCTCTTCAGAAATGCGCGGCGGCCTTCGATAAATTCTGACATGGAAATGCGCTTGTCTCCCGGCAATAACGTTTCATGAGCTAAAAGGTAGGGAAAGCAGGTTTAAAGCTAACAGGAGCCACAGATGAGGAGAAATAGCCTTGTCATGTTGCCTTAGAGGATATGAGAGGTAGAACAGTTTGTCAAAAAAAAGGGGCCAGACTCCCGGGCCGGGCCCTTGGATTCTGTTCTTGTCAGAATCCAAATTCACATCTCTTCGAGATGCGAGCACACGTTTCATTCAGAGTTCTGCTCTATGAGCGTTTGGTTCCATTCTGAGGACGCGTGGCTTTCCTTTGGATATTTGGATGGTGATGTGTTCTTCCTGGTTAGAAATTCCTGAAGCGGAATGAAGAACACCAGCAGGCGTCGTGAGCAGACGCACAGTGCCGAAGACTTCGGCGATGGTCTTTCCGGCCAGGCGCAGCTGCGCGTGATTGCCGTGGTAACTGAGTTCTGCGCTTACATTATGTATTTTGGCACTGAACGATGCACGCCCTGAAGAGGCGGGAAGGCGTATGTTCCACTCGATCAGGTCATCGTGCTGCCGTACTCCTGAAAGCCTCCAGAGATAGTCGAAGAAAACCAGCGCGGCCGGCGAATAGCCACTGGGGTCAATCCGGGTAAAATCCCCGGTGAGCGGGTCCATCTGCTGGCGAAATTCTATGTGGCGGCTGATGGCTTCAATCCAGCGCTGCATCATCCAGGCGAGGTCTGCGGGTTTGCCGTAATATTCCATCCAGCGTGGGGCACGCAGGGCGGTGAGCGCCTGTGTGGCTCCTCCCCAGGAATTGCGCGGGATGGGACGCACGAAAGCGGGGTCATCTAAAGCAATGGATGGCAGCGGATATGGTGCCCAGAATGCCTTCGGGTTGTGAATCTGTTTCTGGTAGATGATGTCAAAGAGCCTGGAGTCTACGACGTGCTCGCCGAGGACGCGCGAAATCACATCTCCGCGAATGCGAATGAAATGGCCTTCTGTATCGAGGTCGTAAAATGCAGCATCTTCCGGACAATAGAGTTTTTCGATCATAAGTTTTCGGATTGATTCTGCGTCCTCTGTCCAGCGGTCGGATTCGCTTTGTCTGCCTAAAGCCTTTGCCATGGCGGCCAGGGCAACTCTGCCGCCATATACAGAGGCAGAAAGATCAGGGCAGAGACGCGGCATTCCCGGAACAGGCGGACACTTGCGGGCGTCTGCATCCGGGCAGCGATTGGGAATGCCTTTCCAGCGCGGGCTGTTGTCGTGACCAGTGTCATAGGTACAGAAGCCTTCGCACAATCCTGTACCGCGTGTGTTTCGATAGCGGCGCAACCATGCGTCCCAACGGCTGCACGCAAGATAGGCTTTATCGAGCAGCTCGTTGTCGCCGCTTTTCCGGGCAAGCTCCCATGCGGTGGCGGCGATGGGGACAACCATTTGGATCTGTCCAAAGCCAATGGAGTCCATCTTTACGCTGCACGGAAGCTGTCCATCTTCTTTTTGCAGAGCAAAGAAGACCATGTGGTTATTGCGGGCGATATCTGGACGGATCGCGCTGTACACTTCGCCTTCCTGTGGCGCGCATTCGAGCCACACGCCGGGATAGACGCTCCCTTCCACCAAGACCGGGCCGGAGTAAGGATGCAACTGTGTGATGTTACGCTGAAGCACAGAAAGCGCAGCCGTGTAGGTTTGCATCAGGCGAGCGTCATCTGTTGTGAACTGG
>DASRBV010000180.1:0-29010 GCA_035653455.1 Pseudacidobacterium sp. | reverse complement strand
TGCGGAGTGCCGCATACTGCACAAGCCTCTGCCTTAGGTGTAATTTCTGCTCCGCAACATGCACAAAAAGCCGCCATCGTTTCATCTCCCGGTTTCCTCTTTTGGATGAAATCAGTGATGAAAAGATTCGCGCGTAGTCCTTACTCGTGCTGACCGCTGTGTTCTGGTACCCTGCCTGGTTCTGGAAAGTCAGTATCGTGGTCTTCGTCTCGGTCCTTAATCATCGGGTCGGCAGAACGGTGAGGAAGTTGGTCTTTCAAATAGTCGCGGGAGTGGTCGCGCGGTGATTCGGATTCGACCGCCCCTTTCTTCGAGTCGCTGTCGTGACTTTGCATAGGCTTTTCTTCTGATGCTGCCTGCAATAGGTGAGTTGTAGGGGGCTACCTGTATGCCGACGGCTTTGGCGCTGTGATACGCACACCCATTCCATTCAGCCTGCTGCGCGCCTGCGCTGCTTCCGGGGTCTGCGGATAGCGCTGAATCAGGCTGCGCAGATCGCGGATGCCCGCATCACGCTGGTTCAACGCCAACTCTGCCTCGGCCTTGCGCAGTTGCGCTGCGGGCGCCTTGGCATTGCCCGGGAACTGCTCGAGGACCGCATCGTAATTCTTGATGGCCGTCTTGTAGTCGCCCTGACGATAAGCAATTTCGCCAAGATAGAACTGCGCGTTCCCGGCAAGGTTGTCCTGCGGATAATATTTCAGCACATCGCCAAATTCGCCCGCTGCAACGTCATATTTCGCGCTGTTATAGTCGCGGATGCCCCCCTGATAAAGCTGGTCTACCGGTGGGGCCTGCGGCTGCTGTCCGGCACTCTGCCCATCAGGCCCGGGGCCGGGGGCTGCCTGCTGCCCCGGAGCGCCACCCGCCGGCTGCGCGTTGACGTTCTGAAGCTGAGACTGAATGTCCTGCAGGGTCTTGTCCAGACGTGAAATTCTCGACTTCAGTTCGTCTACTGAATCATTGAGACTCTGTATCTGGCCGGAAATTTGTTGACCGTTAACGCCATTCTCGCTCTGCGACTGAAGCTGTTGCTGGATGCCGTTTACCGTCTGCGACATGCGATTCACATTGTCAGCGGTCTGCTCGATGAGGTGCTGCATCACAGCCATGCGTGAATCATTGGTCTGCTGCATGCGCTGGAGCATGTCCTGAAGGGTCTGCACCTGCGTTTGCAACTGGATGATTTCCTTCGACGCGGCATGGGCGCGCGGAACAGGACAGAGGAGGCCAAGAGCGGCAAAAGCGGTCAGGTGGATGATTGTCTTTCGCATAGAAAGTCCCCACTTAAAGTGTAGACCAAAAGCAAACGGCAGCACTGTGGTGAACAATGCTGCCGTTCTGCAGATGGAGCTACCGGTCAATGTTGAATTGTGCGCGGCGGTTCTGCTGCCAGCACTGCTCTGTGTGGTCGGTGCAGAACTGCTTCTCTTTGCCGTAGCTCACCGTGCGCAGGCGGTCAGGACTTACTCCGGCGTTGACCAGTGCCTGCTTGGCGGCATTGGCGCGGTTTTCACCCAGCGTCAGGTTGTATTCCACTGATCCGCGCTCGTCGCAGTAGCCACCAATCACCACCTTGATATTCGGATGCTGGTTCAGGAATGCCGCATCCTGCTGGATGGTCGGCTGTGCGTCCGGACGGATTTCGTAGCTGTCGTAATCGTAGAAGATGTCATGGACGTTCTGATGGAAGAGCGTGTCGTCCATATTTTCTTCATTCAGATTGCTCTGCGGCTGCGCGGCGTTCACCGTCAGGCGCGCCGTTGCGTCAGCCGAACCGCCATCGCCGCGGGCAATCAGGTGATAGTTTGTGGATTCCGTCGGCTTTACATTCATCGTGCCTGAGGTCGCCACTTGTCCAATGCCTTCAATCGAAACATCCGTGGCATTGGTAGTCTTCCAGGTGAGCACAGCACTGTCACCAGGATTGATCGAGGCCGGGTTCACATTGATCTCAGCCGTAGGGGCAGGAGCAGACACCGTCGGCGGTGGCGGAGGAGGCGGTGCTGGCTTTTTCTTATGACATCCGGCAATCGCCAAAAGCGCCGCCAGACTGATTGCGGAAGCGATGTACTTGCGATGATTGACTTGCACGTTTCTCCTCCAGGAGTGTTGTATCTGTATTTTCATCCAGGACAGCACGGCAAGGAACGTTCCTGCCGCGGTACTTAAAAATTTTTATTTCCAGCTCCAGTTCGGCATGGAGTTCGAGCCACCATGCGTGAGTTGGTGTTGCTCAGTGCCGTCGGCGAGCATGGTCCATATCTCGGAGTGCCCGCTGCTGTCTTCACGCTGAAAAACGATGTGGCGCGAATCCGGAGACCACGACGGAAAGTCGCAGCGTCCGGAATCATGCGTCAGTTGCGTCCAACGCTTGCTGGCTATGTCCATAATATAGATGTCCTGCCCGCCCGGAGCACCCGGCCCATACTTGCGGTTCCACGCAAAGGCCAGGAACTGCCCGTTTGGAGACCATGCAGGCGATGTCGCATATCCACCATCGGTCATGCGCTGCACATTCGCGCCATCGGCATCCATGATGTAAATCTGCGGCAGCCCGGTGCGTCCGCTCACCCAGGCAATCTGCGCGTTGGTCTTCGGGTTCCATACAGGAGAGACGTCTGGTCCGCGGAATGCGGTCACGCGGTGCAGTCCTGTTCCGTCAGAACTCATGGTGTAGATCTCCGGATCGCCTGTAATCGAAGAGGAAAGCGCCAGCTTCGATCCATCGCTCGACCACGCAGGAGAAACTGTCGTTCCACCCGGCGACGGGAAACTCACGATACGGTTCAGCAGCAGCGAGTACATCCGGATGGACCAGCCGTTCTTCCCCAACGCTGAAAATGCCACTCGTGAATTGTCAGGGGAAACACGCGGAGAAAGCGAAATAGATCCCAGATGCGTAAGCTGGTGCGCGTTTTCGCCATCGTAGTCCATGGCCCAGATTTCCTTGTTGCCCGAGTGCGTGGATACGTAATAAATCTTCGTTTCGCAGATGCCTGCAATTCCACCCAGCCGCGTAATAATCTCATCCGCAAAGCGGTGCGCAATATTGCGAACGTTGTTTACGCTGGCATTGTCGCTATATTGCTTGCCGAGAATCTGAGGCGACTGCTGGTTCTTCGCATCGAAAAGATACCCCAAAACGGTCACTTTGCCGTTGTCCGCGCCAATTGCACCAAACGCAACCATATCAGCGTTGGAAGGCGGTGCGGACCACTGCGCCAGATTCATCTCCTGCGGAGAACCTGGCATCAGTGGAGGCGCCATGCTCTTTGAAACCATGTCGAAGATCCCGGCATTCGACAGATCATTGAACAGCGTTGTGTCAAACGCATTCTTCAGCTCGCCAGTCTGAGGATCAGTAGATGTAGGCTTGAAATTTGCAGCAGCAAGGCGGATCTTCGCTGCACCCAGATTTGTGCCCGTGCGTACCCAGTCCTGCGAATATGCAGAGAGCCCACTGAAGGTAAGCATGAAAACTAAAAATGAAAAACAATACAAACTGAAAAAAGATTGCTTCTTGCCTGAATTCATTCTTCCGTCCCGCAGACTGAAAATACAAAAGCTGGAGAGGATCATCGTCCCGGCTCTTCACAATAGTACGACACTGACAGCGTGCTGCCGGTGTATCCGGCCGGGAGAGGGCCATAAGTGTCAACCCTCTGCACTGCTCTTAGACATGAAGAGTCGAGACTCGGTGAGCCGCTCGATTGTTCCACTCGTATGTGGCTGGGAGAACCGTCGCGCGAAATAAGAAACGACAAATACACTCTCGCTCCAGCCGGCGTACCCGGAGCCACTTCCTGCAACAACCAGTTCTGCGCAGTTTTTCTTTTAATAATGTCCACGTACCAGGGAAACCTCGAACCAAAGTCTCCCCCATTGACTGCGACGGGATTATTCCCGTTTGGGTTGCTTGTCGTCGAGCGCGGAATGTTCGATTGTTGCGCTTCTCCGTAGAATGCCCTGTTCTTCTGGTCCTGTACCAGCTGCGGATGCTTGCTCTGCGATGGCGCTGTGGTCTTCTGCGCCTGCTTCACCGGATTTTCCTGCTTCTGCGGGGCCTGCTGCTTTACCTTCGGCTGCTTCTGTTTCTCTGGAATCGGAATCGCCTCCGGCGGAGGGACCGGCTCGGCCTTTTGGGGAGCAGGAGGCGCAGGTGCCGGACTCTGCTGCTGTGTCGCCAGGACGTTCTCCGTTGGCTTCTGTTCACTCGGCAGCGGCAGTGTCGGCGCAGAACTGACCAGCGTCGCCTGAATGGCACCGGGAGCGGACTGGTTGTTGCCCCACAGTCCGCCGTGAAAGCGTCCAACCACCAGAATATAAAGCGCAATCAGTCCCGCAATCCCCAGATGCAGGGCGACCGAACCCACCGCGGGCCCGCCGAGGCGGTCAGGTTCCATGTCAATTCTCGCGCTGATTCTCATCACACTCTAAAAAATCTCTGAAAAGTTGCCGCTCTGAGCAAAGCATCGGCAGGGCGCGCAGCGCTTCAGGCCATTTGCCCTATCCTTCGCCAAGCAAAGGGTGAGATAAACCACTCTCACTTCGGCCCGTTCGTAATCGGTTGCGTCACAATGCTGATGTTCGTAATCCCCGCCTGCTTCACCGCATCCATCACCGAAGCAAACGCCCCAAAAGGGACGCGCTCATCCGCGCGAAGATAAATTACCTGATGCGCGGGGTCTGTATTGGGCTGGTGTAAACGCGAAGGCAGATCGGCGAGATTGATCGGCTGATCGCCAAGAAAGACGCGCTGGTCTTTATCAATTGTCAGCACGAGCCGCTGCTCGGTAATTTCCTTCACCGTCTTTGTTTTCGGAACAGCGACATCAATTCCCGATTGCAGCACTGGGGCCGTCAGCATAAAGATCACCAGCAGCACCAGCACCACGTCCACCAGCGGCGTAATGTTGATTTCTGCCAGCGATGTCTGCGTGTGTCCGCTTCTACTTGTGAAGGCCACGCGCGGCCTCCCTTTCAAACGGGTCTTGGTTCGGCGCGAGTTCCGACTCTTCCATGCTGTTCAACAATTCGCGCGAAAAGTCGTCCATGCGCGCCCCAAACTCGCGGCAGCGCGCCGTGAATTGGTTGTAAGCAATCACTGCGGGAACTGCAACAAGCAGACCAGCAGCAGTCGTAATCAGCGCTTCGGAAACGCCCGGGGCCACAGCGCGCAGCGTGGCTGCTCCAGCCGTGCCCAGCCCGTGGAAGGCGTCCACGATGCCCATAATGGTCCCAAACAATCCGATAAATGGCGAAATCGCACCAATGGTGGCAAGCCAGGTCAACCGCTGTTCCAGCACAGTCAGCGCTTCGCTGGAGGCCGTCTGCGCCGCGCGTTCCAGCGCCGTTATGTTCTTCGGAGGTCCGTAGCCTCCCGTCTGGCGACGGTACGTCTCATACACTTCATCAAACACATTCACCAGCGGACTGGGTTTGAACTGCTCGCTGACCGCTGCAATCTCCTGCAAACGATTGGCCTTGCGAAAGGCACGAAGAAAGCGGTTGCTCTGCGTGCGCGCGCGCTTAAAGCTGCCCCATTTGCCCAGAATGATTGCCCATGAATAAAGGCTCGCAATCAGTAGCAGCAGCAAAACAGCAATGGCCACCGGGCCGCTGTTCTGGAGCATTTCCACAATCGCGCTGCCGCTGGGAGGCGCAGGCGGAGCGCCCGTGTCCGGCCCCGCCTGAAACAAAAAAAAGGCGAATATCAAAGAATGTGTCATTGCCTGTATCAACGTTAGCAGACGCGAATCTCCCCTTCCAAGTTGTCCGACGAACAGGAATTGAAATGGTTACGTTGGTTTCATAGAGCGCGCTGACCGCCTTTTAGCTAACAGCGCCGTAGGTGCGCTGACCGCATCTTAGCTGACGATGCGCTATCGCCGTTTACTGCGTTTGCTGCCTCAGGCGATATCCATCGCGCGTGCGCACGTGATATTTTTCCATTCCCTTCCCTACCAGCTTGACTGAAATGGTGCGCCACCCACGGTTGGGATTTTGCTGCGGATAATAGCTGATGGAATAAAGATGCGCCAGGTCTTCGCGGATAGACGAAAAGGCCCGTTTCTCATCTTCCCAGTTCTTTGCAAAGTAGGCTTTTCCCCCGGTGGCCTTGCTCATGCGCTCAAAGACTGCCGTTGAAACCGGATCGTTCTGCGCCGCCGCTGTGCTGATCATGTAGATGATCGTCCCTGTGGACTGCGCCAGCTCTGCAACATCTTCCGGCGGCACTGAGCTGGCGTTGTCAGGCCCGTTTGAGAAAACCACGATTGCCTTTCTCCCGTGCAGTTGGGCCGTATCTTTCACCGTCATCAGCAGTGAGTTATACAGCGCCGCATCATCTCCCGCGACCGTGCTGCGCACGCCCTGCATAATGGCCGCCCGGTCCGATGTAAGCATGGTGGCCCGCGAAAGGTCGCGGCTATAAGAATAGAACGCTACCTTGTCCACGCCTTCCAGCGAGCGTATGAAGTTCGCAATCGCGTCCTGCGCAAACACAAAGCCCCGGTACATGTAGTTGCTGGTATCGAAAAGAATAAAGACATTGGCTCCAGCCAGCGACCCGAGCGGTGCATTCGATGCATTCGCAGTGCTGTCGGTAAACTTCATCCCTTCGGTCCCCGGCACCTTGCCTGGGCCATTATTTTGCGCCATAAGGTTGCTGGCTGGTAGCGGAACGTTGTTCACCTTCACCACCGGACCATTGCCCTCCTCAAACGTGGCAATCTTCTGCGGGATTTTGTCTTCGACCACTTGAAAATTTTCCGGACGCAGTCCAGTAACATAATGGCCTTTACGGTCAGTCACGGCCACATTCAACTGCACCAGGACCACATTCACCAGAATGTGCGATGGGTCTTCCTGGGCGACAGCAAAATTTTCGCCCGATCTGCTGCCTGGAAAAAGACCAACAAGCAAACCCAGAGATAAGAGCCGTTTCATTGTCATAGAGCACCCGTCAACACACACCTAATGTGAAGCATTTACGTCGGCCACCTGCACTGCCGTATTTTTCTTCAGTCTGAATTCAACGCCGGCCTCCTGCATGGCGCGCGCCACTGCTGGCCAGTCATCCAGATCAGTCGCAAAAATCTTTGCCACCATATGCGCCGTCAATTCAGGCACCAGTTCGTTCAGCATCGCCGGAGAATAACCCATCTCATCTGCAAGCAGTGCCCAATACAAATTGCTTGACTCCCACGACTCTCCAAACAGCCGGTATGAATATCCTCCGAATACCGGAAATGGCTTTTCATCCAGAAGCTCGCGTGAATAATTCCCGGTCAAAGTAGGATGAGGCACTCCGAAGTCCTGTGATATTTTCTCCAGACCCGTATCTGTTGGGTCTTTGCTGCAAAGCTCCTGTAACTCACGACTCGCAGGCCCAATGGACGCCATATCTGCCGGGAACTTTTTCAAAAACCCTGCCCCAAGATAAAAATTGTCTGCGGGAAGCATCGGTGGCCGCATAGCTTCCAACGCTTCAGGTCTTTGCAATGCCTCCTCTACCTGCTCCAGACGCTGCGGGATCATCCGTTCGGAAAGCACCTCGATGACCTTCGGGCGCAGGCCTGGGCTCGATGCCGCAGCATGAAGTATCTCCTGGCCTGATTTCTGATAAAGCGCGACGGCATGAAGCTCTCGCTGACTCACGCGCCACCAGCGCGACATCGTCGCGTCCACCAGCAGGTTCGGGACCATCTCCTTCCAGATCAGCGCCTGCACGTTTTCCGGTGAGATAAAGTCTTCTTCCACAGTTGCCAGCGCATAAGGCAGTTCGGCCAGAGATCCCATCAGATACGCACCGCCTCCGGCCGGGGTCCCTACACCAATCAGGTCAGGAGGCCCCCAGAGCTGTTCGGCCCCAATGATCGTAATCCCGGCAAAGTCATGGGAACGCACGAACAACGGATTATTGTGCAGAATCTGCGCGCCCGGCGGCTCGTAATAGGCGTAGTTCAGCCCTACCAGCGTGTCGCGCAGGAAAGGCGCAAGCTGACCGCGGGCCGCTTCCAGTTGCGCCGGAGAAGGCGAAGCTTTGATGAGTTTCGCCAGGTCTGTCTTCGCCTGTAATTCCGCGTGGCGGCTGCTATAGACCACAGGCGACCACTCAATCTTTTCACTCTTGGTAAAGATGGGCCGGGGCAGCTCAAAATCTTTCAACTGGTTGGCCAGCGCAAGCATTCTCTCGTTGTCGCCCTTCCCCTGCGCCATCTGGTGCAGACCATCTCCCAGCGCAAACAAAGTATCCAGCGAGGCAAGCCGCTGGTCGTCCAGCACAGAATGGATTCTCGCAGCCAACTCGTCCCGCACGCGCTGGGCGTCTGGCGTTTGTTGTGGCGGTCCTGCGAGCAGCTCAATCACATCGTCCTGCGAATAGCTTGTACTGCCGCCTGCAGCCAGAATGAGTCCATTCAGCGAACTGCGGGCCGCATCAAAAAGCTGTGGCGAAGTCGAAATCTTTGCGAACGGCTCCACAACGCTCTGCCACGACGCGCTCATCTTCGCGGCGGGAATCTCTCCCTGGCGCGCCATGATCTGCCACAGCCCGATATTTGCCTGGAAAGCTCCCAGCGTATTTGCGCGCAGTGAGGGATTGGAAATCTTGTCTATCTCCTCTGCTACGTTCACAAAATTGAAAATGGATGTGTCGTTCAGATCAGGAAATTCTGAGAAGATCGGATACCAGCTCTTAAACTGCGTGTATTTGTTGGCAATCAGACGCACAGCGCCATCAGAAAGGCGCTTGTCATGGCCGCGCTTGTGGTCTATCTCGCTCAGCGTCAGATACACCTGTACCGGCCCGCTGTCAGTTTCAATCCGCGAAAAGGCCACCAGCGCCTCAAGCAATTGTTCTGGATTGTTCCAGCCCCGCGACCGTCGCGCCCAGTCGCGCACAAATTTGGAATCGGCCTTCTGGTTCAGGACCTCTTTCCATATTTCAAGATTGCCCGGAACATACGGTTCGCCATTCTGCTCCCACGTCAGGCGGGAATACAGAATCAACAGTTCGGAGCCTTTCCGGAACACTCCTTTGGTCGCGCTAGGCTCCGGCCCAAACGAGCGGTAGGCCTCATACAGATGCTTCAGCCGCGGAGATTCCGTAAGGTGTGCCTGCTGCTCCGGACTGACGCGCGACAGTACATCGAAATACACCGCCAGCCACCCCTTGTCCCGCGCCAGCAGATGGTTCACAAAGTCGCCAGGAGACTGCGGACTTGCCCCAACCAGGTCTTTCCAGCCTGCCTCTGCATTGGCGCCCCCGGGAACAAGCACACGCCCGGAACGGACCGCAATCTGGCTGCCGTAAAAATCAAGAACCGCGGCATAAGGAAGCAGCCGTTTCAGTCCTGGCGAACGGCGCAGTGCCTCTCGCGTCTCTTCATCATTCTTGGCCAGGGCCGAATACAAACGCGCCACGTCCGGATCATGTATCAGCACGTCAATCAAGTCCGTCATGCCCTTCTTGCGCCATGGACTGATGCCGGCCCAGTCACTCTCATGGAAAAGTACAGGCACGCGGCTCAGAGGATAGGCATAGAAAAATGGGGTGTTCTTCTGGAGCGCCTGCTCCAGCCGTGTCAGCGGAAACCCGGAATCAATCGTAAGGAATGCTCTTTCCGGGCTTGCCGTCATAAGGTAAGCGCTCTTCTGGCCGCAGCTTCCGCGAAGCTGATAGCCAAGCACCTGAAGTAATTGCGTCGCCTGCTGGCAGTCAGCCGTATGGATGGTCCCATCCGGGCCTGCCATCGCCTCCAGTTCCCTGGCCTGATGCACATAGCGGTCCAGCAATCGCAGAAACTCCGTCTCTACGCCATCTTCATAACCGCGCAGGTAGATATTCCGCGCCAGCAGCGGCAACACGTCCTGCGCCTGGATCTTCTGGCTGATCCCGGCCATGCGCAGAAATGAACGCAGAGGACCGGGAATTGTGACCACATCCCCGGATGGCGAAGCTAACGTTTGGCTGACCGGTCCCGTCTCAGAATCAGACGCAGTGGAAGGCTCCTGAGCAGAAGCGCAGAAGCACAGGGACAAAAAAGCGGCGAGAAACGCCCGGACGCATAGATAAGACCTCATGGCCCAACGCCCCTTCCAGGACTTTGAGAGCAGTCGAGGAGTGTGCAGACAACAGACGCCGGTTTATCCGCAAGGCTGAAAGCGCGTTCACGTTTCGCCAGTCAGGAAACCGTTTTATTTATGCGGCTGTCTCGCAGTCCCTTGTTTGTTCGGAGAGCATCATACCATTCACGTCCAACAATCGAAGAGAGTTTTAAACGAACCTGCTTTTGTAAGACGAACAATGTCTTCCAGACAGTTGTAATCTGCTCCGGCGGGTAGAGGGTTTTTCTCCCGGCATGTGATGATCTCGTAATCCGGCCCGGTCTACGCAATCACCACAATCGGCTGAAACAGCGTCCCGGCAACACGTCGTCCAATGGCAATCAGGTCCGCCTGCCCTTCAAATATCTTCACCAGCGAAGCGCGCGAAAACTCCGGCAGGTTTACCGCCGCCCCATGCCGCAGTCTTCCCGCCGAAACAGCGTCCGCAGTGACTGAAGGCAATTCCGGCAATAGCGTGCGCGGATGAGGCATTCGTGAACGCAACGTCCCATTCGCCGCCATTGCCTCGATCTCAGCAAGCGGAATCGCATCCTCAATCAGAAATGGCCCGGCGGCAATGCGGCGCAGGCTGGTCAGATGCGCCCCGCATCCAAGCGCCACTCCCAGCTCATGCGCTACGCTTCGCACATATCCGCCCGCGGAAACAGTCATAAGGAACGGTGCCGTGTCGCCGTCAAGCGAGGTCACTTCAAATTGTTTGATTGTGATGCGGACAGGCTTCAGCTTTGGCTCTTTCCCAGCCCTGGCCAGCTTATACGCTGGCGTACTGCCAATCTTCTTGGCGGAAAATGGCGGCGGCATCTGCTCTATCTCGCCCCAAAAACGCGACGCAGCCACCCGCACCTGCTCCAGCGTGAGTGAAGCCGAAACAGGCGTACCAACCGGCTGCCCCTCGGCATCGTATGTGTCCGTAGCAAAACCGAACCGCACCGTTCCGGTATAGGTCTTCTCGAGAGGACCAAAAAACTGCGCCAGCCGGGTGAATTTTCCCAGCAAAAGCGGCAGGACTCCCGTCGCCATCGGATCGAGCGTCCCCAGATGACCAATGGACCGCTCTCCGGCTGCGTGGCGAATGCGGGCAACCACGTCGTGCGACGTCATCCCCGCAGGTTTGTCTACGATCAACAGCCCGTTCACCTGACTACTATAGCTGCCCGGAGCGTGTGGAATTTACAGGCCATTCGGCGCCCGGTCGCGCACCAGCGCCAGAAATTCATTGCGCGTATTCTGCTTCTGGAAGACGCCTACCATCGCCGATGTCACCGTCGAGGAGTGCTGCTTCTCCACCCCGCGCATCATCATGCAAAGGTGCCGTGCTTCAATCACCACGCCTACGCCCTGCGGCTCAATGGCCTCCTGAATGGCATCGGCAATCTGGCGCGTCATCCGTTCCTGCACCTGCAAACGGCGGGCAAACACCTCCACCAGGCGCGGAATCTTGCTCAGACCAATCACTTTTCCATTCGGAATATAGGCAACATGCACTTTTCCGAAAAATGGCAGCATGTGGTGCTCGCACAATGAGAACATCTCGATGTCCTTTACAATCACCATCTCGTCATAGTCCACATCAAAGAGCGCCCCGCGCAGAATTTCTGTCGGGTTTTCTCGGTAGCCCTTCGTCAGGAACGTCAGCGCCTTTTCCACACGCTCCGGAGTGCGCACCAACCCGTCGCGTGTGGGGTCCTCATCAAAGCGGCGAATGATCTCGCGATAAATGTCCTGTGTGGCTATGTTCTCAAGGCCCGTTTCCATGACCTTACGGATAACTGCCGGTTTCGCCATCTCTGCTCTCTTTCTTGTCTATCTGTGCGCGCCCGCTGGATATTCAAAGGAATTGTTGCTGGTCTCCTCAATCCGGACACGCACCACTTCCGCCTTGTCGAAGGCTGCCTGCAACAAGCCGAAGACCTCGATACATAGATTCTCCGTAGTCGGCACGCGCTCCTGAAAAAGCGGATCAAAATTCAGGTTGGTATGGTCAAAACGCTCGATGACTTCCCTTCTTACGCACGCATCCAGGTCCACCAGATTGCACACCATTCCGGTCTCTGGGGCGACCTGCCCTCCCAACGTCACCTCAATCACATAGTTATGTCCGTGTCCGTGCGGATTGTTGCACTTCCCGTAGACCAAGCGGTTCTCTTCCGCGCTGAATGCGTCTGTATGCAGCCTGTGCGACGCGCTGATCCGGTACCGCCGTGAAAAATACGCCCTCATGGCTCCCCGTAGTAATCGGCAAAAAGGTCCGGCATTTCATACACGCGCACCCGGAACAGCTTCGCTCCAGGGACCTTCCCTTCCAGACGTCTCCATACCGCAATCGCGATATTTTCCGTCGTCGGAATGGCCGTGGCAAATTCCGGCACTTCCTTATTCAGGTGCCGATGGTCGTACACACTCACCACCTCGCGCTCAATTATGTCCTTGAGTTGCTTCAGATCCACCACAAAACCCGACGTCGTATCCACATCGCCTACGACCGTCACTTCAAGCGTGTAATTATGCCCGTGACCATTCTTATTGGCGCATTTGCCAAACACGCGCCGGTTCTCTTCCTCCGGCCACGCATCGTTCCAGTAATAGTGCGAAGCTGAAAATTCAGCTTTTCTCGTAAGTAAAATCATCGTTTATCGTCATGACAAATGAATTACTGACCATCCCCAAACAGAAAAGTCAATCTGTCATCTTGAGGAGCAACAAAGGATCAACGCCCATATTCCCTACCTTTCCAGATTACGCGTTTTGTCACGTTATGGTCGAACCAGCTCCTCCACAGCAGCCAGATGAACAGCGGCAGCCCGAATACGCTTAACAGGCAATCTCCCAAGGGAAAATTCGACCTCATGACCCGGCGGTAAAAGCGCCACAGCGTCCTCAGCCATATCAGCAGAATAAGCAGGCGCGCCGTTAGCCACGGCATCGTCGGGCTTATCGGCCAGCGAAAATACCACGCCAGCACCGGCAGCCCAAACAGCAGCAACACATCCAGCACCTTCCACGCCGCGGTCGCCACTGCATTGCCAAACAGTAGGGCCAGGTTCTTCGTCCAACCTTCGCACATCTGCCCAAAACTGCGGTACATGCGCGTGCTCAGCGCATCCGGAGCGTACCGGAAGCGCAGCCCGAGCTTACGCCGCTTTGCCATATAGGCAAGCTCTACGTCTTCCAAAATGGACTCCGCCACTGCCTCATGCCCGCCGAGCTGAAAATACGCATCCCGCCGTACCAGCAGAAATTGCCCGTTGGCCGCCGCGACCCTCGATTCCGGATCAGAAACCTTGGCCGGAGGATATGCCAGAGCCAGTTCGCTGAAGACCAGGGGCATGAGTGCCCGCTGCCAGAAGCCCTTCACAATCTGCCGCGGCGAATACGAAAGCATGGCCACTTCGTGCTTTTCCGCCTCGTGCAATGCGCGGCGCAGATCACCCGGTTCATGGATCGTGTCCGCATCCGTGAACAGCAGCCAGTCCCCTTTGGCCTGTCTGGCCGCCGTCCAGACAGCGTTTGCTTTGCCCGTCCACTTCCTGGGACAAGCAGGTGCGCTTAACACCGTCACATCCGAGAACCCTGCTGCAATCTCCCGCGTGCGATCCGCAGAGTGGTCGTCCACCACCAGCAACTCCCAGTCACGGCCCAGTTTCCAGTTTTCGTCAGATTGCGAAACCAGCGACTGGAGACACGTGCCCAGACAGTCCTCTTCATTTCGCGCAGGAATAATAACCGTAAGTTCCAAGCAGGCCCCGGAATTTATTATAGAAACGTGCAGAGCTGGTTAGATTTTCATCTTTGGAAATGGCTGCCCCAGGCCTTGAAAAATAGGAAAGAAGCTGGCACGCCCTGTTCTTTCCACGTCCTTTTCGCGCAAAGAATAGGACTCGCTCTCCTCCTGGCCCTCACCCTCTCAGGATGCGACCGCGGCTCTCGCCCATCGCAGGTCGCTACTCCCGCCCCCAACTTTTCCATCACCGATGGCGCAAAGACCATCCGACTCAGCGACTACCGCGGCAAAATCGTCGTCCTCAACTTCTGGGCGTCATGGTGCGCCCCCTGCATCGAAGAGCTGCCCTCGTTAAATGCCCTGCAGCGGCAGATGCCACAGCTCGTCGTCCTGGGCGTCGACTTCAATGACGACGCACCTGCATATCAGCAGTTCCTCTCTGACCATCACGTAACATTTCAGACCATTCACGACGAATCGCAGAAAAGCAATCTGTCCTTCGGTACCACCCGTCCGCCTGAAACCTACATCATTGACGGCAACGGCATCATCCGCCGTAAGTTCATCGGCCCGCAGGACTGGACGAGCCCCGAGATCATCAATTATCTGAAAAACCTTTCTTAGCTGTTGACATGCTGTAAGTGCTAAACTCGCCCCTATGAGCGAAGAAAAGCGCCGTTCGGGTTGGTTCTGGTTTCTGCTTGGAGGCGGTCTCTTTGTCGCCTTTATCGTTGTGGTTGGACTCCTTGGATACGCCGCAATGAAAGCCGTTGGCGGCAACGCCAGCTTTGGCGACAAAAACATCGGGGTTATTGACATCAACGGCATCATCGTTTCTGCCGACAATACCGTAGACCAGTTGCGCAAGTTCGATGAGGACGATTCCATCAAAGCCATCATCCTGCACATCAACTCTCCCGGCGGAGGCGCAGCTGCCTCGCAGGAGATTTACAATGAGGTCCTCCATATCCGCAATGAGAAAAAGAAACCCATCGTCGCTTCCATTGAAAGCATGGGCGCTTCCGGGGCCTACTACATTGCTTCGGGTGCCAACAAAATTTACGCCAATGACGCCAGCATCGTTGGCTCCGTCGGCGTCATCATGGAATGGACCAATTACGGCGACCTTCTCAAATGGGCAAAACTGAAGCCGGAAGTCCTCAAAGCCGGATCGCTGAAAGATGCCGGCTCCCCTGTCAGGGAAATGACCCCGGAAGAACGTGCGTATTTTCAAAGTCTTTTGGATAACATGCACGAGCAGTTCATCCACGATGTCGCCCAGGGACGGGGTATTCCGGAGGCCACTCTCAAGCCGCTGGCCACCGGTCAGGTGTGGACCGGACAGCAGGCTCTTCCCCTGCACCTGATTGATAAACAAGGAGGATTCCGCGACGCTCTGCTCGATACGGCAAGACAGGTAGGCATTTCCGGGGAGCCAAATGTAGTAAAACCGCCCAAAAAGGGCCGTTCTCTGCTGGATCTGATCACAACCGATGCGGACGATCTCTGGTCCGGCCCGGGAAAGCTCCTTGAAAAAAACGCGGGCTTCTATTTTCTTTGGAAATAAGGCAAATTTGTTGCATCTATTATAGTTAACAGGCGTACCCTAATTTCTGTGGAGCGAAACCGGCCATGACGAAAGCAGATTTGGTGGAGGAAGTGACCCAGTTAGGCGACCTGACGCGACGCGACGGTGAGGTCATTGTAGACACGATTTTTGATTCCGTAATTCAGGCGCTCAAAGCAGGAGACAAGATCGAAATACGTGGATTCGGTAGTTTCCGCATCCGCCAGCGCAAACCGCGCACTGGACGAAATCCAAAAACCGGGGCCAAAGTTGAAGTCCCTGCCAAACGTGTGCCTTATTTCAAGCCCAGCAAAGAATTGCGCGATATGGTGAATCCAAAAAGTGAAGGCGGAAGCCCGGAACAACCCGCCTGAAATCCTGTCAACTTCGGATGTGGGTTTTGCAGAATGCCGGACAATGTCCGTCATTCTGCCCACCGAAGGAAAAATCTTGGCGATGTGAGAGTTTACGCCGTGGGCCTTTCATTCCACCCATCACCCATAACTCCAACAAAAAATTGGGATAGCCCTGAAACTACAGTCGCCGCAAACAAAAGGGCGTCTGCGACACTGCACAGTGCAAATGATGGAGTGTACAGAATCTGCGAAAATGCCTTAAGAAAGGGATCTGTCTCTCACCCCAATCACCGACAACATCCTTCCTGTAAAGCCATGTTCGGCACGATAAGAAAAGTAGCGGTCAACGTGGCAACTGGTACAGTCGCCCAGCACAAATATCTGTTCCTCGCGCAGTCCGGCGTCCAGTAACTGCCTGCGGTTGGCTTCCACCAGATCAAGATGGAGATTCGGCCCGAGATTCGAGTGTCCGGGCGCGCGCGCGGTCAAAAACAGCATGGGATATTTTTCTTTAATGGGGTCCGCATTATAAACTTCGCGAAAGAGGTCCTGCGCATAAGCAAATTGCGAATGAAATGCATCGCGGACCTCCTCACCCACCGCATAACAACACTGCCCGATCCCAGGCCCGATGGCCGCTGAGAGGTCTTCCGGCTTGCTGCCAAACTCCAGCCGCATCCGCCCGATGCCGTTCTCCACAATACGCTTTAAGGTGCCGCGCCATCCTGCATGGAAAGCTGCTACCGCGCGCTGCTTTTTATCTGCAACCAGCACCGGAATGCAATCGGCAGTCTGAATTCCCAGCAGCACTCCCGCTTCCCCCGTCAGCATGCCATCGCCCGTTAGAACGGCCTCTTCTCCTGCATCTGCTTTGCCGACTACGTGGATGATGGACGAATGCATCTGCTTCAGCGTTACGAAAGCAGGCAAAGTAGCGCGGCCTTCAGTAAGGTCGCGAATGAATGTTTCCCGGTTGGCTAGCACTGTCTCTCTGGAATCAGCAGGGGTGAAGCCGAGGTTCAATTCTCCTGACTTATGTTCGCCGCTGTAAACAGTTGTCTTCCCTCCCATTCGAGTACTGAAGCCGTGCCATAACCAGTGAAATCCGGCCCACTGTGGAGATCGTACAATCCCAGCATTTGTCGTGTTCTGTCGCGGTGCCTGATCTGTAAGTGGCATACCATCATTATCAGGCAAAGCAAAAGGCCCGCCTTCCAGCGGGCCCTGCTTCAGAGGCAATTTGAAGGGAAGCCATTGAGGGTAGTGTCAACTGAGGATCCGCGTATGCGGACAATTCAAGAGTGAACTCAACAACTTTGGTGAGGTGTACTGCATTTGAAGTTGCCTCTATTTGTTATTGGGTATGAACGCAATTTCCATGCAAAAGTTGCCTCCAACTCTGGCCAGAGTGCATTTTTCTCTCTCTGTCTGTAAGTGATTGAAAGAAAATTATCTGTTTTGGATACACTTGCAAAGGTGAAAGGCCGCTCCGGAAAAGCCGCAACCCTGGTCATCCTCACTGCAGCGGTTGTTGCCACTGTCTTTCTCGGTCTGCTCCATCAGGAGCGCGCACGAACACCAATTATCCTTCCGCGGGAAGTCGCTATGCCCGCTGATGGCAGATTCCATTCGGCATTCCTCATCCGGCTCGCAAATGGAGGACCGCTCTCGACAGCCGAATTCCGCTACAACGCCGAGAATTTGCGGCTGCTCCAGAAAAATCGAGGCACAATCGAGGGGCAATTGCGCTCTCCGGTCTTGTCCGGGCAGCAGAAGATTCATCTCGACTGGAAGAAAAAACCGCTTACAGTTCACGCCCAATTTCTCCCGGACTACACAGACAGTTTCTCAGATGGGACTCCGGACTTTCTGCGGTTACATACCGAAGAAGACCGCCACGCCTTCCGCGCATGGTTCACCGCTCTTGCAGAATTTGAGGCGGCTAAGGCAAAAGATGCGCTCCCGGCAGAGATTAACGATTGCGCTGCGCTCCTGCGTTATGCGTACCGGAACGCCTTGCACGCACACGACCCCGGATGGCTTGTCGGTGAGCATATGGAAGAACTGGCCGGGCTGCCCTCCATCCAGCAGTACCATTACCCCGATACACCGTTGGGAGCTTCTCTCTTTCGCGTAAAATCCGGACCATTCCTCCCGGAAGACCTAAGCAACGGCAGCTTCTCTCAGTTTGCCGACGCAAAAAGCCTGATGCTTTTTAATACACATTTCATCAGTCGCGATGTCCGGATGGCCCAGCCCGGCGATCTGATATTTTTTCGTCAACTTGAGCAGAATTCGCCGTATCATTCTATGGTCGTTACTGGCAGTCATTCAGATTGGGTTGTGTACCACACAGGGCCCATCGGGAATGCGAAGGGCGAGGTGCGGCGGGTCGCCATCGAAGACCTGCTGCATCATCCCGATGCCCGATGGCGGCCTGTGTCGGAAAATTCAAACTTTCTTGGGGTCTACCGGTGGAACATTCTGCGCGACGGAAACTGAGTAGTACCAGATTTGTCCTGTCTCTATTTTTTCTGCTGGCGTCTATCGCTGCCTCTCAGGCAATACACGCAGAACGCGCCGTCTCGTTTAACCTCAGCACCAGCCGGACGTTTTCGCCGGACGAAAAACCTTCCATCCACCTGTACACGCATAACGTAGACGAGCTTGAGTTCCGCGTTTACCACATCAACGATCCGGAAAAGTTTCTCTCGAATCTGCGCGACCTGCACAGCTTTGAAAACGGCACACCCTGGGCACCCAAAGAACAGATTGATGAAAGAACGTGGCTTGAGCGCTTTCACGACTGGAAGCATCATCTCTGGTTCCTCGTGCGGCAGTTCTTCCGCAGGCAATTCTCCTATGAAACACGCGACTTCCTCCGCGCAAAGCAGTCTTCGCTGGCGCACCGCAGCCGCATCGTTGGCGTCGCTCAGTTCGCGCAGATTCCTCTGTTGAACAGTCAGCAACTGATAGCACGCTGGAGGCAGGAAGTCCCGCCAACCTACATCTCCGACTCGCAGGACCTGCCTATAGATCCGCTGCCTTCCGGCTTCTATCTGGTCGAGGCCACGGACGGCCACTACAAGGCATACACCGTCCTTATGGTCAGCCGTGTAGCGCTCGTGACCCGTACCGGCTCCGGACAGGTACTTGCATACGTTGTAGACCGCCATAGCGGCGCGCCCATCCCCCACGCTCAGGTGAAGCTCGGTTTCGGCCCACACGAGCAGGCCAGCGCAGAAACCGGCCCCGATGGCCTCGCCGAACTTCATGGGCCTGTCTCCCAGCAGGAGCGCGACAACATCTGGGTCATCGCCACCGCCGACAAAGACGTCGCGGCAGTGACCCCGGCCGGCTACGCCTTCAGCGGAACGCAAAGCAACCGCTGGGCCTCATTCGTCTATACCGACCGCCCTGTCTACCGTCCAGGGCACACTGTCCACTGGAAGGCCATCCTGCGCGAGCGGATAGAAAATCATCTGGAACTGCCGAAGATCAGCTCGATCCACGCAGTCGTTTCCGACCAGGAAGACCATTCCATCTTTGAAAAGGATTTACCCATATCCAAAGACGGGACCGTCACCGGTGACCTGACGCTTGCCAACAACGCCATGCTCGGCTACTACTCTATTCGCCTGGGAGACGGAAATGACACAGCCGGAGGCAGCTTCCGCGTTGAGGAGTACAAAAAGCCTGAGTACCAGGTGCGAGTGGTTCCGGCAAAACCGCGCGTCCTGCAGGGCGAAACCAATCAGGTCGTCATAGATTCGCGCTATTTCTTCGGCGAGCCGGTTGCGAACGCTGAAGTGACCTACCGCATCTACCACTCGCCCCACTACTGGTGGGACGAGGGCGAACCCGATGACACAGCCGGAGGTCCTCCCGCTGTGGGCGAAGACGAGCAGCAGCCCGACCTCTACGATTCTGAGCAGGAATCGGAGCAAACCGGGAAGCTCGACGCCAATGGCAAGCTGACCATCTCCGTGCCCACAAAGTTTGACTCCAGCGGCAAGCAGCGTTCAGATCAGGACTACACCATTGAAGCCGGAGTGACGGACGCCGCCAACCGCGAAATCACTGGCCGCGGACGCTTCCTTGCCACTTACGGCAGCTTCCGCATTCACGTAGAACCGACCAGCTACTCTGTCCGCGCAGGAGAGGCGGCGAATTTCCGCTTGACCGCAATTGACTATGACAACAAGCCTGTGCAGACACAGATACATTTACAGCTTGTCTACCGCCGCTGGGTAAACGGCAAGACGGAAACCACACAAGGCAGTTCCACCGATGTGACAACGGACGCGCAAGGGCAGGCAACGGCTTCACTTCCGGCCCAGAACGCAGGCAGCGCGGAAGTGGAAGCCTCCGCGAACACTCCTGAGAAACGCACGGTGCAGGACTCAACCTGGCTTTGGGTGATGGGCAACGGCGAATCTCCCTGGTATGGAAGCTCACAGACCGTCCAGATCGTCGCCGACAAGAAGACCTACGCCCCCGGTGATACCGCGCACCTGAGCATCATCTCGCAGGTAGACAACTTCCACGCGCTCGTGGTCGCGTCGGGGTACTCCGTCGAATTCAAAAAAGTGCTTTCGTCTGAAGGCAAGACCCTGAGCTTCGACCTGCCCATCACATCCGATTCGCAGCCCAACCTCGACGTCAGCGCAGTCTACATCCAGAACGACCAGATGTATCAGGCAAGCAAACAGTTGAAAGTGCCCCCTGTGCAGGAGCAGCTACAAATAGAAATCGCTCCGGCCAGTCAGGTCTTCCAGCCGCAGCAGTCCGCCACTTACGACGTTTACACACGCGACTACCAGGGCAAGCCGGTGAGCGCTGACCTGAGCTTTGGCGTTGTGGATGAGGCCCTCTACTATCTCTATCCAGATACCAGCGGCGACATCGTCAAGCGGCTTTATCCGGATCGTTACGTCTACGCGCCCTTTGATTCTTCCTTGCAGTACTACTTCAGCGGAAGCGCAGGCACTAAATCCCCCATGCTCGCGGAACGCCAGTCGCGCTACCGCCCGCAGCTTGCGCAGGTAAAACCCGGCAACGATGTCGTCCAACCCAAAGTACGCAAAGCATTTCCAGATACCGCCTATTGGGCGGCCAATGTCCACACGGATACGCAAGGCCATGCGCGCGTCAGCTTCACCTTCCCTGACTCGCTGACGACATGGCGAACGACGGTCCGCGCCGTCACGCCTGATTCAAAGGCCGGAGCAGCCATCAACCGCGTGCTCGTGCGCAAAAACATCATTGTGCGCATGGGTGCTCCGCGCTTTATGCGCAAAGGCGATGAGTTGACCATCCCCGTCATCGTCCACAATTATCTGGACCAGGCAAAGCAAATCCAGCTTTCGCTTGATATCCACGGACTGGATACCATCGCCGGCACGCCGCAGACCATCACCGTCCCCAGCAAGGCCGACGGGACCGTATTGTGGCGCGTGCGCGCTTCGCAGATTGGCACAGCGACGTTGCTGGCCAAAGCACTCAGCACGCAGGAGTCCGACGCGCTCGAAATCAGCTTTCCGGTGGAACCCTCCGGAGTAGTGCAGAAACTCAATCAACTCGGCGTTGTTGAAGACGCCAATGGACAGGTGGCTGCTTCCATCAACTTTCCGGCAAACACTGACCCAGCTGCACACAAATTGCACATCGAAGTCAGCCCCTCCATCGCTGGCAGCATCTTCTCCGCCCTCGATTATCTGACGAGCTATCCCTATGGATGCACCGAGCAGACCATGTCCAGCTTCCTGCCTGATGTGATCATTGCTGAGACGCTGAAGAAACTCAATCTTCCCTCTCGCGTAGATTTGAATGATCTTGAGCTCAAAGTCCGCGCCGGACTTGACCGCCTTGCCGATTTCCAGCACGACGATGGTGGCTGGGGATGGTGGAAAGAAGACGACAGCCGCGTCTTCATGACGGCATATGTCATCAGCGGAGTGGCGCGTGCAAAACAAGCCTACCCGCTCGACGATGTGAAGCAGCAGATGTTCGGCAAAGGCGTTGAATACTTGCAAAAAGCCGTTGCCGAGCATCCGCGGATGCTCCCTGAACTGCGCGCCTATGTCGTATATGCGCTCACAGAAGCAGACGCTGGCAATACCGGCGATTCTCTGAACACGCTCTGGTCGCGCCGCAATGACCTCTCCGCCGAGGGTCTCGCGCTCACCGGACTCGCCATGCTCCACACTTCTGACAGCCGCGCCTCGCAAATCGCAAAGCTGCTTGAAGATAAGGCAAAGCGCTCTGGAGCGCTCGCATACTGGCCATCCGATTACAACCCGCTGCTTGATCTTTACTACGACAACAATGCGGAGAGCACGGCCTTTGCCATGCGCTTCCTCGCCCACACTGACCCCAAAAATCCCTTGCTGCAACAGGCTGCGCAATGGCTTGTCCTGAACCGTAACGGCGGGTACTGGTGGAATTCCACCGAGCAGACCGCCATGGTCATCTTCGGACTTGCGGACTACCTCGCCACCTCGCAGGAGCTCAATGCTGACTTTGACGTGGATGTGCTCGTCAACGGCCATTCAGTCGCAAAACGCCACTTTAACGCGAATGATGCAACCAGCGGGGCCAGCCTTCAGGTAGATATTCCCGCGACAAACCTGCAACCGCAGGGCAACAGCATCCAGATTGTGAAGCACGGCACGGGACGTGCCTACTGGTCAGCGCAGGGCATCTATTACTCAACGGAAACGAAGCTCTACCAGAAAGGCAATCTCTCGCTGAATCTCACGCGTGATTACTTCAAACTTGTTCCCACGCAGAAAAAAGACCAGATCGTCTATCAGCTACAACCGCTCAAAGGCCCGGTCTCTCCCGGAGACGTTCTCGCCGTCCACATTGCCGCCAATGGATCGCCCGTGAAATACCTGATGATCGAAGACCCTATCCCCGCTGGCACTGAATTTATTCAGAACAGTGACAGTTACAATATCGTGGGCCAGCCCGACACATGGCAGTTCTGGTACACCCGCCAGGAGTTCCACGACGACCGCGCAGCCATGTTTGCCACTGAATTTGATGGACGCCACGAGTCCTTCTATCTGCTGAAAGTCGTGAATCCGGGCAGCTTCAGCATCAGTCCCGCGCGCGTGGAGCTGATGTATCAGCCCGGAATCGAGGCCACCAGTGACATGCTGCACCTTGACGTGGAGGCAAAGCAATGACGCGTCCAAAGTTCCACGCCAAAGTATTTCTCTTCCAGTGGATTGGGAACCTGCTGCTCATTTTGCTCTGCTTCGCATGGCTTCAGATTCCTGATTCGCACGTATGGCAATTCGTTTTTTCCATGCTGTCCGCCGCGATTCTGGTCGTCGCATTCCTTTGGCTCTATTCGCACACCTTCAGGCTTCTATACCGGGCCAAGGCCCCTGCGCCCATCTGGCAGCGATGGCTTGCCCTCGTTGTCGTCATCGTGGTTGGATACCTGCTGTTGCTGGGACTGGATGCTCTTCGCAGTCATGAATCTCTTTACGCCGGATACTGGAATTCAAAATTTTCCGCCGGCATGCGTGCGTTCTTTACCTATCCTCGGCTCCTGAGCTGGCAAGACCACTTTTACGATTTTCTGCAATGGACATTTGCTGCGCTGCTTCTTCCTGTTGCGCTTATAGGGTCTGCCTCTGGCCTGCGCCACGGCAGATGGAAGAACATAGGCCGTGTTTTCAACAAAGTACTGTACTGGGTATATGCGCTGGCAGCTGCTTTCATCGGAACCTGGATCTCATCTCTTCTCGTCGGCTGGACCCCAACAGGAAAACCCTCTGCAGAGATCATAAGCGTCATCCTTCGCATAGGCGTGGCCTATACGATTGACGTGCTCTTGTGGTGCCTAGTGTTGGGTGTAATCGCCGAATATCTCCAAAAATCTGAGTAGAATTCATTCCTATGCAGAGAATTGCCTTTATGTTGAAATTACGCCCCGGCGCCGGCCCGGCTTACGACAAAGCGCACGAGGCCGTCTGGCCGGAGATGCTCGCCCTCCTCAAAAACGCTGGAGTCCACGAATACTCCATTTTTCGCCGCGACGAGATTCTCGTCCTTACCATGCGCGTAGATGACTTTGAACAGACATGGCAAAGGATCGAGCAAAGCCCGGTAAACACACGCTGGCAGCAGGCCATGGCAGAGTACTTTGCTCCCCTGGAAGGGTTACGTTCCGGCGAGCGCTTCCCTATGATGCGCGAGGTATTTTATTTGCCATAAAGAAAATTGCACTCTTGCCGGCCCTGCATCTTGGATCGAAACAAATAAGAGAGCTGTATGTCATCCACAACTCATATCAACATTGGCCTGTGCGGAATCGGCCTCGAAGCCTACTGGGACCAATTTGCAGGCTTGAAGCAGCGTCTGGAAGCCAATATTCAGACAGTCGCAAAACGTCTCGCGCAGCATGATGTTCATATAACAAACCTCGGCATGATTGACAGCACCGGTCGTGCCAGAGAAGCTGGCCACGCGTTCCGGCGCGCCGAGATTGAGGTCCTTTTCCTTTACACCACAACTTACGCGCTTTCGAGCACCGTCCTTCCGCTGGTAAAACGCATCGGCGTTCCAGTCATTGTCCTCAATCTTCAGCCGGGACCTGCCATCCATTACGCCACCTTCAATAAGTTGAACGACCGCACGGCCATGACTGGAGAGTGGCTGGCATGGTGCTCCGCTTGCCCTGTGCCGGAAATCGCCAATGTCTTCGCGCGCGCCGGAATTCAGTTTCACGAAGCGATTGGCGTTCTGGGCGATGAGCAAACATGGTCGGAAATTGAAGACTGGCTTGCCGCAGCCAAAGTGAAGTCTCAGCTTGAGAACAACCGCCTGGGTCTGCTGGGACACTACTATTCCGGCATGCTCGACATCATGACCGATGTCACGCAGATATGCATCACCTTCGGCGGCGATGTTGAGGTCCTGGAAGTAGACGAGTTAAGCGCGCTACGTGAACAAGTACCCGATGCTGAAATCACAAGGCGCATCTCAGAGTTCCAGCAGCATTTTGACATTCAGCCTGATTGCTCTGACGAAGAACTGCGCCGCGCAGCACGGACATCTGTCGCACTCGATACATTCGTAGCAAAGCACAGACTTACTTCCCTTGCCTGCTACTACAAAGGCACGGGCGTGCCGGCTAATGAAGATACGATGAGTTCCATCATTCTCGGAACATCTCTGCTGACCTCACGCCACATTCCCGTCGCAGGTGAATATGAGGTCAAAAACGCTATCGCCATGAAGATCATGGATGCACTCAACGTGGGTGGATCCTTTACCGAATACTACGCATTAGACTATGCCGCCGATGTTGTACTGATGGGCCACGACGGCCCTGGGCACATCGCGATTGCAGAAGGCAAAACCAAAGTGAAGCCGCTACAGGTCTACCACGGAAAAGTGGGCCGTGGTCTTTCCGTAGAAATGTCAGTAAAACACGGGCCTGTCACATTGCTATCCATCGTCGAAGACCCCGGGCACAGCTTCAAATTAATCGCAGCAGAAGGCGAATCCGTTTCCGGAAGCATCCTCGAAATCGGCAATACGAACAGCCGCTATCGCTTCCCTGTGGGAGCAAAGCAGTTCACCGCCAAATGGAATGCGCAGGGCCCCGCACACCACTGCGCCGTAGGAGTCGGCCACATCGCGCACACTCTGGAAAAACTGGCCAGACTACTGGGAATTCCATTCCATCAGATATGCTGAGACGCCCGCCTGAGCAGGTCGCGGACTTCCTCATCCGTAGTCTGCTGGAAATCGCGATAGAAAAATCCCACGGCAGGAAAGTAGTCCGTAATTTTCAGCGATACAACCTCATCGGCGACCTTCGACAACTCCCGCACCGCATGTGGCGGCGCAACAGGAACAGCAACGACCACTTTTTTTGCTCCCTGCGCGCGCAGAACAGACACCCCGGCCATCATACTTGCTCCTGTAGCGATCCCATCATCCACTGCAATCAGAGTCTTGTCCCTGACCGTAATCTGCGGGCGCACATCGGCATAGAGTTGCTCCCCCCGGTGCAGTTTTTCTTCCTCGGCTGAAATCATCTCGTCCACCTGCTGTTCGCTGAGCCCCAGTTTTCTAATCAGCGAGTGGTCAAGTATCCTCGTCCCACCCGGGGCCACTGCGCCCATCGCCAGCTCCGGCTGATTTGGTGCGCCCAGTTTGCGCACCAGCAACACATCCAGTGGAACATGCTGCTTTTGTGCAATCTCAAATGCTACCGGAATGCCGCCTCGAAGAAGCCCTGCTACAACTACATCTTCACGGCGTGCATATTCCTGAAGCCGTTTAGCAAGGCGCCGTCCCGCATCTCTACGGTCATAAAACATAAACATCCATTTAAGATGCTGAAAAACCTGCTCGACGGCCACGTTCAGCCACCCTTAATCTAAGAAGAGGCACACTGGTTTCCATGCGCGTATTGGTTGTCGAGGACGAACCGCGAATTGCGGAAAATGTGGCCGCCGCCCTGCGCGATGGCCCTGGCTTCGCAGTAGATATTGCCGAAGACGGCGAGGTCGGCTTTTTTCTTGCAAAGGATACGTGCTACGACCTCATCGTTCTTGACCTGATGCTGCCAAAGCTCGACGGCTTTTCTCTGCTGAAAAAGCTGCGCTCATCGAACAGCACCACACCCGTGCTGGTCCTCACCGCCCGCGACGAGACACGCTCCATTATTGATCTTCTGAATGCAGGCGCAGACGATTACCTGAGCAAACCTTTCGACCTGGGCGAACTGATTGCTCGCGCTAAGGCCCTTATCCGCCGCGGCAAGGGCGCGGCCCATCCCGTACTCACTGTGGCCGATATCGAAGTAAATACGCTCGAGCAGTCTGTACGGCGTGCTGGCGAAATTGTAGACCTCTCGCCCATGGAGTACCGCATTCTCGAATATCTGATTCACCGCCCGCGCGTCGTGGTCTCAAAACGCGAGTTACTGGAACATCTGTACGACTACAACTGGGAACACCACTCCAACGTCATCGAAGCGCACGTCTCCAACCTTCGTAAAAAACTCGATGCCGGTTCCAGCCAGCCCAGCATTGAAACCCTGCGCGGACGGGGCTACCGTCTTGCCATTGCATGAAGCCCTATTCCATAACGCGAAGACTCATCGTCACCGTCCTGCTGGTCGAGCTGATTGCTGCCCTCTGTGTCACCGGAATGGCCTGGTTCTATGAGCGTCACAGTCATTTCCGCGCTTTCGATATCATGCTGCGCGGCCGCGCCGACTCTCTCCTCGGCTCTGTCGAAGACGCCGACGACGCCGAGGACAATGTCATGCTTGACATGAAAGACCTCGCCGTACCGCGCGAAGACATCTATGAGGTGCGTGACGAAAAAGGCCATCTGCTTGGGCGCTCGCCAAACTGGGAGGGCGCATCCGCCCAGATGCTCACGTCCCAGCAGGACCGCATGTTTCCTCTCCGGTTGCATGGCAGGAGCTATCGCGTTTTGCTGCGCCACGGCTTGCGAATTGTAGATCCTAATGATGCCAGCGGCGGAGTGCCTCATCATGTCACTGTTGTCTACGGATCGCCCACAAAACACGTATGGCACGCTGTGATTGATACGGTACAGTTTTATGCCATCTCCAGCCTGGCCTTGCTGGCTGTTACCGGAGCAGTCATGGCATGGCTGCTCAACCGAAGCCTTGCCCCGTTGCACGAACTTGCGGCAGAGGCATCCACTGTCTCTGTCAATTCGTGGAAGTTCACGCCATCTGAGCGGGCATGCGCCACAAAAGAGCTTTTCCCTCTGGTCCAGGCCCTTGAAGCTGCCTTACAGCGGCTGGAACGCTCATTTATGCAGCAGCGCCGGTTTGTCAGCGATTCCGCCCACGAACTTAAGACCGGAGTGGCCGTCGTCAAGTCTTCATTGCAGTTGCTCGGAATGAAACCGCGCAGCGCCGAAGAATATCAGGCCGGGCTTGCGCGCTGCGAAGCAGATTGTGAGCGCATGGAAGAAATCGTTGCCAAAATGCTCACCCTGGCCCGCGTCGACGCCTCTGCGGAGACGCATGCCCCTTCTGTCACAGATGTGGGCCAGGCGCTTCAGCAGGTGCAGGAGCAGCTTCAACCCATTGCCGATACCCGCGGCATCACCATTACGCGCATTGTGCCCGAAGCGCTCTCCGCGCACCTGGCCCCGCAGGAATGCAGCCTGCTTTTTTCCAACCTCCTGCTAAATGCGTTGCAGCATAGTGTTTCCGGGACAACGGTTTCGATTCAGGGTCATGCCTGCAATGGATACGCTGAAATTCAAATCACCGATCAGGGAGACGGCATCCCGCCAGAAGCGCTGCCGCATGTCTTTGAGCCGTTCTACCGTGGAGACGCCTCACGCAATCGTAATACTGGAGGCACCGGACTCGGCCTCTCGATTTGCAAAGCCATTGTGGACAAAGCCGGAGGTGACATCCGCATCACAAGCCAGCCCGGAAAGGGAACGACAGTGACCGTGCAATTGCCCGGCCTTCACGAAACTTCTGAAAGTTGATGGCCGCGTACCGGATTGCAAAGTTTAAGAAACATCCGCATTCGTTTTAAAAGATCTGCTGCTCTCTGCGCCGAGTCAGGAAATAATACACTACCGGGGTTACGATCAGGCTCAGCACCATCGAGATACACAGCCCTCCAATGACGGCAATTGCCAGCGGCTGAAGCATCTGTGAGCCGGAGCCAATTGCAAATGCGAGCGGAAGCATTCCGCAGACTGCCGCAATAGCAGTCATCAGAATAGGCCGCAACCGGCGCTGTGCCGCATGGACCATGGCATCGCGCGGCGACGCGCCTTCAGCACGGAATTTTTCATCTGCATCGAGCAGCAGAATCCCATTTTTTGCCACAATACCGATGACCATGATCAGTCCCATAAAGGATGCGACGTTAAATGTAGTGCCTGTTATCAGCAAAGCAATCACAACACCGGAAATTGAAAGTATGGACGAAGTCAGGATTGCGACCGGAGCAGCGAAATTGCGAAACTCTGTCAACAGCACTCCAAACACCAGCGCAAGTGCCAGCAACAACACGCGCATCAGGTCATGAAACGATTTTTGCTGTTCTTCGTATGTTCCGCCGTAGGTTACACGAACATTCGAAGGCAAATGAAGATTTTCGACCGCGCGCTGCACCTGCGCCATCGCCGTCCCCAGGTCTGAACCTTCCAGCCGCCCTGTGACCACAATCATCTGCTGAAGGTTCTCTCTT
>DASRBV010000179.1:0-13597 GCA_035653455.1 Pseudacidobacterium sp. | reverse complement strand
CAAGGTGTTTGAGCCGTTTTTTACAACCAAGCCGCTTGGCATAGGGACGGGCCTGGGACTGGACATCGCCAACCGGGTTGTTACAGGTCATTATGAAGGCCACATTGGTTTTACCAGCGAACCTGGCAAGACCGAGTTCATCGTGAAGCTGCCGATGAGCAAAGTCTGCGTGTAAGTTACGCTGCTGGCAGAATCTTTGTACAGTTTTGCTCTGCCATACTAAGAGCGTGTCCTTCTTCCTAATTGCACTTGCATGGTCCGTTGCGCTTGTATGGGCCTGGCGCACTGAAGTTGCTCTGCGCAACTTTTCATGGCTGCCGGACCTTTTGCCGGAGACTGAGACACTCCGGCCTGCTGCAAGACCATTCCTCTCTGTGATTGTTCCTGCGCGCAATGAAGAAGAGGCAATTGAGCAGACACTTCGGTCTCTGCTGGCGCAGCAAGGCGTGGACCTGGAGATTCTTGCAGTAAATGACCGCTCAACCGACGCAACAGGCCCCATTATGGAGCACGTTGCTGCGAGCACAGATCGTATCCGTGTTCTCCACATTCAGGAGCTGCCTGAAGGCTGGATGGGCAAGACCCATGCGATGGCAATTGCGGCAAGGCAGGCCAACGCTCCATGGCTTTTGTTTACCGATGCTGATGTGGTCTTTCGCGAGGACAGCTTGCGGCGCGCGCTGGCTTACGCGGAACCTGAAGCAGACCATCTGGTGCTGTTCCCGACACTGGTCTTTAAGAATTTCGGAGAATGCATGATGCTCTCCGCAATCCAGATGCTGACGTTTCTTACCTGGCGTCCGTGGAAGATTGCTGATCCGAAAAGCCGCGAATCCATCGGCATAGGAGCATTCAACCTGGTGCGGCGCGAAACTTATGATGCTATCGGCGGCTTTGAGGCGCTGCCGCTGGAAGTGCTGGAGGACCTGCGCTTCGGGTTTCTTGTGAAGCAGCATGGTTTCCGTCAGCGCTTTGTGCTTGGACGCGGTCTGATACGCATACACTGGGCCGCGGGCGCGTTCGGTATAGTCCGCAATCTAACAAAAAACATCTTTGCTGTGTTTCGGTTCAATCCGCTCACGCTGTTGGGCGCCTGTATTGCGCTGGCCATGTTCTGCTTTGTTCCTCTCATCGCGATTTGGGGACGGTGGCCGGCACGTGTTTCCTTTCTGCTGGTAATGATGTGCGCTATGGCCATGTATCGCTGTATCGTACGCCGGACGACGGGCATTCGCACGGCATACGTTGCTACTTTTCCGGTGGCTGCATGCCTGATACTTTACGCTCTGGCCCGCTCGATGCTCGTAACGCTTGCTCGCAGAGGTGTTGTCTGGCGAGGCACGTTTTATCCGCTGACGGAGTTACGGAAGCAGGCCGAGCCATTGCGGTAAAGAGACTTAACCGCAGACGCAAGGGAACAATGAGGCCAGGCAATATTCAAAAAAAGAAGCGGTAGCAGGTTCCGCAATGCTACCGCTTAAATAAATCCCAAACAGAGGATTTAGAAACTAAGGCCCCTGGACCGCGATGCCAAGTACTGTGTAAGGCGGTACGTGGATGTTGGCTGTATAGGTCCCATTCGACTGTGTCAGCGCCAGCGTCTGGCTGGTGATTTGTTGTCCGCCGACGATCTGGTACAGCACAGCATGGGGCGAACCATAGCCTGTGTTCTGCAGGTTGATGGTGATGGATGAGTAGTCCGTAGCTGTAGGATTCACAATCAGCAGTGAGTCCTGGTTCGGGGTATAGAATGCGGTGGTAACGAAGCCACCTCCGCCGGATGGCGGTGAGATGGAGGCAGCCATGTATCCGCCGGAGTTTATGTCCAGATAACCGGGCGAGGCCATTAACTGGTAGGCATAGTACTGCGGATAAGGTTGCGGCGTACTGTTCGTTGTGTACTGGCAATCCATATGGGTGTCCCATGTTCCGATGAGGCAGAAATAGGGGTAATTGATGGCCGCGTAGTATGCCATGACTCCGGGAACGGCCTGCGTGCCTGAGTAGACCGTATTCAGCAGATCGCTGACGTACATCGCATTCCACAACGGAGAATACGTCGGGTCATTCCGGCAGCATTCCTGAACAAACGCCCAGTTTGTGTTGTATTCATCTACGTAGATGGGCGTGTATGCGCCGAGCGGTTGCTTTCCTGCCGCAACCAGGCCGGCTGTTTTTGCATACGAGGATGCTACGCCACCGCCTGGCTCCTGGGTCTTTTGGTAGACCGAGTTGTTGCCGTTATAGCTGTCCCAGGTCGCATCTATGTCCTGAATGGACATGACGTAGTTGTGATAACTCACAAAGTCTACATATGGTGCGGTGGAGGGGTTGGTGAGCAGGGCAGTGATCCATGTTGAGTTCACGCCTGCTGTCGTTGGCCCTCCAACGCGGATGGTGACGCCATCTGCGGCAGCCTGCTGTTTCATGAGCGGAGCGGCGGCGGCATACAACGCGAGATAGCTATTCAATCGGTTGGAAGCGCACATGCCCGATGTATCCGGTTCGTTCCAGATTTCATAATCTGTAACAACACCCGGGAACTTCTGGTCGAAATGAGCAACGTAGGAAGCAGCAATCTGTGCCCACTTGTTCACATCAGTTGGAGCCGCTGTTGTATTTCCAGCGCCGCAGGGATTGGGGTTCGGCTGTAACCAGGTTGGAGTATAGGCAACCTGAAGGAGGATGTGCATGCCCAGAGATTGCAGGTTGGCAATCAGGGGATCAATCTTTGTCCAGTCGGGTGTTTGCGTCGCATAGACCTGAGGAATCAACGCGTAGGTGCGTGACACCTTTGTGCCCATGGTTGCAATCATGCCCATATCGGTTGGGTTGTGCAGACCATCCACGTGATTGACTGCGAGAATGCCTGCTGGGACCCGGAACTTGGTGTTTGTGCGTGATCCGAAATCAACAGAGATACCTGAGAAGACATTCACGACCGCGCCGCTGGTCTTGTTTAGTGCTGGATCTGTGACCCTGACGATGTGCTTGCCGGCGGTATTCGGAGCGGTGTACAGACCATCAGTAGCGATTGTTCCCACAGTTGCATTGCCGCCCTGGATGTTGTCCACCGAGAAAGTAACGTTGTTATCAGGAACGTTGCATATCTGTGCCTGGAACGGCTGCTGGCCATTGACAGGAATGGAGGCAACGTATGGATAAATGGTGAAGAGCGGACTGGAGGTCACGCTGATGGAGGTGGAAGCATAGGCCGATGAGACTGCCTGACTCACAGCCTTGATGGTGTGTGTTCCGGTGACCGAGGGCGCCGTGTAGAGTCCGGAAGGTGAAATGGTGCCGGCAGTGCTGTTTCCGTTCTTGACGTTGTCCACGTACCACGTGACGGCAGTGTTGGAATTGTGGAGGACTGTGGCCGCGAACTGCTGCTGCCCTGAGGGTAGAACACAGGATGATCTGGGCATGATCTGCACGCTGGTTCCCGTATCTCCTGCAATGCCGGTGCCTGTATAAGTAACGGTTGCAGGGCTGCCCCATGCATTGAAGGAAACGGTGAACGCGCCGGAGACCGTTCCGGTGGTTGTTGGAGTGAATACTACGCTGATGGTGCAGCTTGAGTTTCCGGGTACAGTACCGGTGCTGCTTCCGTTCGGGATGCACGTGTTGCTGACCTGGAATTCATTGCTGCCCGATGTAGTGATGGAGTTGATTGTCAGCGGCGTAGGCTGCTGGTTCGTCAGCGTGAGCGTTTGCGGCGTGCTGGAGCGGCCGACAATCTGATTGCTGAAACCGAAACTGCTGTTGCTCAGCTTGACGGGAGCGTAGGCATTGCCAGCGATCGCAACCGTTTGCGGAGAATTGCCGGCATTGTCAGTAATTGTGAGATTTGTGCTGCTGTAGCCGACAGCGTTGGGAGTGTACGTAACGGAAATGCTGCAGCTCGCACCTGCTGCTACGGTCCCAACGCAATTGTTGGTTTGAGTGAACGGCGACGCAATCTGCACGGAAGAGACTGTAAGCGCAGTAGACTGGCCGTTTGTGAGCGTTATGGTTGCGGGCGAGCTTGCAACACCAACCGGCTGATTGGCAAAAGTGTATTGCTTTGGCGAGACCGTGACGCTGCCACTTCCGCCACCGCCTCCGGAAGTTGTGCCCGAACCGGTGAGATAGAGTTGCGTGACCGCACCGGTGCTGTCTTTCGCATTGACTGAGCCAGTGAATGTTCCGCTGGAAACAGGATTGGCGGTCACGTTGACTGTGCAACTCGCGCCTGCTCCAAGCGTGCTCGGACTGATGGGGCAATTGTTGGTCTGCGCGAAATGTCCGCTCACAGTGATGCTGGTGAGTGTGACCGGAGCGGAGGTCTGATTGGTAAGCGTCGAGCTTTGCGCGGGACTGGTTGAGCCCGGAGCAACGGCGGCGAATGTCAGCGAAGACGGGTTGTAGAGCAAAGTGCCAACTGTTCCGGTAGCGGTGAGAGGCACGGTAATCGGACTGCCTGGGCCGTTGTATGCAAACGTGACTGCTTCACTCTTGGCGCCGCTTGAAAGTGGACGGAACGCCATGGTTACAGAGCAGCTTGCTCCGGCGGCCAGAGTGTTGGGCGAGATCGGGCAGGTGTTCGCCGTCTGCACGAAGTCCTGTCCTGAGGTAATGGATGTAATGGTCAGCGGCGTGGTCTGACTATTATTGAGCGTAATGCTCTTGCCGCCGGAGGTTTGTCCTACTGCGACGGTGCCCCACGACAGGCTTGTTGGCGTAGTGTAGACAGGACTGCTGCTGTCGGCCGGGGAAGCGGAAGCAGCAGGCGTATTGGTCCCATTGCTGGTCGTGCTTGCGGGAACTCCACCCATGCCGCTCAGATAGAGCTGAGTTGTGTTGTTTGAGCCATCCTTTACATTGATGGACCCAGTTGTACTTCCATACGTGACTGGGTTGGAAGTTACGGTAATGGTGCAATGCTGGCCGGCGGAGAGCGTACCGGGGCAATCATTCGTCTGCGCAAAATGGCCGCTGACGGTGATGCTCGCCAAAGTGACATCAGAGGACGCTGTCTCATTGGTCAGCGTGGCGGTTTGCGGCTGGCTGACTGTGTTCGGCTGCACTCCCGCAAACGAGAGAGAAGACGGATTAAAGAGCAGCGCTCCAATCACGCCTGTGCCTTGCAAAGAAACGTTCTGCACGCCGCCAGCGGCATCATCCATGATGGTGATGTCTTCGTTTTTGATTCCAGACGAGAGCGGACGGAAGGACACGCTCAATGAGCAGGAAGCCCCGGCAGCGACGACGGTTGGAGCAGTGGGGCAAGTAGTTGCTGAAAGAATGAAGTCCTGTCCGATGGAGATAGAAGAAATCGTCAGAGGCGTTGTCTGATTGTTCGTCAGAGTAACAGTCTTTGAACCGGACGTCTGGCCGACAGCGATTTTGCCCCACAGCAGTGAGTCTGGTGCAAAGGTCACCTGTTCAGTGGTGCCGCCCAGGCCTTTCAGATAAAGTTGGGTTGTATTTCCAGAGCCGTCTTTTACATTGATTGAGCCGGTAAATGTTCCGTTTGCGACAGGGTCCGATGTCACGTTAAAGGTGCAGCTTGTTTGCGGAGCCAGGCTGGCCGGGCAGTTATTTGTCTGTGCGAAATGCCCGCTGACAGAGATGCTGGCGAGCACGACCGCTCCGGATGTCTGGTTCATGAGCATGGCCTGTTGTGGTGCGCTGGTATTTCCAGGAGCAACTCCTGCGAAGGACAGAGAAACTGGAGAGAACAGCAGCGATCCGGTAGTGCCTGTTGCATTCAGAAGCGCAGAGTGCGGGCTGCCGGAAGCATTATCTGTAAGCGAGAGCAATTCTGTTTTTGCTCCTGCTGTAGCTGGACGGAAAGCGATGGAGATTGTGCAGGAGCCGCCGGCAGGCACGGTAGAAGGCGCGAGCGGACAGGTGCTTCCGGTCTGAATGAAATCCGGGCCTGTCGTAATGTAAGAAATTGCGAGCGATGAGCTTTGATTGTTAGTCACCGTGATGGTCTTTGAGCCGGAAGTCTGACCAACATTGACCTTGCCCCACGTCAGTGAAGCGGGAGAGAAGCTGACTGGTGATGTTACTGGTTGCCCGCTGTCTGAGCCGGAAAGATACAACTGCGTTACATTTCCAAACTCATCTTTAGCATTGACTGATCCTGTGATACTTCCCGCTGCTGTGGGTTGAGAAGCCACAGTCACTGTACAGCTTTCTCCAGCGCCGAGGCTGCTCGGACTTATCGGACAGTTAGTACCTTCAACAAAGTGTCCACTTACTGTAAAGCCTTGAATCGTAATTGGACTGGATTGCTTATTGGTTAGTGAGGCATTTTGCGGCTGGCTGATGGTCCCGGAAGGTACTCCGGGAAACGACAGAGACGCAGGCGAAAAGATCAGCGATCCAACGCCTCCTTTTGCGCTCAATGATACGGAATGCGGGCTTCCCCAGGCGCTGTCTTGAATGGTGAGTGATCCGGTCTGGTTTCCTGTTGCAACAGGACGGAACGCGACGGAGATGGTGCAGGAAGCGGTGGGGGCGAGTGTAGCAGTTCCTGTCGGGCAGGTATTGCCGGTAAGGACAAATCCATCACTTAGATTGACCGCAGAAATAGATACAGCCAGAGAGGTGCTCTTGTTTGTGACGGTGACAGTTTTCGAGGAAGAAGTCTGGCCTACATTGACACTGTGCCACGAAAGGGTGTCCGGTGAAAGCGACAGTTGGGCAAATGGGTTTGCATGAATACCGCATCCACTGAGCATGAGGGCCATTACAGGTAGAAACCATACTGGTTTCAGGCAACTCATGCTTTTATGCTGGAACCATCTGGACAGAACGAGTTGGCTAGCGGAACGTGTGGGTTGATAGCGTCGCATAGGGACCTCTTCCATTCACTGGACTTGAAAGAAAACAGGCGCAGGGCCAAGATAAACAGGTTGTTTGCTGGCAACCGCGTGCCGGGAGATGCTTCGCCCATAAAAGCAAAAGTTATTAGAACTAGATGAAATGGGCGAAAGGCGTCGCATATTTTTTAATCAAGCCTTAATAGACAAAATCAGACTTATCGTACTATCCAATAACTTCCATAAGCATCAGTTATTTAGTAATGAAAACAGGCGGTTACTATACTCTTACGCAATGAGAAATAAGTATGAGTTAGATGAGAAGATATTCGCGGGCGGGACAGAACTATCCCATACAAGCCTGCGGCTTTATGAGCACTCAGCAATCACGGATGCAGTGAAGTTATGGTGCACTCTATCGTGTGACCATGCGACGGCTCATAGCGTAGAGGATGGCTTCTGTCCGGCTGGAGACGCCGAGCTTGTCAAAGATGTGGAACAAGTGGTTCTTTATCGTATGTTCGCTGAGATGCAGAGATGCAGCCATTTCGCGGTTCGTAAGACCTTCAGCCAGCAAGTGCAGGACCTCTTCTTCTCTCGCGCTTAAAATTGCCTCTCCTCTGGAATCAACGATCCTGAGGGCCTTTGATCCGGAGAGCGATTCGATGAGATATCCTAACTGTTCGCTGTTTGCCCAAATCTGCCCTTTGTGAACACAGGTAATACACTTGCAGAGGGTTGCAAAATCTGTAAGGTCCGAGGCGAGAACACCACGGGCCTGTGCGCGAAAGAACCCGATAACATGTTCTTTCGTCAGATTGGAAGAAAGTACGATGGAACGCGAAGACGGACACATTGCAGATACCTTATCCAGGACAGCAATGGCATTAGGCTGGTCTTTTTTATCAGAGCACTGAATAAGAACAATATCAGGTTGCTTCTGAGAAAGAAGTCTTGTCAGGTCGTCCAGATTTCTTATGCAGCCAAGGATGACAAACTGAGGGTGCTTCGAAAATGCCTGTTCCAAAAGTTCAGATGTGATTCTGGTTGAATCAACAATAACGATAGATATCCGTGACTGGGTGGAAAAAGTGCTCATAGAAACCCTTCAGATGCCACTTAGGAACTGCTCTGAAAACAAGAAATACCTGCACGTGCCTCTAAGTTTGTACCAGGCTTAATATCACATACTGAAATGCGACATTCTTACTAAGCAAAGAGTTTACAGTGGAATTGCCTGAAAATGCCTCATCAAAAAAGTAACAACCTGCTCTATAACTTAGGGTAATCGTGCAGCGCAAAAACATGGTTACCCGGCAGCCGCCAAGCGATTACGTGTTCAAATTTGGGTCCTAAGCCACTTTACTGGTTTATTTTTCACTGTCAGCCTGGCGCGAGGAAGGCCCGGGCGCAGGAATGGGATAGTCCGTGCTCTCTTTGCTGGTGCGTATGTAAGGCGGCCCGAGTGGGGCTTTTTTCCCGCCGTCGCTGGTATAACGCCGCAGATCGCGTAATGTTTCCTGCTTATCGCGCGCGTACTCGACGGCGAGGCGGGTGAGGGCGTAAGTCACAATGTCGCTGTGATGCAGGTCTTGCATTTCTGGGTCGCGGCGGAAATTCAGCCATAAACGATGGACGAGCTGCACGTCATCGGCCTGCAATGTTGGAGCGTGCGGCCCAATGTGGAAGCCCTGCGCTTCTCCATTGGGCATGACGACATAGAACGTGAACTGCCGTTTCGGTTCCGGAAGGACCTCCCATGCCTGCCCAATGTGATAGGCCTGCTCCTGGGCAGACATTTTTGTGGACAGACCAGAGACTACGGCTGAGACTTCAAGCGAGTTTGCGGTCTGCACCAGTGCGGCGAAGATGTCTCCGGCGGGAACGACCAGAAGGGAAATGTGCTTGCCAAAGCTTTCTGCGACAGAAACAGCTTTGGTAAAGAGCATCTGCTCGTGTTCGCTGAATAGCTGGTCGGAAGCGTCAATGTATTCCGGGCCGCCAGCGCCCATCATGCGGGCGGTGAGAACAACGATGTCCTGGTCGTCAGTGTTTGTGCGGGAGAGCGCCCACTTCAGTGCGATAGGATTTGCCGCATCACGCATGGTGACGAGCACTCCGCCGGGACGGATCTCCAGGGCTTCGCGGCCAATCGTGTCCTGGTTCTCAAGCTGGAAGTGTTCCTTCATCTGCTTGACGGTGGCCGCATGTTTTTTCCTGTTCCGGTTTTCCGAAACAGTGAAGATGGCGTAAAAAGCAGCCGCAAAGGCGATGCCGCTCTCAGTGGCAACACTCTTTGTAAACAGGTTGACGACTGCGATGGTCAGCAGGGTCAGAAAGACGCAGAACAAACCGAGGGGAAGTTCCGTCTTACCGATGCGAATGTTTACAGGCACTTTCCAGCCGCGCTCGCCTTTATATTTCCAGCGCAGGACGAGCATGGCCAGCGAGTTGAAAGTGAAGCTCCAAATCACGCCAAAAGCGTATGCCTCACCCAGCGTGATGACGTTTCCGCGGCTGGCAATGATGGTGAAAAGCTGCAGGGCGGTCACCAGATTGACGATGCGATAGCTGGTGCCAAACTTGCGGTGTGGCTTGCGGAACCAGTCGGTCAGCACGCCATCTTCCGAGATGCGCATCAGGACGCCGGTTGAACCAATGATGGAGGTATTGATGGCGCCGGAGAGGATCAGGAAGCCGACAATGACCACAAAAACGCGGAAGACAATGCGCAGGGAAAGTGGACCGACCATATACATGGCGAGTCCTGCAATCAGGTTGTCACGGTAAACCGGAACGCGCACCGAGTCGGGAATAATCATCACCGCAAGCAGCGAAACGATTCCCGTAAAGACGAAGCTGTAAATGGCGATGACAATGGCGGCGCGTTTAAGGTTTTTGAGCTTCGGATGCTCAATCTCCCGGTTGACCTGGGCCAGTGTTTCTTCACCGCTCATGGCCAGGATGGAGTGGCCGAAGGCCATCAGGATGCCGAACAGGCCCAGTGACGCTGCAAACTTTGTTCCGCCAAGAAAACCGAGAGCATCTTTGGAGAAGTGCAGGTTGGATGGGACAGGCAGCGGCGGCAGCTTGGCGCCAAGATGAAAGGCGGTAAAGAAACCCCATCCCAGCAGGAGGACCACCATGATGGTGGTGATCTTCATGACTTCAAGGGCCTTGTCGCTCGATTCTTCAATGCCCTTGATGTTCTGCCACCAATAATAGATGGTGACAGCGGCGCAGAAAACGGCGGAGGTGCCGTCCATGGGCAATTGCCGGGCAGTGTGAGCAGCACTCAGCAGGACAGGGGGCAGCCATCCATGCGCTGCGCCCACCTGCATCAGTTGATTTAACAGCCCGGTGATGTACTGGCCTGCGGACACACCGGAGATAGGCCCGGTAAGGATGTAGTCAAACATCAGGGCCGAGACGCTGAGTTTGGCAAATGTCCCGCCGAGCGCCTCTTTTACAACGCGGTAGACGCCGCCGCGTGTAAACATCGAACAGCTTTCGACGTAAACGGCGCGTACGGCGAAGGAAAAGAGCATAACGCCCAGGATGAACCACGGCGCGGCTTTTCCTATGGCCTCTTCGGCGATACCTCCGGCATAGAAGGCCGATGAACCGAGGTCATTGAGGACGACGGCCGCGGCCCGCCAGAAAGAAATGAAGGTGAGCATGACCGAGGAGGCAACTACAAGCCGTACCCGGTTCGATTGTGGAGCGGAAAACGTTTGACCAACAGGCATGGTTTATGGGTGAATCGCTTGCTACCCACCGCAGGGCGAACATCTGCCTCGGCAAGGACGCTCAGCGCTGAGTGTATGTCCAGACCGAAACACAGTCAAATATGCGCGCTGCTCATTCGCCGAAAAGCTCCTGCAGGTCCTCAATAAAACTAATGATAATGACAATCGCCGACCCGCAAAGGCCGATGAAAAAGAGGGTGGTCAACAGGTGCATTCCGAAGGAAATGAGGGCACTCACAGCAAGTATTGTAACGCCGGGATGGTAGACTCAGCCTCGGATGCGTTTTTTGACCCAGCGCCCCGTCCTCCTGGGGCTGATTTCAGGACTTCTACTGGATTTACCGTTTCCCATCGCGGGGCCGCTGCCGCCCTGGCGTGCCGTCTTCGCCTGGATTGCTTTTGTTCCGTTGTTCTATGGGCTGCTACAGGAGTGTAGCGTGCATTCCCCGCGATATCTGCGCCGCAGTGCTCTCGCGGGATACGCCTGCGGAGTCCTCTGGTACATCCTGAATTGCTACTGGATTTACGACACCATGCACATTTACGGCAATGTGCCCGGGCCCGGCGCCGTAGGGATTCTGGTGCTCTACAGCATGGTGCTGGGGCTATATTTTGCGTTGCTTGGTCTGCTGGTCGCGCTTTGCCGCAAGGCATTCAGAACAAACACAGTTCCGCTGCTGCTGGCGCCGTTTTTCTGGGCGGCGATTGAGCTGGCCGCGTCGCGCATTACCAGCGTTCCATGGGACCAGCTTGGTTATTCGCAGGTGGACAATTTTCTACTTACAAAGCTGGCCCCGTTTAGCGGGGTTTATGGAGTTTCCTTTGCGCTGATAGCGGGTAATGCCTTGCTGGCCGCGGCGCTACTGGCCCGCTCCATACATGCAAAGCTACGGATTGGCGTGGGCGCGGTGCTGCTGATTGTTCTGTTGCAGGTGGGGTCTTTCATCCAGCCAAAGCCGGAGCTGACCTCGGATTATGCTGTGCTGCTTCAGCCGGACCTCGATGTGAGCGTGTCCAATCTCTGGGTTGGCCCTGAGTGGGATGAGAATGCCGCACATATTCTTGAATTAAGCCAGCGGCATTGCACGCCGTTCGTCATGGGCATGCCTTCGCCTCATGCGCAGATGATGTATCCGCAATGCCCGCAGGACTTGCCTGCTCCTGGCCTGATCGCGTGGCCGGAGGCCCCCTCGCCCTTTCGCAGCGATGATCCGCGCTTTGCCGAGCTGATGCGGGAAATTGCGACAAAGAACCATGCTCCGGTAGTTGCGGGCGCCATTGGACGCGATGAGGCGGGCGAGTACAACTCGGCGGTGTTTACCGCTCCGGATGGCAATATCATCGGGCGTTACGACAAGATTCACCTGGTGCCGTTTGGCGAATTTGTGCCGTATCGCAAGGTGTTTTTCTTTGCGAAGCACCTGACGCAGCAGGTTGGCGACTTCGACCGAGGCAAGTATCGCAAGGTCTTCCGGGCCAATGGGCACTACTTCGGCGTCTTTATCTGCTATGAATCCATTTTTGCTGACGAGGTGCGGCAGTTTGCCATTCACGGCGCGCAGGTGTTCGTCAATATCTCCGATGACGGGTGGTACGGCGACACCAGCGCCCCTTGGCAGCACCTGAACATGGCCCGGATGCGCGCGATTGAGAACCATCGCTGGGTGCTGCGAGATACCAATAATGGCGTGACTACAGCCATTGATCCGGAAGGGCGGGTGACTTACAGTGCGCTCCGCCATGTAAACACGTCGCTGGCTGTGCGGTATGGATATGAGAATGACCTTACCTTCTATTCGCGTTATGGCGATGTGTTCGCCATGCTCTGTGGGATAATTTCAATAGGCGCAATTGCGCGCGCATGGCGTGCCGTTGCCTTTCAATCTCAACGCAAAGTCAGGTCCGATTAAGGTGCTGAACGATCTCGAATTCGCTTACGCTCCCGTGCGCGACAAAGTGCGCGACCTGCGGGAGTATCTTTGACCCAAACGGGCTCCGTAAACAACTAGCAGATATTGAAAACAAGCTCTCCGACCCCGGAGTGTGGTCGAACGCCGCCGTTTCTCAGCCACTGATGCGAGAACGCAAGCGCATCGAAGAGCAGCTTGCCGCCGATGACGAACTTGCGCGCCGCACCAGCGATGTCGAGGCGTACTTCGACCTGGCGCGCGAGGGAGAGCAGGTCGAAGAAGACCTTGCGCGTGAGATCCAGGTCCTCGATGAGTACGCGAGCAAGCTCGAAGAACGCACCATGCTTTCCGGCGAGACTGACCCGCTGAATGCCATTGTGACTGTGCATCCTGGCGCAGGCGGAACAGAAAGCCAGGACTGGGCCGAGATGCTGATGCGTATGTATCTGCGCTGGGCCGAGCAGCAGGGCTTTAAGACGGAAATCAACGATTATCAGGACGGGGAAGAAGCGGGAATCAAGTCGGCGACGTTCACCATATCCGGCGAATACGCCTTCGGGCTGCTCTCAGGTGAAAGCGGAGTACATCGTCTGGTGCGTATCTCGCCTTTTGACGCAGCCAAGCGGAGGCATACATCGTTTGCCTCGGTCTTTGTCTCGCCTGAAATTGATGACTCGATCGAAGTCGAGGTCAAGCCGGAAGACATCCGGGTAGATACCTATCGCTCCGGCGGCAAGGGCGGACAACACGTGAACACCACTGATTCCGCCGTGCGCATTACGCATATACCCACGGGCATCGTCGTTCAATGCCAGAACGAGCGCTCGCAGCACAAGAACCGCGAGAAGGCGATGAAGATGCTACGCTCCCGGCTCTATGAATACGAGCTTGAGAAAAAGAAAGCAGAAACCAAAAAGCTGGAAGACTCAAAGCTGGACATTAATTTTGGATCACAGATCCGCTCGTATGTGCTGCAACCCTACCGCATGGCCAAAGACCATCGAACGAAGGTCGAAGTCGGCGATGTAGACCGCGTGCTCGATGGCTACTTAGAGCCATTTATTCGCGGATATCTTCTGATGAAGCGCAATGGGGGAGTGCCTGTGGCAGCGGATGCCGGGGATGA
>DASRBV010000178.1:0-3311 GCA_035653455.1 Pseudacidobacterium sp. | reverse complement strand
TCCATTACGCGGCTGGTGTGGCGTCCGCGACGCATCACCATGCGTCCGGTGCGCGCCACTTCCAGAATTTCGTCACCGCTCTCCATCAGTACCTGGATCAGCCCTTCAATCTTGCTTGAGACGCCGGTAATCTCGATCATCAGCGACTCAGTCGCCAGGTCCACAATGCGCGCGCGGAAGACTTCGACCAGTTCAAAAATATGCGAGCGCGTCTGCGGAGTCGCCGCAACTTTAATCAGAGCCAACTCGCGCGTGACGCAGGCAAACTGGCCCACATCGTCTACTTCGAGCACGTTTTCAAGCTTATAGAGGCTTGCCGTAATGCGGTGTCCCGCCGTCGGCGATGCCTCGGCGACAATCGTCATGCGCGAAACGCCTTCGCGCTCCGAACGTCCCACGGTGAGTGAAACGATATTCACATTCAGACGGCGAAAAAGTGAGGCCACGCGCGTAAGTACGCCCGGCTTGTCTTCCACAAGTGCAACAAATGTATGCAGCATAATTCGCTCCTACGGCATTTTCACAGACTCTGTACACTCCATTTGCGCTGTGCAGTGTCGCCGACCCCTGTTCGTCGCGGCGACTGTAGTTTCGCGGCATGGTTCAGCCTATCTGTGAAAATGCTATAGCTCCTGGCCTCTAGCTAAAAAGCTGGAAGCTAACAGCTGTTTCACGCATCCTCCGCGGTTTCAATCAGCGGATTGTCTGGCCTCCGGATCATCTCGTGGAGCGCCTTGCCCTGCGGAATCATCGGATAGACCGAGTCCTCTTTCTCCACCAGGAAGTTAATCAGGAACGGCCCTTTCTTTTCGCGAGCGGACTCTACGGCAGGCAGCACCTCAGAGCGTTTCGTTACCGTTGCGCCTGCAATGCCATGCGCATCGGCCAGCTTCACGAAGTCCGGACTGAGAATCGGCGAGGAAGCATAGTTCTTTTCATAGAAGAACTCCTGCCACTGACGTACCATTCCCAGATAGCCGTTGTTAATTACAGCAATGTTGATGTCGAAGTTTTCTTGCGCAATGGTCGAAAGCTCGGCAGCCGTCATCTGGAAGCCGCCGTCTCCGGCAATCACCCAGACTTCCTTTTCCGGGCAGGCCACTTTTGCTCCGATGGCCGCAGGCAGCGCAAAGCCCATTGTTCCCAGTCCGCCGGATGTGACCAGCGTGCGCGGCCCATCATGCTTATAGTATTGCGCTTCCCACATCTGGTGCTGGCCTACGTCCGTCACCACAATGGCCTTGCCGCCGGTCGCGTTCCACAGATCATTGATGACATGCGCAGCATAGAGATGACCGTTGTCCGGCAGGTTCTTGATGTCGCGGACAGCACACTCGCCCTTCATCTCATTGATCTCGCGTACCCACGGCGAGCTGGACTTCGAGGGAATCTGCGGCAGCAGGACCTCGAGCACCTGTTTCAGATCGCCGACAAGCGCAACGTCTACTTTCACGTTCTTGTTGATCTCCGCCGGATCAATCTCAATGTGGATCTTCTTAGCATTCGGCGCATATGTGGCCAGCGTTCCTGTCACGCGGTCATCAAAGCGCATGCCGCAGGCGATAAGCAGGTCGGCATTCTGAATGGCGTTGTTCACCCACGCTTCGCCATGCATGCCCATCATGCCAAGTGAAAGCTCATGCGATGCCGGAAACGCGCCCAGCCCCAGCAGTGTGGAAGCCACAGGAATCTGCATGCGCTCGGCCAGCGTGCGTACCTGCTCGTATGCGTCGGACTGGATGATGCCGTGCCCCGCAAGAATGACCGGGCGCTTTGCTTCACGAATCAGCCGTGCCGCATCCGAAATGGAATCGGCACTATGGCCGCGCATCGGATGCGGCCTGTATGGCTTCGGCGCTGCGGCCTCAAAGTTAAACTCCGCCGTGGCTTGCTGCGCATCTTTGGTAATGTCCACGAGCACAGGACCTGGCCGCCCTGACTTCGCAATCAGAAAGGCCTCGCGCAGCGCAGGTGCAATGTCTTCGGCGCGCGTCACCAGATAGTTGTGTTTGGTAATGGGCAGCGTGATGCCGGTGATGTCCACTTCCTGAAAGGCATCCGTACCCAACACTTTAGAGGAAACCTGCCCCGTGATGCAGACGATGGGCACCGAGTCCATCATCGCTGTCGCAAGTCCGGTAACCATGTTGGTCGCGCCTGGACCGGAGGTCGCCATCGCTACACCGACCTTGCCCGATGCGCGTGCATACCCGTCAGCCATGTGCGTTGCGCCCTGCTCGTGCCGCACCAGAATATGGCGGATAGGAAACTTCCTCATCGCGTCATAGATGGGCAGAATGGCCCCGCCGGGGTACCCAAAGACATCCGTCACGCCCTCACCAACCAGCGTTGCCCAGGTGATTTCTGAACCGGTAAGGCGAGTGGTCTGCGGTGTTGAGCTCATGATAATGTTCCCCCTCTTTAGAAGCCGCTTCGTCTTCTCTGCGTCCTCTGTGGTGAATCAGTTCCGGGATTTACAAACCTAGTTCGTCACCGCGCCCAGCGATGCCGACGAAACCGTGTCCGCATATTTCCGGAAAACGCCGCGCTGAAACTTTGGCTCCGGCGCCTTCCAGTTCTGTAACCGTGACTGTAACTCTTTCTCGGAAATCTCCACGTCGAGCCTGCGGTTCGGAATATCGAAGTGGATGATGTCACCTTCGCGGATCGCGGCAATCGGCCCGCCCATCGCTGCCTCAGGAGAAACATGGCCCGCCATCAGTCCGCGCGTTGCGCCGGAGAAGCGCCCATCCGTCAGCAGGGCAACTGTCTCAGACAATTCTGGAATGCCGACAATCGCCGCCGTCACCTGAAGCATCTCGCGCATGCCTGGTCCGCCGCGCGGACCTTCATAGCGAATCACAAGCACATCGTTCGGGCGGATCTTCCCATGCTCCACCGCGGCAAAGGCGTCTTCTTCGCAGTCAAAGACGCGGGCCGGTCCGCGGTGCTCCAGACGGTTGTGGCCTGCGACTTTAATCACGCAGCCCTCGGGAGCGATATTGCCCTTCAGAATCACAAGCCCGCCTGTGGGCTTGATGGCCTTGTTCACCGGATGAATCACATCCTGATCAGGGGCCTCTTTTGCCTGCGTGGCCTCTTCTGCCAGCGTGTGCCCGGAGACGTTGATGCAGTCCTTGTGCAGGAAACCACCTTCGATCAGCCGTGCAGCGAGCAGGCGGCTTCCGCCTGCATTGTAGTAATCGGCTGCAACATACTTGCCGCCTGGCTTCAGGTCGCAGAGCAGCGGAGTGTTCCGGCTGATGCGGTCGAAATCGTCTACTGAGAGTTTGATTCCCGCCTCATGAGCA
>DASRBV010000177.1:0-3950 GCA_035653455.1 Pseudacidobacterium sp. | reverse complement strand
TGCGATGTGGTTGAAGTTACCAACTGGCTGATTGAAAACTCCAAAGACATGATCATGGACTTTGGGCGCCATCAGGAGCAGTGCCGCGCGGGCCTGCAGTTTGGATCGCGCCTGGTGGGCGGGCTGATGCCCGGACAGGTGATGGATTATCTGCCAGAAGCGCAGTTGGCGGACGTGAAGAACCTGCGCGAGTTTGCCGGAATGCTGGTGATAGACAAGTGGACCTGCAATGCGAACGGACGGCAGGCAGTGTTTTATAAGCGTCCGCGTGAGAAGAAATACGCAGCAACCTTTATTGATCAGGGATACTGTTTTAATGCAGGCGAGTGGAAGCTGGTGGATGCTCCGCTGCGGGGTGTATATGCGCGAAATCTGGTTTATCGCGATGTAGTAGATTGGGACAGTTTTGAGCCGTGGCTGACGCGAGTGGAGGAGATGGACCCGCAGAAGGTGTGGGCGGTTGCGGAGATGGTCCCGCCGGAGTGGTATGGCGGCGATGTGGCGGAGATCGAGCGATTGATTGAGCAATTGCTGGAAAGACGAGGCCGCGTGCGCGAGTTGATTACGCAGTTTCGGGAATCGTCGCGGCAGCCGTTTCCAAACTGGATGAAAGCGAAAAGAGTTGTCGTGGGAAGGCAGTTTGAAGAGCCAAGTTGGGCCGATGAAATCCGTGGACCGGTAATGTGAGGGCCAGCGAGTCAGCTAACGGCGCCGAAGGCGAGCCAGAGACAGATATCTGTATGAACGAACGCTTACAATGCGATTTCCTGCTGGTGCGGTATGTGCCGGACCCGGTGAGGAATGAGTTTGTGAACATCGGAGTGCTGCTGCGGGAAGCAGGCCGCGCTGATCGCGTATTGCTGCGTTTTACAAAAGACTGGGCACGCGTGCGCTGCGTGGACCCGGATGCAGACATCGGAATGCTCGAAGGACTGGAGAGCGAGCTGCGGGAGAAGATCGGAGGCGAACTTGCTCCGGGAAAGCCGCTGATGCAGGTGCTGGAAGATTCTCTGTCGAATGCTGTCCAGATTACGAATCCGGCGGCGTACCTGGCTGAGTCCATGCAGGCTGGGATCGAAGAGCTGATGCGCATCTATGTTGAACCGCGTAAACGGGAAGCAACAGCGCGCAGGAGCGGCAGGCTGGCCATCCATGCGCAGATGCGCTCGCAGTTCGAGCGCGCTGGTGTATGGGACCTGATGCGCAAGCGCATTGCGGTTTCAGCCTATACGCGTGCCGGAGACCCGCTGCGGATTGATTGCGGATACAGGCCGAATGGCATCATTCGCATGTTTCATGCTGTTTCGCTTGAGGGCGATTCTGATTTACCAAAGGTGCTGGCATTCAGCGCTCCAGCAATCCGGGAAGGCGTGGCGCGTGTGGAGAAGGCCGAGTTGGAACTGACAGCAGTGGTCGAGCCGGTTGCAGACGTCAGCGAGGACCGCGAAGATTCTGAGCGCGTTGAGCAGTACCGCTTTGCCGTGGAGACAATGGAGACGCAAAGGATTCGGGTGCTGACGGTAAACGATCTTCCGCGCATGGCGGAAACGGCACGGCGAGAGTTGAGAGTGTGAGATAGCAAGTCCGCAGGTGCGGGTCAATACAAAAGGCATGGCTTTCGAGTCATGCCTTTTCTTTTTGCGGAAAAAGTGATCGGAGGTAATGGCGTTGAAAATTACGGATTCGATTCAGAAATTGTGGCGGCGGAAGGAGATGGGGATCGCGGCAGAAGCGGCTGGTTCGGCGAAGCGGAAAACGCTGGCTTTGCCTTCGATTCTGACGCCCTATCGTGCGTCATCGCATTCCCTGCCCAAGCCAACGCCGGTAAACCTGCGCCGGTTTGCGGAGACCCCGCTGGTGCGCAGGGCCATCAATCTGCTCAAAGACCGCATTGCCAGCATGGACTGGCAGGTGCGGCTGAAACGCGGATTTTCCGCAGCGGAAATTTCTGACGCACAGGCGCGGATGCAGATTCTGCGGCAGCTGCTGGAAGAGCCGAACCCGGCTGATTCGTTTCGGACGCTGATGGAACAGGTGCTTGAAGATGCGCTGGTGGGCGGCTTTGGCGCTATCGAGATGGAGCTTACAGGCAATCCGGAAAAGCCGGTCGAGATGTGGGCTGTGGATGGCGCCACAGTCCAGATTGATCCCAAATGGGACGGAAATCCTGGGTCGGTACGCTATGCGCAAACGACCGGGCTGCCTGGCGATGAGGGACGCATCCTGCTGCGCGATGATCAGTTGATTTATCTGCGGATGAATCCTCGCTCGCACACGCCGTTCGGATTGGGGCCGCTGGAGGTTGCATTTGAAACGGTAAATTCGTTTCTGGCGGCGCACCGCTTTGCCGGAAATTTAGCAAGCAATTCGGTAGTGCAGTATGCGCTGTGGCTGAATGAAACCACTCCCGCGGAACATGAACGCCTGATTCGCTGGTGGCAGGACGAGATCGAAGGCACAGGACGCGTTCCGCTGTTGAGCACGGAGCAAAAACCGGAGGTGTTGCGTTTTGCCAACGGAACGGACGCAGACCTGCGGCTGGCGTGGCAGGAGTTTCTGATTCGCATGGTCGCGAATGCCTTCGGGCTGCCTCCGATGCTGCTTGGCCTCGAACGCGAGGTGAACCGCACGACTGCGGCGGAACAGGCTGATGAGGCCTTCCGGAGTGCGGTTGTTCCGCTCGCGAAGCTCGTGGCTGAACATCTGACGCGCGATCTGTTTGCGAAAAAACTGGGCTGGCGTGAATTCGAGTTTGTATTTAACGAACTCGATGCTCCCGATGAAGTAGCAGAAATGCAGATACAGACGGAGCTTCTGAAGGCCGGTGTCCTAACAGTGAACGAAGTACGCGCGATGAGAGGGCTGGCTCCGTTGCCGGAGTAAGAGCAGTGACTCAGCAGGTCAGCGGAAGAGCGGGATTCGGACTGGTGGCTGAAAAATGAATAGCCGACGAATATTTGTGAAATTCCCACCCTATCGCCCAAAAGCAGCGCGACAGGATGGATCATCCGGTGCTAACAGGCCAGAGGCCGCCAACCGCTTTTTAGCTAACAGCGCCGAAAGGCGCGCTGACAGCCTGCGCAGCAGGCGCTGACTGCTACTGCTCTGTTCAACAACAAAAATCAAGTGCAAATACGAGTGATGGAGAGGGAATGAGACTGGAAGCAATGGCGATAGCCATGCCGGAAGTCGCGGAACATCCCAACCGCGTGCCCTTTGAAGGGGTGCTGACTGTGGTGGACGAGGTGAGCACACGGCCCCCTTCAGGGGCGCGTGGGCATTGCGTGGTGCTGACGCGCAGGGCCGCGGAAGAGGCGCTGCCGTCACTGCTGGGGATGGCAGTGGATTTTGCGCCGAAATGGGACCGGCACGACGCGCGCGCGAAGTGCGGCATTATCACCGAGGCCGATGTGGTTGGCAAAGAACTGCGCGTGCGCGGTTATCTGTTTGGCCGCGATTTTCCTGATGTCGTGCAGCAAATTGCTGGCACGGCCGCGGGCGCGATGGGTATGTCTTATGAGCTGGCCGATGCTCACGTGGCAGACATGCTGGCCGAGGTCTGGACGCTGACGAAGGCCACATTTACCGGAGCAGCGGTCCTGCTGCGCGAGAAAGCAGCGTATCAGAATACATCGTTCCGGCTTCTGGACAACCACCGGAGCAGCAGCCGTCTGCCGCAAAGGTTGGCAGCAGGAACTTCATATTTTTATCAACACGAAAGGGAGCGTAATGGAAACAGAAAACATGCTTGCTTCGCTGGGAGAAAGCATTGATCGCCTGAATGCCGCAGCTGCGGCGCTGGAGCGGACCGCAGCATTTCTTGAAGAAACACGGACCGTGGAGAAAATCACAGCAATGGTCGAGGACCGCGAGCAGGAGCTGCTGCGCAAGCTGGAAGCAGCCGAACAGCAGATCGCCGACCTGCGCGCGCAGGCACAGCGCCCAGCGGC
>DASRBV010000176.1:0-6848 GCA_035653455.1 Pseudacidobacterium sp. | reverse complement strand
GCCTGTCTCCTGCATGTGGATATTCTTTCAGACGGTTGACGCGTGGGAACGTCGTAGTCCAATGCTTCTGCAAACTGTGGGAATCTGCATCGCCTTTGGCCTGATTGTCTGGCTTACCCGCGCCGCGACCACCCCGGCGGTTTTCACCGGAACTATGATGACCGCCTGCCTCTACTTGCGTATACCGGGCTGGCGCACTGCACTGTGGCCGCTTGTGGCCATGCTCGTCCTGACGCTCGCGGCCACGCGCTTCGGACGCAGCCGCAAACTGGAACTGGGGCTTGCTGAAAGCCGCTCGGGCCGCTCCGCATCGCAGGTAGCGGCAAACCTCGGCATCGCAGCACTCGCCTGCATTCCTGCCATTCCAACGGCAGTTGCTCTTGCTGGAATCGCCGCCGCGCTCACCGAAGCCGCAGCCGATACCTTGTCCTCCGAACTGGGTCAGGTCTTTGGAGGCCAACCCATGCTATTGACCACCTTTCAGCCTGTTCCTGCCGGGACCGATGGCGGTATTACCCTCGCCGGAACAGTCTGCGGGTGCCTGGGCGCAGCCATCCTTGCTGTCATTTCCGCAGCAACATTCCACTTTGGCCTGTCATGGGCCGCTGCTATCTTCTCCTGCGGCGTCCTCGGCCTGTTTGTGGACAGCCTTCTCGGAGCAACCCTCGAAAGGCGCGGCATGTTGAACAATGATGCAGTGAATTTTCTCTCGACTCTCATCTCTGCTGCATCTGCTGCGTGGCTGGCAAACCGCTTCTTCTGCTAAGAACAACTTCCCATTGAGAAAGTACTCTTCGCCTTTGCTACTCGTCATCTAAACAAACACTGGAGGATTTCTATGGGTCCTTCCATCTCTCCACGATTGTTTCATTGTCTTCTCTCGGTGTGTTTTCTGCTCTTCCTGACCTCGTGTGGATCTTCGACAGTCCATTCGTCCTCCGGCCCGCAGCACATTCAGAACGTCTTCATTATCATGATGGAAAACCATAATTGGACCGGCGCCGGCGCCAACAGTATCCAGAACAATCCCAACGCTCCTTACATCAATAACACCCTTAACACCCTTGTTCCCATGGGAGCTCACGCGAGCAATTACAATAATCCCCCTCACATGCATCCCAGCCTGCCTAATTATCTGTGGCTGGAGGCAGGTACAAATTTCGGCATTTTGAATGATGGTCCCGCCACAACTCATAGCCAGAGCACCACAATGCACCTGGTCACATTGCTCAAAAATGCTGGCATCTCATGGAAGGCCTACGATGAAGGTACCGATGGCACTCAATGCCTGTTCATCCACTGGCATGTACCCTTTGTCTTCTTTGATGACGTGACCAATAATCTCGACCCGCACTCAGCCTATTGCATCTCCCATATACGCCCTTTCAGTGAGCTATACAGCGACCTGGCAGCGAACACCACCGCCCGCTATACCTTCATCGTCCCCAACGATTGCCACAGCATGCACAGCTCTTGTAATGGCGGAAACCAGATTGCACAGGGCGACGAATGGCTCAGCCAGATCGTCCCGCAAATCCTTGCCTCAAACGCCTACAAAAATGGAGTGCTTTTCATCATCTGGGATGAAGCTGAAAAGGGTGACGGGCCCATTCCGTTTATCGTGCTCTCTCCCTTTGCCAAAATGGGATACACCAATACAACGTATTACAACCACGGCTCCACTCTGCGCACTGTCGAGGAAATATTCGGCGTCCAACCGCTTCTGCGAGACGCCTCCAACGAAACTGATCTGAGTGACTTCTTCAGGCAATTTCCGTAGAGCCTGTTCCCGAATGGACTGAGACTGGTCGGGGCGGAGGGATTTGAACCCCCGACCCTCTGCTCCCAAAGCAGATGCGCTACCAGACTGCGCTACGCCCCGACTCTTCCTCATTGTACAGGAAGACCACACGCCTCAAGGATGTCCCACCAGCACCATCCTGTGCGCCACCCACTCCATCGCCAGAATCAGCAGGAACAACGGGACCATGAAAATCGCCGCAACCACAAACGCTATCAGCAGCAGAAAGACCCAGTCCTTCCACGTATGCCTGTGCGGCTCGTCCAGGTGTCGCGACAGCAGCTTGTAATTGCGCCGGTTCGCTTTCCATGCGATATCAAACGCATCCCCCAGCACAGGGACCGCGCCGATAATCACATCCACCCCCAGGTTCACCACCATGCGCATCAGTGTGACGTAGGGCACTCCGCGAAACCACGCCGCCATAATAATCACGCATGAAGCCAGCCCCGCCAGCACATCGCCCGCCCACGGCACCAGTCCGACAATTCCATCCAGCCCAAAGCGAATGGAAGTCCCCGGAATGCGAAACCACTCATCCAGCACGCGCGCCAGCAGATCAAGATTTTCGTCGGCAAAGAGCCGGTTTCCCAGCTTTGTTCTTGCGTGAAGATTTCCCCGGTCGGGCGGCAATACCTGCGGCTTCATATAACGAAAGATGCTACAATCAATACCTGTACGGCGGCTATAGTTCAGCGGCAGAACGCCTGACTGTGGCTCAGGATGTCGTGGGTTCGATCCCCACTAGCCGCCCCAACCCGAATGCACGGAACGGTTTATCTCGGCTCCTCCGGCTGGGCTTACCCAAGCTGGAAGCCTGATTTTTATCCCTCGAAGCTTCCCGCAAAAAAATTCCTCGAGTTCTACGCGACGCAGCTCAACTCTGTCGAAGTGAACTACACTTTTCGCGCGCTTCCCTCGGCCACAATGGCCCAGTCCTGGCTCGCCGCCACAGGCCCGGACTTCCGCTTCTCCTTCAAAGCGCCCCAGCGCATCACCCACATCCTGCGCCTGAACAACTGCACCGAGGCCCTGTCCGCTTTTTTCCGCTCGCTTCAGCCTTTTATAGATGCCAACCGCATCGGCGCTGTCCTCTTTCAACTGCCGCCCAATTTCAAAGCTGACCCTGAACGGCTCGACGCCTTCCTTGAAAAGGCCGCAGCCACCAACCTGCACCCCGCCTTTGAGTTCCGCCACGAATCCTGGTTTGCAGACGAGATATACACCATTCTGCGCAAACACAACGCTGCCCTCTGCGTCGCGGAGAACGATGAGCTGGCCACGCCGGACATCGTGACTGCGCCGTTTTCCTGTTACCGCTTCAGAAAAAGCAGCTACTCAGCAGAAGACCTCCATCAGATTCGCAATCTGCTCACAAAGCAGGCCGGACAAGGCGACGTTTTCGCCTACTTCAAACACGAGGAAGACCCATCCGGCGCCATGCACGCCGCAACTTTGCTTCAGGAGCTGCGTCCAGCATGAGTGGGATGAAGGCCTTCCTCAAGCTCGCCGCCAACCCGGGTGCCAACGGATGGTGTGCTGATTTTGTGCCGCGCCGCTTCCTCAACAACGGCCATCTCATGACGCTGGCCGGAAATTTCCTGCCCCGCCACCACGCGCCCTTGCCCCAACCCGAGGCCCTTCGCGTCGAAGTACAGGGCCCTATGCCCGGATACGAAGAATACGGCCCCACCAGCATCGTGTGCCACTGCAACTGGCAGCCGGAACGAGTCCGCAGCCAGCGCCTCACCGTCGTTCTTGTCCACGGACTGGAAGGTTCGTCCAGCTCGCAGTACATGCTCGGCAACGCTGCCCGCGCCTGGGCTGCCGGATGCAACGTCGTCCGCATCAACATGCGCAGTTGCGGCGGAACAGACAAGCTCTCACCAACGATTTATAACTCCGGTTGCTGGCACGATGTGGCCCTTGTCGTCGAGCGCATTGTCAGCGAACATCACCTGCACGCCATCGCCGTCATTGGCTATTCCATGGGTGGCAATCTCGTCCTCAGCTACGCGGGCCAGTTCGGAAACAATCCGCCGCCGTTTCTCAAAGCGGCCGTAGGTATCTCTCCGCTTATGGACCTGGCCGCTTCTTCCGCCGCTCTGCACGAGCCGCAGAACCGCATCTACGAGAAGTACTTCCTGCGTTCCATGATTGCGCGGTTGCATCGCAAGGCCGAGTTGTTTCCTCGCCTCTATTTCCGCCTCTATGCTGACCGCGTGCTCGAAAAAATCCACAGCATGAGGGACTTCGATGAATATGTCGTCGCGCCTTATGGAGGCTTTACCAGTGCCGACGATTACTACTACTCCGTCGCCAGCTCCAACGTGGCATCTGCATTAAGCATCCCCACGCTCATCATCCATTCGCTTGACGATCCCTTCATTCGCATGTTGCCCGAAACCCGTCAGGCGCTCATTGACAACCCGTATGTCAGTTTTATCGAGACTCCGTACGGTGGCCACTGCGCCTTTCTCGCTCCTGCCAATGGATACGATGGCTACTGGGCGGAAAAAACCCTCCTCGGGTTCCTGCTTGCCACTTCCGAAAGTGAAGCCAATGGAAGCCGACTGGTCGGTTGAGATCGGTAAAGGACTTCCCGTCATCGCCGCCCCCTGGGAAGGATGGATTGACCTGAGAAAAGCTCCCTCCCGCATCAGGGAAATTCCGGAAGCATTGGCAAATCCGTCGCTGGCCCAGGCGCTTGCCCATCTCAACTCCCCTCAATCCCCCGTCTTTACCTCCAAGTGCGACCGCTGGCACCTGCCCGCGGACGAAATAGACCCTTTCGAATTCGACGCATCGCAGGAAGAAAGCCGCACCGGCCTCGCTTGCTACGTAGACATCCTCCTGCGCGACCAGAACGCCTTCGCATCCTTCGGTGCCCACGAAAGATGGGTGCTCTCCGCATCCGCTGCATTACGACAGCTTCCCTTGCCCCAGTGCCGTGCGGACTTCGTCCTCCGTCCGGCAGTTTTCGCCCATCAGGAAGGTTTCGGCATCACTCTCTACATCGCAGCCTGCTCTCGCAACCAGGCAACTGCGCAATCCATCTTTGAGTCTGCGCTGAATCGCACAATCGCCATTACAATAGAGACATCCCCTTCCGTGGGCGAGTAGCTCAATTGGATAGAGCACCGGCCTTCTAAGCCGGGGGTTACAGGTTCGATCCCTGTCTCGCCTACCAGACTTTCAAACCCGGTTCCCCGGCTGCCTGTAAAAATCGCCACCCTGAACATCGAAGGGCTTGTCACTGGCCGCGTTCCCGCCCCGACTCCCTGTCAACCCTTACGGAAGTAACATCTCCGGCTTAATGCAACGTATCCAATAACATAGCCACATCCTGGCACCGTCGGACATTCCCTCTCAACCTGATATCCTGAAAGAAAGAGAAGCAAAAAGAACGGGTGCCCCATGTGAGCAGGAGCGAAGTCAAAAGACTTCGCCGGTTAACGTGGGTCAGAAACGCGTACCAACTGTATCTGGCCCTTACCTGATGAAAACGCCCCAAATTCACGCAATCCATAGACAGTCTATGGACGAGCGGCCGCAAACATTTTAAAATCAGGAATTTAAACGAAACTCATTTATTTTCAGGAATTTGCAGGACAATAATTACATAAGCCCTGTATTTTGAAGAATTTACATTTTTTTAGAGTCGGGTATTCCCCGTGGGAAACACGTGTACCACGGGAAAAAGAACGATAGATGTCGCCCCGCAAGACGGATGGCCCTCCAATTGCTCCCTCCAATGCGTCCATGCCATCTGGCATGATATCTTGTGTGTCTCTGGAGGAACCGAGTTCATGGCGACCGTACTTGCTGGCAGCGCCCGTCAACTGAAGGAAAAGATTGAATCAAGGACCGCCCGTATCGGCATTGTAGGCATGGGATATGTCGGCCTGCCGCTGGCTCTGCTCTTCAGCGAGGAGCGTTTCCGCGTTACCGGTTTCGATATTGATCCACGTAAAGTAGAGATCCTCAACCAGGGCGGCTCCTATATCGTTCGTATTCCGGGAACAGAAATTCAATCCGCGAAGGAAAAAGGTTTCCACGCCACCTCGGATTATTCCGAAATTCGCGACATGGATGTCGTCATCATCTGTGTCCCGACACCGCTCAACGAGTTCCATGAGCCGGACCTCAGCTTCATCCGTGACACAGCAAAAGCCATTGCTCCGGAGGTCCACGAAGGACAACTGATCATTCTCGAAAGCACAACTTATCCAGGTACCACCGAAGAGCTTCTGGTTCCGGTTCTGGAAAACGAAAACTGTGCCGGACTCAAAGTGGTACGCGAACCCGGCGCCTCTGGCTTTTATGTCGCTTTCTCCCCAGAGCGCGAAGACCCCGGAAATGACACCGTAGCACGGCGCGATATTCCCAAGGTTGTAGGTGGGGTCGGACCCGAGGCGCTTCAACTCGCCTCTGCCGTCTACTCCAGCATCTTCAACCGCACTGTCCCTGTTTCCTCTCCGGCGGCTGCCGAAATGACCAAGCTGCTTGAAAACATCTACCGCTGCGTGAACATTGCCCTGGTCAATGAACTGAAACAGCTTTGCCATCGTATGGGTATTGATATCTTCGAGGTCATTGATGCAGCCAAGACCAAGCCCTTCGGCTTCCATGCCTTTTATCCCGGACCCGGGCTTGGCGGCCACTGCATCCCCATTGACCCCTTCTACCTCTCCTGGAAGGCAAAACAGTATGATTTCCAAACCAAGTTCATCGAACTGGCGGGCGAAGTCAACCTCGCCATGCCCTATTACGTGGTAGAACAAACTGCCGAAGCGCTCAATTCGCAGAAGAAGCCGTTGAACGGATCAAAAGTGCTCATCCTGGGCATGGCCTACAAAAAAGACATTGATGACCTGCGCGAGTCGCCTTCCCTGACCATCATTGAATTGCTCCGTCAGAAAGGCGCCATTGTCTCCTACAACGATCCCTTCTTCCCCTATGTAGGCCGCGGCCGTCATTACAACCTGGACATGCACTGCACGCCTCTCGATGATCTGTCTCAATTCGATTGCGTCCTCATCGCCAC
>DASRBV010000175.1:0-9733 GCA_035653455.1 Pseudacidobacterium sp. | reverse complement strand
CGCAGAAGACTTATCTGGAGCACCGGGCGGGAATTGAACCCGCGAATACTGGTTTTGCAGACCAGCGCGTTAGCCACTTCGCCACCGGTGCCCTTCGTCCGCCGCAGTGGCCCGCGGCGGACATGCAATCGCCTTTGTTTTACTGAGGCTGCGCTGCTGTACGCAGATACGGTTTTACGGTCTTATAGCCGGGGAAGAGCTTGTTCGCCTCTTCGTTTGAGACCGCGCCGCTGATAATGATGTCCTCGCCCTGCTTCCAGTTGGCAGGTGTTGAGACCTTGTGCCTGGTGGTAAGCTGCAGAGCATCAATCACGCGCAGAATCTCGTCAAAATTGCGGCCCGTGGCCATCGGGTATGAGAGAGTCAGCTTGATGCGCTTGTCCGGCCCGATGACAAAGACCGTGCGCACAGGGGCATTGTCCGCAGGCGTGCGGCCTTTGGCGGTATCGCCCGCCGTCGCCGGCAGCATATCATACAGCTTGGCAATCTTCAGCTCAGGATCGCCGACGATGGGGTACTTCACCGGATGCCCGCCCACATCTTCGATGTCCTTTGCCCACTTGTGATGGTCTTCGACAGGGTCCACGCTCAGGCCCAGCACTTTTACGCCGCGCTTTGCGAACTCATTCTGAAGGCTGGCGACAGCGCCAAGCTCAGTGGTGCAGACAGGTGTGAAGTCCTTCGGGTGAGAGAAGAAGATGGCCCAGTTGTCGCCAATCCACTCATGGAAGCGGATGGTGCCCTGGGTCGTCTCGGCTGTGAAGTCTGGTGCAACGTCATTGATACGAAGTGACATAACGATTTTTCCTCTTCAGGGGAACCCCAATCTTTCCTGTGAAATAGAAAACCCACCTCAGCAGATTTCCTGCGGGTGGGCGTTTGAGCTTGGTACTACCGGCTTCGCTCTACGAACACACCCGCACGGTGCAGCAGCAACAGCAGCAGCAGATACACATGCAGGTTGGAGCGACGCTTTTCATCAACTTGACCTCAAGCATAGACGGTTGGTCTGGGCCATGTCAAATGAATGATGGCTAGCGGCGCATCAGGCTGAAATATCCCCCGTCCGTACACAGAATTACCAGGTTCATCACAATGAACATCAGATCGTAATGCCATCCGGAGGATTTCTCTCCCCAGAAGCCGGTCTTCCATTTCGCAATTTTCATATAAATGGCGCCAAGCATGATCAAAATCAGCCCTACCGCGGCCCATTGCGTCAGGAAGCCAATGATCACCGCAATCCCGCCCAGCAGCTCAGCCACCCCAAGAAAAGCCGTAAAGCCCAGGCTCATCCCGATACTTTCTGCGCGCTTGCGCGGCGCCTTCAGGTGCCCGTATCCACTGGTGATAAAGACAATGCCCACCATGATGCGCAGCAGGAGCAGGCTCCAGTCCACGTATGGAGAAAGATCGAAGGTCATAAAACCTCCATAGGATTTGGATGCCGCGGCCTGTTATGCAACCCTGGGATTGCCCTTGAACTTTGTAAATGGAGGACTGGGGTCGTAACGAATTTTCGGCCCTGCCTGCGGGCGGTCATTGGGAAAGAAGGTACGGCCGCCCTGCTCCATCAGATAATCCGCCGTCCGTGCCGCCAGCGCCTGGAAAGGCGCCCGACCAGCACATCCGATGCGTTAGGCATAAAATCTCCTCTTCACTCTGCAAGTAGGCCGCCGCGCAGCGGATGGAGTTTTCTCAGTTTTGAATCGGGACTGGAGTGATTTATGCGCGAAGTCTTTTCCCAAGTCCTTCACGAATGCGTTTCCATGCTGTTTCCAGGTCTTCGGGCAGAACGCGCGTTTCTCCTACCGTTGTCATAAAGTTCGTGTCGCCAATCCAACGTGGAAGCACGTGCAGATGCAGATGCCCGGCAACTCCTGCCCCGGCGGCCTTGCCCAGATTCAGTCCCATGTTGGTCCCTTCCGGGCGATATACATCTTCCAGCACGCGTTCAAGTATTTGTGCGGCATCCATCAGCTCGTGGGCAACATCGGCCGGAAGCGCCGCCAGAGAGCTTTCATGCGTATAGGGCAGGACCATCACATGCCCTGAGGTGTATGGATAACGGTTGAGGCAAATAAAAATATGTTCTCCCCGATGCACAATGAGCGCGGCCTTCTCTGCCAGTTCGGGGACCATGCCATGAGACTCGGCATACTTCACCGATTCCAGCATGTTGCAAAATACACAGCCTGTATCTCCCTGCCATGCGGAAAGCTCTTTCGGCACGCCCTGGCGCTTTGCCGTATCAGCGGTCGTGATGTAGCTGTACCGCCACGGTGTCCACAAATGGTCCATAGGTTTTGAGTATAACGACTGCACCGGTACTGAAGACATGCCGACAGCGCAGCTCTCTGATGTTCTTCATCATCGGCATTTCTTGTATCTGCAGAGCCCGTCATTCTGACAACCGCAGCGAGGAAGAATCTCAGCGATGCCGGGCTTCAGACAATCCTGCCAGGATTCTCCGCGCAGCGAAAAATGCGCTACGGCTGGTCCTTATACATTTCAATTTGCGGCTTTCCACCTTCGGAAACGCGTGCGCGATACATTCCGGGAGAATTGAAGCTCCACACCATATCGCCCTTTGTATCAATTGCAATCACGCCGCCGTCGCCTTTCATGTCCGTGAGCTGGTGCTGGATGACCTCATCGGCTGCTTCCTGAAGGCCCATCCCCTTGTACTGCACAAGCGCGCAGATGGTCCGTGCTACCGTCAGGCGGATGAAATATTCGCCCGTCCCTGTTCCGGAGACGGCGCAGGAGCGGTTGTCCGCATAAGTCCCCGCTCCAATGATGGGCGAGTCGCCAACGCGTCCCCACATCTTCGCTGTAAGCCCGCCTGTGCTCGTTCCCGCGGCGATGTTCCCTTGCTTATCGAGCGCTACCACACCCACAGTCCCGAATTTGTGTGCGTCCGGCAGCTCGATTTCCACAACGGGCTTCCCGGGAGCAGGCGGAGCACCCGCGGGACGCGGCGGAATGGGTCTGCCTTCCTTCTTCAGTTCCTTTACCAGAGCATCCCAGCGCCGCTCGGTAAAAAAGAATCCAGGGTCTACCATCTCCAGGCCATGCGTCGCGGCAAATTCATCAGCGCCTGCGCCAATCAGCATCACGTGCGGCGATTTTTCCATCACGGCCCGCGCCAGCGAGATAGGATGCCGCGTGCGTGTCACTCCGGCAACCGCTCCGGCCTTCAGATTGGAGCCATCCATAATGGCGGCATCGAGTTCATTTCTGCCCGCAGCAGTAAAGACGGCACCCCGTCCTGCATTGAAGAGAGGGTCATCTTCCATCATGCGAATCGCTGCCTCGACCGCATCGAGCGCGGAACCGCCCTTGTCCAGCGTGTCCGCCGCCTTTTGCAGCGCCGCCTGCAAACTGGCGCGATACGCCGCTTCCGTCTTTGCATCCATGTTCTTTCGCTCGATCACGCCCGCTCCACCGTGGAGAACGACGGCCCATTTGTGCGCTTCCTGCGCAGTTGCGGAGATGGCAAGAAGCAAACTACACAAAGCGAGTATGGATTTTCTCATGTCGGAATCATAGCGCCGGCATAGACGCCTATCCACCATGCAACGCCACCTCGCTCCGCATCTTTTTTGCTTTCTCCGGCATCCTTTTCTCAGGAGAACCTGTGGCACGCCGCCCGCCTTTCAGCTTTATTGTGAACATTCTTGCCCGTTCCGCTTTCCGCCCCATGAAGGGTACGCAGCACCAGCCCGTTCTGGCCGCGCCCGGTCAAACGGCAATAAGCTTCATTGGCCATTCGTCGTTTCTTATTCAGATGAGTGGGCTGAATCTCCTGGTAGACCCGGTCTTTGCAAACTGGCTGCTTGTTTTGCGTCGAATACGCCGCCCTGGAATTGCCATCAAAGATTTACCGCCGATAGATACGGTCCTGCTCTCCCATGCGCATATGGACCACCTGAATCTGCCTTCTTTGCGGAAGATCATTGCTCACACGCGGCAGCTTTCCGGCAAAGCGCCTGAGGTCATCGTGCCCTGGGGAGTTGCCGACCTGGTCGCTCGCCTCGGGTTCAGAAAAGTCCATGTTCTGGAATGGTGGCAGAACATGCACCTGGGCCATATCGAGATCGTCATGACTCCCGCGAAACACTGGGGTGCGCGCACCATGAAGGACACACATCGCGGCTATGGCGGATACGTTCTCCGCAATAGCGTCCATTCCATCTATCATTCCGGCGATACCGGTTATTTCAAAGGGTTCCGCGAAATTGGAGAGCGGCTAGCGCCCCACATTGCGCTGCTTCCCATCGGGGCCTATTCGCCGGATGGCTTCCGCGCCGTGCATACCAGCCCTGAAGATGCCTTGCAGGGCTTCGCCGACCTGGCCGCCGCAACCATGATACCTATGCACTACGGCACGTTCTGCCTTTCCGCAGAGCCTGTGGAAGAGCCATTGCCCCGTTTGCTCTCCGCGGCCCGAAAAAACGGAGTGGAAGACCGTGTCCTGCCTCTTGCCGAAGGCCAGACGCGAATCTTCTCCCCTGTCCCCGCATACGCACAGGAAGAATTGACATCAATCCACCGTGCCTGAATACTGGTGCAAAGCTGTAATCGTGAACGCACGATGATCAAACCAGGCTCGCATCCAACGCTCGCCGATGTCGCACGCAAAGCCGGAGTAGGCACTACCACCGTTTCGCGCGTCATCAATGGCGGACACCGCGTCAGCCCCCGCACACTCAAGCGCGTCCATGCCGTGATTGAGCAGCTTGGATATATGCCCAATCAGGCGGCGCGCATCCTCAAGGGCGAGCGCACCAAGACTATCGGGTTAGTCGTTCCCAGCATCGCCGACCCATTCTTTTCAAGCTGTGCCGAGGCCGCCCAGGAAATCGCCCGCGCCCACGATTCCCTGCTGATTGTCACCGTGACCAATAATGATCCGCATATCGAGATGGAAAACCTGAACGTGCTCATGCGCCATCGCACCGATGGTCTCCTGCTTGCCCCGGCAAATTACCAGAGCGAAGCACTGGCTGAGTTCCTGGGCCGCATCTCGACTCCCGTTGTCACATTTGACCGTCCCGTCGCAAAGGCCGGCGTCCCCAGCGTGGTCACGGACAACTACAACGGCGCGCGCATAGCGACCGAGCACCTCGTCAGTCACGGCTACAAGCGCATTCTCTGCCTCGGCGGCGAACCAACGCTCTATACTCTGCGCGAACGCCTTCGCGGATATCGCCACGCCATCGAAGAACACGGTCTGCCCGTCATCGTTGATATGTCGGTGAAGGACTACAAGTCAGCCGAATATGCCATCGAGAGCCACCTTGCCACATCGCAGCCTCCTGAGGCCATCTTTACGCTGAAGAACAGCACGACCATCTATGCCTTTGAGACACTTCAGAAGCTGAGAGTGGCCATTCCCAAAAGCATCGCCCTTCTTGGTTTTGACGATTTCGAGCTGGCCTCCACCCTCCGCCCCTCTATCAGCGTCATCCAGCAGCCCATCGAAGACCTGGGCCGTATTGCCGCGGAAATTCTCTTCGAGCAGCTTCTGCCTGCCAAAAAGAGCAAATACCCGTCTCCGAAAAAGCGGCAGGACCAGGTAAAGCTCGAAACCAGGCTGGTGCTGCGCCATTCCTGTGGCTGCAACCCCACCCAGGAACCTGCCTGAGGTACCGCCCTCCTCTCTCGGGTGCCGGCCCGGGAACGAAAAGCGCAGTTGGGGCGCAATGGCAAACGACGGCCCGTTCTTTCGGCGACCATGGTTTGTCCATGGACAGACAAGCGGTTGTCCTAATTTGGGCTGTGCGCTGACTCCTGAAGGGCCATGGACCCGGGATCTTGTGCTCTGAACCCTGATCTCCAGGTCGCCGATGGAATCGTTTCCACCTTTGCCTTTTTTCGTGTATATTGCAAAAGGCTGCTTCCAGCGCCGCGCATCGCATTATTTTTTAATTGCATGCCGCGGCAACTTACATACTTTGCCGTCTGTCTGTTAGGGCTTTTTAACTATTTATGAATTCTTTTTCGATTGGTGTGGATTTAGGTGGTACAAACCTTCGCATCGCGGCCTATACCCGTGCCTCTGGCCTTTTGGAGACCATCCTTTTGCCCACTCGTCTGGCTGCCGGACGCCATGCTGTCGTAGAAGACATATGCAGCGGTGTCCGCAAATTGCTTCATACATATTCCTCGCAGCACTATCTCGCCGGAATCGGCATCGGAACACCCGGCCCGCTTGAGCTGCCTGTCGGACGTCTGCACAGCCCACCGAATCTGCCCGGCTGGGACGGCTTTGGCCTGCGTGAAGAAGTTGAATCCTCCCTGGGAATGCCGGTCACGGTAGAAAGCGATGCGAATGTAGCTGCGCTTGCCGAATGCATCCTAGGCAGTGGACGGACCCTCGGCCTCAGCTCTCTTTGCATGTTGACCCTGGGCACCGGCATCGGCAACGGCATCATCCTCAACGGAAAAATCTGGCATGGCGTAAACGGCATGGCAGGAGAGGCAGGCCACGTCACCATTGAACCGGATGGCCCGGCCTGCGGATGCGGCAGCAACGGATGCCTGGAAATGTATGCCTCTGCCACTGCGGTCCGGCGCATCGCGCTCGATGCCGCCGAATCAGGAAAGGCCCCGGCCATCGCTGCTCTGGCGAAGCGCAACCCTGATTTTACGACCCGCGATCTTTCCGACCTGGCCGAACAAGGAGACCCGGACGCAAAGCGCATCTTCGACGGAGTAGGGCGCGCCCTGGGCATCGGCATTGCCGACCTGGTTAATACACTGAACCTTCCGCTGTACGTTGTCGGCGGAGGTCTGGCGAACGCATGGGACCTCTTTTCGCCCGCGCTTTTTGCTGAAGTGCGCCACCGCAGCTATGTCTACCGCCTGACTGAGCCAGGCCGCTCGGTTTTGAATGGCGGCGCAACCAACGGCACACGTATTATGTCCGCAGAACTTGGCGCTGATTCAGGACTGCTGGGAGCATGTATTCTTCCCTATACCCTGAACAGAGAGAAACAAGGTTCTGCATTGTCTTCCTGATTTCAAAACGAATCTCTCAGGATGCCCCATATAGGCCCTCGGTTGGACTTGTATGGGGAGTAGAAAGCACGCAGGCATGAGAATTAATTTCTACCTTTTTAAAAGCACCATCGTAGGCGCGCTGGGCGGACTTCTCTTCGGATTCGACACCGCCGTCATCGCGGGCACCACCCATCAGCTGACGGAAGTCTTTCAGCTTTCTGCATTCGCGCTGGGCGTCACTGTTTCCATTGCTCTCTTCGGCACAGTCATCGGTGCCATGTCCGCCGGGGCCGTGGGTCAGAAGCTCGGCAGCCGCGAGACGCTGCGCATCATGGCTGTTCTGTATGTTGTCTCGGCGCTTGGTTGCGCCTTCGCCTGGAACTGGCCCTCTCTCATCGCCTTTCGCTTCATCGGAGGACTTGGCATCGGTGGCTCCTCCGTACTCGGCCCCGTATACATTGCCGAGCTGGCCCCAGCGAAGTGGCGCGGACGCCTTGTCGGTCTCTTCCAGATCAACATTGTCATCGGCATTCTGCTCGCCTATGCCAGCAATTACCTGATTGCGCGTCTCGACCTCGGCCTGCTGCAATGGCGCTGGGAGCTTGGCGTCGCCGCTGCTCCTGCGCTGCTGTTTCTCATCATGCTCTATGGAATTCCGCGCAGCCCCCGCTGGCTTACAACGCAGAACCGCATTGATGAGGCCCGCCAGGTGCTGCAACTCATGGGATCGCCCGATTCTGAGGCTGAGATGCGCGAAATCATTGATTCCATCCATCTGGAACGCAGCGAGCGCTCCGAACCGCTCTTCCAGTACAAGTACCGTCTGCCGATTTTTCTCGCCATCTCCATCGGCATGTTCAATCAGCTCTCCGGAATCAATGCCATCCTCTACTACATGAATGACATTTTCCGCGCCGGCGGTTTCAGCGCCGTCTCCGGAGACCTGCAGGCCGTGCTCGTCGGCGCAATGAATCTGGTCGCAACACTGCTGGCCATGACCGTCATTGACAGGCTCGGTCGCAAGACCCTTCTGCTCATCGGCTCCGTTGGCACCGCCCTCTGTCTGGCAGGCGTTGCTTCCATTTTTTTGCTGGGTCAGCACCAGGATTATCTGGTCTGGTTTCTGGTTGCCTACATCTTCTTCTTTGCCATCTCGCAGGGCGCGGTCATCTGGGTCTATATCAGTGAGGTCTTCCCGACGCGCGTGCGCTCCAAGGGCCAGGGCCTCGGCAGCTCTTCGCACTGGATCATGAACGCACTCATCTCGCTCACCTTCCCCGTCCTGGCGAAACACTCCTCGGGAACACCCTTTGTCTTCTTCGCGGTAATGATGGTGCTGCAATTCTTCGTCGTGCTGTTTATCTATCCGGAGACAAAAGGCCACACCCTCGAACAGATGCAATATCGCCTCGGCATTGAGTAAAGGACCGGGTGCCCGAAGTGTAGCCTGCTGGTTTGGACTGCACAGGGGTTCTGCCCTGAAATTCCCCGCCTCTGGCCCAACGTGATACAGTCGAACTGTCCCTCACCCGGTCATTCAGCAGCTCCCGAGAGGCATTTCGGTGGATCTCTTTCACGAAAATCCCAATCCTATGTGGATTTATGACACGGAAACCCTCCGGTTTCTGGACGTGAATGAGGCCGCCATCCGCGCATATGGCTGGTCGCACGAAGAATTCCTCAGCATGACCATCCTTGAAATTCGCCCATCCGAAGAATTTCAGGCCGTGCGGTCGAGTGCCAAACGGAACGATCCCGTCCAGTCTTCCGGCCCCTGGCGGCACCGGTACAAGGACGGCTCCGAGCGCCTCGTCCGCATCACCTCGCACGCAGTCGAGTTCAACTCCCGCCCCGCGCGCGCGGTCACTGTCACCGATGTCACCGATTCTGTTCGCGCCACGGAAGCGCTCCGCATCAGCGAGGCTGGGCTTCGCGCCCTGACTGACCGCCTCCCTGTCGCCCTGCTCTATATTGACGCGCAGGGAAACTGCCGCAGCGCCAACCGCACTTTTGAAGACTGGTTCAACATCTCGCGCGATGAGATTGTCCAGCGCAATTTCGAGTTTTTCATCCGCCGCGGTGATGGCGTACAGTACGAGGCCGATGTGCGCCGCTCATGGTCTCTGGCCCTGAATGGCCAGCCTTCGACCTTCGAGAAGACCATCTATATCCATGGCAGGAAACGAAATATTGAGGCATCCTATACGCCGGACTTCGACGCCGAAGGCCAGGTCTGTGGAGTCATCATCCTGCTGCACGACATCACCGACAGGCGCGCTCTTGAAGAGCAGTTTCGTCATGCCCAGAAGATGGAAGCCATCGGACGCCTGGCAGGGGGCATCGCCCATGACTTCAACAATGTCCTTTCTGTAATCAATGGATACGCTGGAATCCTTCAACAGGAACTGAAGCAAAATCATCGTCTCGGCCACATGGCGTCCGAGATTCACCGCTCCGGCGAACGGGCAGCACGCCTCACCCAACAATTGCTCGCCTTCAGCCGCAAACAGGTCAGCCAGCCGCGCGTCGTTCGTCTCGCTGATCTTCTGAAGAATGACGAAGTCATGCTGCGGCGGCTCATGGGCGAGGATGTCCATCTCGAAATCAAAGCCGGGCCGGAAACAATCGCCATTGAGATGGACCCGCACCGCTTCAGTCAGGTTTTGATGAACCTGGCTGTGAACGCCCGCGATGCCATGCCCAAAGGCGGCACACTTACCATTGC